>DATDKF010000404.1:0-15430 GCA_036520135.1 Solirubrobacteraceae bacterium
CACGTACGTCGACGGCGAGGTCCCGCGGGTCGACGTCATTCATCTGCACCACGGCGTGTGGCTCGTCAACGGCGCGCCGACGTACGCGGCCGGCGAGGAGAAGACGAACATCCAGGCCCCGCCCGGCTACGGCTGGCGCTACCGCACGAGCGACTCGTGGGTGATGAACCACATGATCCACAACCTCACGCCCAACGCCACCGACGTGTACATCACCTACGACCTCGAGTTCACCCCGGACACGGCGCCCGCGGCCGCCGCGATGAAGGAGGTCCGGACGCTGTGGCTCGACGTCATGGGCCCGCCCAAGCCGTACCCGGTGTTCGACGTGCACAGCGGCGCCGGCGGCCGCGACGGCCGGTACACGTTCCCCCGCGAGGCGCATCGGCCGGGCTACAAGCTCAACCGCTTCACGGTGGCCGAGGACGGCGTGCTGCTCGGCGGCGCGGGCCACCTGCACCCGGGCGGCCTGTGGGATGACGTCTACCTCACGCGCGGCGGCCGCACCGTGCGGCTGTTCCGCTCGCGCGCGCACTACTTCGAGCCCGCCGGTGCGGTGTCGTGGGACGTCGCGATGGAGGCGACGCCGCCGGGCTGGTCGGTGGGCGTCAAGCGCGGCGACGTCCTGTCGGTGCAGGCCACGTACGACTCCAGACGCGCGTCCTGGTACGAGTCGATGGGGATCGTCCCGATGACCTTCCACGCCGGCGGGAGCGGGCCAGACCCGTTCCAGGTCGACGTCGACAAGCGCGGCGTACTCACGCACGGCCACCTGGCCGAGAACCGCAACCACGGCGGCCTGTTCTCCGGCCTGCCCGACCCGCGGCGCCTGCTCTCGGCGCCGCCGCCCCGGCGCCGTACGGTGGCGATCCGGGGCTTCACGTACGGCCGCGGCGACCTCCTGCGGACCGGCAGGCGCGGCCGGCCGCCGACGATCCGGCCGGGCGCCACGCTGAAGTTCGTCAACCGCGACGCCGCCAAGGGGATCCTGCACTCGATCACCTCGTGCCGCGCGCCGTGTAACCGCACGACGGGGATCGCCTATCCACTCGCCAACGGGCCGGTCCGCTTCGACTCCGGCAACCTCGGCTTCGGGCCGGTGGGCGTCACGGCGGCCGCCAACCGCGTCACGTGGCGCACGCCGGGCAACCTGCGGCGCGGCACCTACACCTACTTCTGCAAGATCCACCCGTTCATGCGCGGGTCGTTCCGCGTCACAGGTCGCGCAACGCGGCGCTGAGCCGGTCGGTGGCCGCGCCCTCGCGCAGCGCGACGCGTACGTGGCGATCGTCGCCCCACGCGCTCCCGGGCGTGACGTAGATCCGCTGCGCGGCGAGGCCGCCGGCGATCCGCGCACCGTCGTGCTCGGAGGACTCGAGCCAGACGAGCGGGCCGTGCCCGGCCGCGAAGGAGAACGGCGTGTCCTGCAGCGCGGTGGCGAGCCGCTCGCGCTCGCGGGCGGCGATCGCGCGGCGGCGCGCCACGATCGCGTCGCCCTCGGCCAGCGCCCACAGCGCCGCCGCCTGCGCGGGCGCCGAGACGCCGGTCACCGGCGCCAGCCGGGAGGCGTCGGGCCCGAGCGCGTAGCCCACCCGGAACCCGGCCATCGCGTGCGCCTTCGAGAACGACCGCACCACGAGCACGCGCTCGCGGGCCGCGAGCAGCGCGCTCGTTTCGTCTGCGGGCCCGAACTCTGCGAGCGCGGCGTCGACGATCAGCCAGGTAGCCTGGTCGAGCCGGTCGGCCAGGGCCCGTACGTCGATCAGGGCGCCCGTGGGGTCATTCGGGCTGCACACGACGACGGTGTCCGTGCCGGCGGCGAGCAGCGCATCGACCTCTGGCTCGACCGCCATCGGCGTGCAGCCGGCCTCGTCGACGAGCCGCGGGAGGTAGCCCCAGCCGGGCCACGCCACCGCGACCTCGCCTTCGAGCGGCTTGAGCGCGGCGCGCAGCAGCTCGCCCGCGCCGTGGCCGGCGGCCACCCGGTCCTGCGCGACGCCATGGCGGTCGGCGATCGCCGCGCACAGCGGCGCGGGGTCGGGATAGGCGTTGACGGCGCGCCGCAGCGCGTATGTCGCGGCGTTGACGGCCTCGGCGTCGGGCGGCTCGTGCCAGGCGGGCGACGCGAGGTCGAGCGGCGGCACCTCGCTGAGCGCCTGCGCACGCTCGGCGTGGCGCCGCTCGATCAGCTCGCGCGTGACCTCCTCGTGCGGCAGCTCCTCGAACTGGCGGTAGTAGTCGCGCAGCCTGCGGATCACTGCGGCGCCAGGCTGGGAGCGGGGCCCTCGAGCACCACGAACCAGACGAGGAACGCGAGCCCGGCGATCACGGCGGTGGTGGCGAAGATCGGCACGAGCACGCCGTCGCGCTGCTCGTAGCCCGCCGCGCGACGCAGGAGCCGCCACAGATGGTCGAGCCGGTGCGCCACCGCGAGCGTCAGCATCAGCGTCGCGATCATCCCGGCGAACGCGACCGCGATCCCGAGCGTCACGGAGCCGGACCAGTAGTCGACCTGCGAGCCGATCCACAACCACGCCACCGGCTGCGGCCCCCACAGCGTCAGGCAGACCAGCACCAGGAGGCCGAGCACCGCGAGGGCGAGCGTCGCGTCGGCCCGGCGGCGGCCGGGGCCGCCCCGCTCCGGCGTGCCGCGGTAGTGCAGCGGCCCGGTGCCGGGACGGCGGCCGATGAACAGGCCACCGGTGTCGGTCGGATCGTTTCGCGGCATCGGGCAAACCGAGCTTAGTGGCCGCGGCCGGAGGTACGACGCATTCCGGCGGGCCCGGCCACGACCACTAGGGACTCGAATCCGGTGGTACGCTGCCCGCCAGGGGAGCGATGGCAGCGATCGAGCAGATCCGCGGTGCCGGTGCCGCGACCGACGAGGCGGCCGCCCGGCGCACGCTGCGCGCCCAGATCGCCCGGCTCGAGCGCGAGCTCTCCACGGTCGTCGTCTCCACCTACCCGCGGCTGGACCCCGGCCCCGCCCCGCCGGCGCTCGCCGGCCCGCGGCTGCTGACGCTGGGTGAGCTCGAGCGCGTCCGCGACGCGCTGGCCGCTCGCCTGAGCACGCTCGGCACGGCCGCGGCCGCGCAGCAGGCGCGCCAGGCCGTCGCGGCCGGCGAGCTCGAGCGGATGCTGGCGGACCCGCCGGCGCACAAGTGGCGCCGGCTGACCAACGCCGACCTCGGGCGCCCCGGCTGCACCACCTACCACGTCCGCCCGCGTGCCGGCCTGCTCGGGATGCTGATGGGCTGGTGGGTCGTGAAGATCTCGGGTGGCTGCCCATAGGTATCGTCGCCGAAGGCGGACGCCGCCAGGCGGACGCCTGGCAGGCGAAACCGTGAGTCCCCCGAAGGCGCCCTGGCACCCGTTCCCGCTAGTCGAGCTGTGCGTGCTGGCGGGCATCGTGCTGCTCGTCCTCGGGCTGATCGAGCACGACTCTCCGCACGGCCGGGCGATGCTCGTGACCGGCCTCGCGCTCGGCTCGCTCGGCGGCCTCGACACCGCCGCGCGCGAGCATTTCGCCGGCTACCGGTCGCACACGCTCGTGCTCGCCGGGGTGCCGACGGTCGCGCTCGCGGCCGTCCTGTACTTCCTGCAGGTCCCCTGGCCCGTCGTGGTCGTGGGGGCGCTGCTCACGCTCGCGCTCAGCGCCCGCGGGCTGTGGCGCGCCTACCAGCGCCGAGCGGGCTGACCGCCGCTCTACTACGCTGCCCGCCGTGTCCGAGCACAAGCGCATGCAGCTCCGCGGCCTGCACCACCTCACGCTGATCTCCGGCGACCTGGAGCGGACGATCGCGTTCTACCGCGACCTGCTCGGCCTGACGATCGTCCACGACGGCCCGTCGGACGACGATCCCGGCACGCGGCATGTGTGGTTCGGCTCGCTCGACGGCGCCCCGGGGATGCTCGTGAGCTTCATGGAGTACCCGGAGCTGACCAAGGGCGTCGTCGGAGTGGGATCGACGCATCACTTCGCGCTGATCGTCGACACGGCCGAAGAGCAGATCGCGTGGCGCGACTACCTGCGCCAGCAGGGCGTGGACTGCACGGACGTGTTCGACCGCGGGTCGTTCCGGTCGATCTATCTGCGCGACCCCGACGGGCACATCGTCGAGATCGCGACCCGCGGCCCCGGCTTCTCCAGCGCCGGCGGCGCGGCCGCTTAGCGACCGCTCCGCCGGCGCGTCGAAGCGCTACGTCATGCGCGGCTCCACATGAGCTCAGGGACCGGGTAGACCGGATCGCCCGCCAGCGTGGACGCGAGCGCCCGGCGCTGGCGATCGGTCATCGAGCCGATCGTCTTGGTCTCCGACATGGGGATCGACGCGAGGAACCTGCGGCAGCGAGTACGCCCCCAACGGTGCTGGCTCATCAGCAGATCGCTGATGGTCATGCTCTCGGCCTCCCACGGGCACGCAAGCACCACGTCGCCCACAGACGTCTCGCCCTCAGCCACCTGCCGCTTGAGCTCGGCACGAGCCAGCCGAACTCGGTTCGCCTGCGCAAGCGCCCGCATGTGCTGCGCGGCAGGAGCTGTCGCAGTTGCGTTCATGGAACCTCCCCGCAGGGGCCGTACCCACACCTCCGTGGTGCGAACGTGCCCCCAGTTGAATTGACACCAACCGGCTGGGTCGTCGCGACGGACGTACCGGGCCCGGCCCCGGCGGCTCAGCCGGTGCCCCTCGAACCCACGTTCCTCGTTCCCTCTCTCTTCGTCCGGCGCGCGACGCGCCACAACCGAGGGCGCAGGCTAGACATCAAGCGGGTGAATGGTCAACTCTCAACCGCCCTCGAAATTCGCAAGCAGCGTGTGTTTTCTAGACGATGGGAAATCACGCGCCAGAGCGGATTTTGTGCTATATGCGGCTCCCGCCGGGCAGCGGTCCGTGCTCGCCCTCGAAGCCCGTGCGTACGTCTGCGAAGGCCTGCAGCGCGCGGTCGAGCGTGGCCCGCTCGTGGGTCGCCATCACGCTCGTGCGCAGCAGCGCCCCGGCCGGCGGCACCGCCGGGTGAAGCGCGACGTTGACGTACACGCCGGCGTCGTAGAGCGCGCGCCACAGCAGCACGGCCTTCCAGTCGTCGCCCACCACGACGGGCACGATCGGCGTGGTCACCGGCGGGCCGACGTCGTGGACCTCGAAGCCGAGGTCGCGCAGGCCCTCGCGCAGGTAGCGGGCGTTGTCGAGCACGCGCTCGAACAGTGCGGGGCCCTCGTCGGAGCGGATGATCCGCAACGCGGCGAGCGCGGCGCCGACCGCCGCGGGCACCGCTGCCGCAGTGAACAGAAATGCCCGCGACGTCACGCGCAGAAAGTCGATCACCTCGTGCGAGCCCGCGATGAAGCCGCCGCAGCTGGCGAGCGACTTCGAGAACGTCCCCATCCGCAGGTCGACCTCGCTCTCGAGGCCGAAGTGCTCGCTGGTGCCGGCGCCGCGTGCGCCGAGCACGCCGGCGGCGTGCGCCTCGTCGACCATCAGCCGCGCGCCGTGCGCCTTGCACAGCTCGACGATCCGCGGCAGGTCGGCGACGTCGCCCTCCATCGAGAACACGCCGTCGACCACCACGAGCACCCCGCCGCCGTCGGCGACCGCACGCTCGAGCATCTTCTCCAGCTTGTCGAGCCGGCCGTGGCGGAACGGGCGGAGCTTGGCTCGCGAGAGCAGGCAGCCGTCGAGGATCGACGCGTGGTCGCCGGAGTCGGCGATCACCGTGTCGCCGGGCGAGAGGATCGTTCCCAGGCAGCCGACGTTGGCCTGGTGGCCCGTCGTGAAGACGAGCGCCTCCTCGGTCCCCATCCACTCCGCCAGCTCGCGCTCGAGCTCGAGGTGCAGCTCGATCGTCCCATTGAGCAGCCGCGAGCCGGTCAGGCCGGTGCCGTAGCGCTCGAGCGCGTCGCGCGCGCCCTGGATGACCCGCGGGTCGCCGGTGAGCCCGAGGTAGTTGTTCGAGCCGAGCATGATCCGCTCGGCGCCCTCCATCTCGACGACGGGCGCGGCAGGCGACTCGAGGCGGCGGAAGTACGGCAGCAGATCGGCCTCGCGCGCCGCGCGCAGCTGCTCGGCGCGCTCGTGTCCGCGGACCTTGGCGAAGACATCGCCGGAGGCTCGCCGCAAGGCGATATCCGGGCTGGCGAATCTGTCTGACATCGGGTGGTTGCCGGGCCGTTCTGTAGTTTGCCGTTCTGTGTCGCTTGTCGTTCGTCCCGTGCAGGGTCGGCGGGACATCCGGGAGTTCATCGAGCTCCCGTTCCGGCTGCACTCTACTTCTCCGGTCTGGGTCCCCCCGCTGCGGATCGAGCGCCGCCTGTTCCTCAACAAGCGCTTCAACGCGTTCTTCAAGCACGGCGACGCGCAGCTGTTCCTGGCCGAGCGCGACGGCCTCGTCGTGGGCCGGATCAGCGCCCAGTACGACGAGAACTTCAACGAGTTCCACCAGAACCGGTGGGGCATGTTCGGCTTCCTCGAGCTCGAGGACGACCCGGAGATCCTGCCCGCGCTCCTGGCCGCCGCCGAGGACTGGCTGCGCGCCCACGGGCGCGACCACATGATCGGGCCGATGGACTTCACGATGAACGACGAGTCCGGCGTGCAGATCGAGGGCTTCGAGCGCGAGCCGTTCGTCAAGGAGCCCTGGCACCCGCCGTACTACCAGCGGCTGTGCGAGGCGGCCGGGCTGCAGAAAGCGATGGACCTGTTCATGTGGGAGCTGGTGATCGCCGACCGCTCGAAGATCCTGCCGGTCATCTTCAAGCTGGCCGACGATGTCGAGCCGCGCCACGGCATCCGGCTGCGCAAGATGTCGCGCCGCTCGCTGCGCAACGACATGGACCGCTTCGCCGACGTCTACAACTCGGCGTGGAGCGAGAACTGGGGCTTCGTGCCGTACTCGAAGGCCGACCTGGACGCCTACACCCAGGAGTTGCACCTCGTCTTCGACCCGCACTGGTTCATGGTCGCCGAGACCGCCGAGGGCGACACCGTCGCGGTCGCGATCACGGTGCCGGACATCAACCAGGTGCTCAAGCGGATGAACGGCCGGCTGCTCCCGTGGGGCTGGTGGTACTTCCTCTGGCGCGGGCGGATCACCGACCGCGTGCGCGTCGGCTTCCTCGGCGTCAAGCCCGAGTACCAGCACACCGGCATCGCCGCGAAGATGTACGTCGAGCACTTCGACATGGCCAGCGTGCGGCCGCAGAAGTGGGGCGAGATGGGCTGGATCCTCGAGACGAACCGGAACATGAACCGGGCGATGGAGGCGATGGGCGGGCGGATCGTCCGCCGCTTCCGTGTCTATGAGCGGACGCTGGCTTCCAATTAGGTCGGCCTAAGAGGTACCGTGTATTCATGCGGCGCACGGACTACCTGAAGGCCTCGCCCCCCATGTTCCAGTCGAGGCTGCTCGATCGCTTCACGCGCGTGCACCCGGCGGTGCCCGTGGTCATCTACGGTCCCGTCATCGTGTTCATGCTCGTGCTCGCGGTCACGCGCGACGGCTGGTGGGACACGGCCGGCCTCCTCCTCATCGGCTATGCCCTCTGGACCCTCTTCGAGTACTGGCTGCACCGCCTCGTCTTCCACTTCGAGCCCGAGAAGGGCATCGGCGCGCGCCTGCACTGGATGATCCATGGCGTCCACCACGACCACCCGAACGACCCGCTGCGGCTCGTGATGCCGCCCGCGGCGAGCGTGCCGCTGGCGATCGTGGTGATCGGCGCGATGTTCGTCGTCGCCGGGCGCGTCCACGCCCCGGGCGTGGCGGCCGGCTTCCTGATCGGGTACCTGGTCTACGACGAGATCCACTACGCGCTGCACCACCACACGCCCAAGTCCCAGCTCGGGAAGCGCCTGCGTGAGCTGCACATGCGCCACCACTTCCAGGACGACGAGAAGGGCTTCGGGATCAGCGCCCCGTACTGGGACATGGTGTTCCGGACGTACCCCAACCCCGAGCGCCGCGGCGAGACGGGATGAGAAGGCACCCGTCCGGGGGAGCCTTCATGCTGTCGAGCCCGTGAGTGAAATCGAAGAAGACGAAGGCGAGGTCGTCGACGGGCTGCCGGTGGTGGCCGAGACGCGCGCCGTAGAGCCCGCGCGGCCGCTCGTGCCCGCCCGGCAAGCCGCCGCCCTGGCGGCCACCGGCTTCGTGGCCGGAGCCGCGACCGTCGCCGTTGTCCAGCGCCGCCGCTCGCGCCCGGCGCGGCGCCGGCGCCGCAAGAGCGGCGCCCTCGGCGAGATCGTCGCCTCCAACTCGGTCCTCGTCGACGTCCACCTGCTGCGACGGGATTAGGGTCTGGCCGCCGAGGTCCGCGTCGAGGTCCGCCCGCCCTGGCCGTTCCGCCTTGGCGGCGGCTCGATGGACGGGCTGCTGCGCCGCCGCGGAGCGGCGCTGCAGCGGCTGCTGCGGATCGACGGCGAGCCGGTGCTGGTGGGGATCGTCCAGCCGGAGCGCGAGCGCGTGCTGTTCGCCGCCCGCGCCGCCACCGCGGCGGCGGCCGAGGCGGGCATCGCGCGGCTGCGGTTCGCAACCGGCGTCGACGACGACCTGCAGCCGTTCTACGACCGGTTCCGGGACGACCCGGTGATCGGCCGGTCGGTCCGCACCGACTACGCGCTGCGCGTGCGCCGCCAACCCGATCCGTGGCAGACGCTGCTGGCCGCGATCACCGAGCAGCTGATCGAGCTTGAGCAGGCAATGGTGATCCAGCGGCGCCTGATCGCCGCGTTCGGCTACCGCTGCCCGGCGACGGGCATGCGCGACCTGCCCGAGCCGGCGGTCATCGCGCGGCAGGCGCCGGCGCAGCTCGTGGCGTTCGACCTCGCGCCCAAGCGCGCGCTCGCGATGCGCCGCTGCGCCGACGCGGTCGCCCGCGGGCGGCTCGACCTGCACGGGCACGACCTGCGGCGGCTCCGCGCGATCCGCGAGATCGGACCGTGGACGGTCGAGATGGTCGGCCTGCACGGCCAGGGGCGGATGGACGTCGTGCCGGCCGGCGACCTCGGCTTCCTGAAGATCGTCGGCCGGCTGGCCACCGGGAACCCGCGAGCGCGCGCCGACGAGGCCGAGGTGCGCGGCTTCTTCGACCGCTACGGCGAGTGGAAGGGGCTGGCGGGCGTGCACCTCATGCACGCCGCCGCGCGCGGGCTCACCCCAGCCCGCTGGTCCCCTGGTCCAGCCCTTCGCCCGGCAGGAACTCGTTGGTCAGCGGCGCCCGCTCCCCCTGCTCGGGCCGCTTGAGCAGCCCGTGTGAGCGCATCCACATCTCGTACGCGCTCCACTGCGTCGGGTCCTGCCAGCCGAACGGGCGGTCCTCGTCCTCGGGGAAGAACACCGGCAGCGTCGCCTTGATCGCCGCCGCCTGCAGGCCGGGGTCGAGCCCCGGGTCGGCCTCCCGGAGCGCGTCGACGCCCTTCTGCGGGTTCTGCTCGACCAACCGCATGCCGCGGGCCGTCGCCTGTAGGAAGCGCCGCACGCGCGACGCACCGGCCTCGTCGAGGTCCTTGCGGCGGGCCGCGAAGACGAGCTCGTTGTAGGTCGGCACGCCGAGGTCCTCCATCTTGAGGATCGTCGGCTTCTTGCCGCGCCGTTGCAGGTCGACGCCCTCGTAGTTCCAGAACGCGCCGAGCGTGGCGTCGACCTTCTTGGAGAGCATCGCCTGTGTGAGCTTGAAGCCGACGTTGGTCTCCTTGACCGAGCCCGGGTCGACCCCGGCCTTGTCGAGGATCGTGCGCAGGTAGGCGGACTGGTAGGGGATCCCGGAGGTCCCGACGCGTTTGCCCGCGAGCTGCTTGGGGTCGCTGATCGCGTGGTCGCCGAGCGACATCAGCGAGGTCAGCGGCTTCTGCACGAGCGCGCCGACGGACACGATGTCGGCGCCCTGGTCGCGCGCCAGCAGCACCTCGGGCTCATAGGAGATCGCCACGTCGGCGCGGCCTGCCTCGAGCAGCTTGAGCGGCAGCGCGGCGTCCGGCGGCGCGATGATCTTGACGTCCAGCCCGGCCCGCTCGTACTCACCGCTGGCCTTGGCCGCGTAGATCCCGGCGTGGTCGGCGTTCGGGAAGTAGTCGAGCATCACCGTGAACGGCTCGGTCTTGCCGGCGCCGGCCGCGGCGGTCTCGTCCTTCGCGCCGCAGCCGGCGACGAGGAGCGTGAGGGCGAGCAGGGGCAGGAGCAGGCGGATCATGGGCCTCCGGGGCTGGATCGGGGCGTCCAGTCGACGACGCGGCGCTCGAGCAGCGCGAACACGCCGTAGAGCAGGACGGCGAGCAGGAACAGCAGCAGGGTGGCGGCGAACGCCCGCGGCGTGGCGAGCTGGCCGTTGGCGGTCAGCAGCGCGTGGCCGAGCCCGGAGTCCGAGCCCGACCACTCCGCGAACACCGCGCCGATGACCGCGACCGCGGCGGCGATCTTCATGCCGGTGAACGCGGCGGGGAGCGCGCTCGGCAGCTCGAGCATGCGCAGCATCTGCCAGCGCGTGGCGTCGAGCGACCGCAGCAGCTTGCGCGCGTCGCCGTCGGTGTCGCGCAGGCCGTCATAGAGGTTGATGGCGACCGGGAAGAAGCACACGAGCGCGACGAGCAGCACCTTCGGCGCGAGTCCGAAGCCGAGCACGAGCACCACCAGCGGCGCGATCACCGGCACCGGCACGGCCTGCGAGCCGATCACGAGCGGCCGCAGCGCCCGGCGGGCGCGCGGCGAGACGTGCATGGCGATCCCGAGCAGCGCGCCGGCGGCGATCGCCGCCGCCAGGCCGAGCAAGACCTCCCACGTCGTCACCGCGAGGTCGGGCGCGAGCAGCGAGCGGTCGGTCCACAGCGAGTCGGCGACCTGCGTCGGCGCAGGCAGGATCAGCTCGTCGACGAGCCCGAGGCGCACGATCGCCTCCCAGCCCGCGAGGCCCACCAGCACGATCAGCGCGGCGCTCATGCGTCACCGCCCAGGGCGGCCAGCGCGCGCTCGCGCAGCGCGACGACGTCGGCGTCGGTCCGGTGGCGGGGCCGGGGGAGAGGGACGTCGATCGTCGCGATCACGCGGCCGGGCCGCGGCGACAGCAGGACGATCCGGTCGGCGAGCAGCACGGCCTCCTCGACGTCGTGCGTGACGAGCAGGACGGTCCGCGGCTCGCGCTGCAGCGCGTCGGCCAGCCAGCGCTGCATCTGCCCGCGGGTGAGCGCGTCGAGCGCCCCGAACGGCTCGTCCAGGCACAGCAGCGGCCTGCCCGCCAGCAGCGTTCGCAGGAACGCGACCCGCTGGCGCATGCCGCCCGACAGCGCGCGCGGCCGCGCGCGCTCGAAGCCCTCCAGGCCGAACGCGGCGAAGTGCGCGTGCGCAGCGGCGCGGGCGGCGGCCTTGTGGACGCCGGCGACGCGCAGCGCCAGCGCCGCGTTGTCGAGCGCCGACAGCCACGGCAGCAGCCCGTCGCGCTGCGGCATCAGCGCGGCGGGAGCGGCCTCGACGGTCCCTTCGTCGGGCGCGGCGAGCCCGCACACGAGCTCGAGCAGCGTGGACTTCCCGCACCCGCTCGGGCCGGCCACCGCCACCACCTCGCGCGGCGCGGCGCGCAGGGACACGCCGTCCAGAGCCTGCACGGCCCCGAACGACTTCCCAACTCCGGCGACCGTGACGCCGCCTGAAACGTCACGAGGCTCCACTCCGGGAGCCTCGACCTCGGTCTGCATCAACTCCCTCCGCGGGCATTACCCCACAGGTTCGAAGGGTCAGGTCCAGCGAGGACCTATCTCAGCCGGGCGATCTCCCCAGCCCCCCTGGGTTTTCCGTTGCCCTCAGGGTACCGAGTGACGGCCGGGCGGGACGTTGCGGTTCGAGCGGAACAGGTTGCCCGGGTCGTACGCGCGCTTGATTGCGGCGAGGCGGTCGTAGTTCGCGCCGTAAGCCGCGCGCACCCGGTCCGCGCCCTCGTCGGCGGTCTGGAAGTTGATGTACGTCCCGCCGGTCGAGAACGGCTTGAGCGCGTCGCCCGCCCCGCGAACCCAGCGGCGGTATGCGTCGCCGTCCGGGTCGCCGGGGTCCCACATGCCGATCACGCCCCATGCGTAGCGGGCGTTGCGGTTACCGACGGCGCCGTCGTCCGCGTCACGCTCGTTGAGCGCGCCGCCGAGCTGGAGCAGGCCCAGCTCGCCGTCCGGGATCGGGCAGTTGCCTGCCACGTCGCGAAAGGTCGCCAGCAGGTCGTCGCTCAGCTCGGACAGGTACTCCATCCGCCAGTAGTCGTGCCGCCCCTTCGGCTCGGTCGCGTCGAGATAGGACTGCAGCTCCGTGTAGGGCTGCTCGTGCAGCAGGTCGACGATCGGGTCGCCGATCGCCCTGATCGGCGCGATGGCCGCCTCCGCGTCGCCCAGATCGCCGCTGAAGCAGATGCTCAGCGCGCAGATCCGCCGGCCGTGCCACGCGGGAGGCACGAACGGCGCGGCCGGCGCCCGCGCGATCATCAGGAACGCCGTCAGCTCCGCCGGCCCGTCGGTCGTGAGTGTCCGGTAGGCCCGCAGGAATTCCTCCGCCTGCTCGTACGGCCAGGCGATGAGCCCGCCGTAGACGGTCGGACCGACCTCGTGCAGCCGGAACGTGAACGACGTGACGACGCCGAGGTTGCCGCCCGCGCCCCGCACGGCCCAGAACAGGTCGGCGTTCTCGTCGCGGCTGGCCTGCCGCGCGCAGCCGTCGGCCGTGACGATCTCGACCTCGAGCAGATTGTCAACGGTCCAGCCGAAACGGCGCGTGAGGTAGCCGAGGCCGCCGCCGAGCGTCAGCCCGGCAACACCGACATCGGAGAAGAAGCCGAGCGGGGTGGCGAGGCCGTGTCGCTGCGTCGCGCGGTCGACGTCGCCGAGCCGGCAGCCGGGTTGCACGGTCGCGGTGCGGGCGGCGGGGTCGACGACGACCTCGCGTCGCAGCGACATGTCGATGGTCACGCCGCCGTCGGCCAGCGCCGTGCCGGCGATGTTGTGGCCGCCGCCGCGGACCGACAGCGGCACGCCGCGGTCGCGGGCGAACGCCACGGCGGCCACGACGTCGCCGGTGTCGGCCGGTTGGACCGCGAGCGCCGGGCGCTTGTCGATCATCGCGTTCCACAGCTCCGTCGCAGCCGCGAAGCCGGGGCCGCCGGGGAGCAGGAGCGGCCCGTGCAGCTGCTCGCGCAGGTCCTCCGCCTCCAGCGCGCGCAGCAGCTCGGCGGGCCGCTCGATCGGCGGGTCGTCGGCGCAGTCCTCGATCACGTGCAGCGGCCAGCCGTGCCGCGCCGCCGTCGCCTC
The DNA here is from genome assembly GCA_036520135.1 of Solirubrobacteraceae bacterium. Taxonomy (GTDB): domain Bacteria; phylum Actinomycetota; class Thermoleophilia; order Solirubrobacterales; family Solirubrobacteraceae; genus DASSUW01. The sequence goes on from DATDKF010000404.1 coordinate 13,272, forward strand.
GCCGACCGCGAGCGGGTTCGCGAGGTCGTGGCGGCCCCAGACCAGGGCGACCGGGACGGCGATCCGCTCGAGTCCCTCGATCGCCGGCAGCCCGAGCTCCTGCATCAGCGCGGCGCCGGCTGAGCCGCGCGTGCGCGCGCGATCGACGTTGTACGTCGCGAACGGCGCCCAGCGCTCGCCGAACGCCTTGCGGACGCCGTCGAGGTCGTGTGCGCAGTACCGCCACAGCCGCTCGTGGGTGTCCTCGTCCGGCTGCGCCATGAAGTCGTGCAGCGCGCCGCCGAACTCCGGCGCCGGGTCGAACGGCACGAGGCCGAGCGGGTCCACGAGGACGACGCGGCGGATCCGGTCGCCGTGCGCGATCGCGAAGCGGGCCGCGATCGCGCCGCCGAGGGCGTTGCCCACTAGCACCGGCGGCTCGTCGCAGGTGTCCTCGATCAGCTCGGCGAGCCAGGCAAGCACGTCGCGATCGGCGTCGAGCGGCTCCGAGGCGCCGTGGCCCGGCAGGTCCGGGGCCACGACCCGGTGCGAGCCGACGAGGCCGGGGATCACGCGCAGCCAGTGCGCGGCGTAGGCGCCGGGTCCGTGGAGCAGGACCACAGGCGGGCCGTCGCCGCCCTCCAGGACCGCGGTCGGGCCGAGCCGGCGCTCGGCGACCGGGAGGCCGGCGATCAGCGTCCGGCGCGCGTCGTCAACGTGGGATTCGAGCATGCCGTCGACGCTCGCACCCGCCCGCCGCCGCGACTTCGGCAGAACCACCCAACCTGGGCGCGCGCCCGTGTGGGTGGTTTCGCTCACACGAGCTGGTGGCGGTACGCGTAGGCGGTCGCGGCGGCGCGCGAGGAGGCGCCGAGCTTGGCGAAGATGTTGCTCACGTGGCGGTCGACGGTCCGCTCGCTGAGCACGAGCTCGGCGGCGATCGCCTTGTTGGTGCGACCCGCGGCGACGAGGCGCAGCACCTCGAGCTCGCGCGCGGTCAGCCCGTGCGTCTTGCCCTCTCCGCCCAAACGCGCGGCATCCGGCGCCGCTCCGAGCTCGGCATACGCCCGCCGCGCCGCTTCGAGCTCGAGCGCGGCGGCATCCTCGTCGCCCAGCGCCCGGCACGCCGTGCCCATGAGCTCCCGCACGCGCGCCGCCTCGTACGGCGCCTCGATCTCCTCCCATACGCGCCACGCGAAGCGCAGCGCGGGCAGCGCCGTGCGGGCCTCGCCCGCGGCGAGCTCGACCGCCCCCTGCGTCTGCGCCACGATCGCGCCGAGGATGCCGACCTCGTAGCCGGCCGCGATCTCTGCGAGCTCCTCGCATGCTCCGCGCGCGGCGTCGAGGTCGCCGGTGGCGAGCATGATCTCCGCGCACGCCGGCAGCAGTCGCGCGCGCTCGGGCGGCGCGCTCGTCTCGTCGAGCACGCGACGGATCGCGGTGGCCGCAGCCTCCACCTTGCCCTGCGACAGGCGCAGCAGCGCGAGGCCCGGATGCGGCTCGCGCCCGTATCGGCTGGCATCGCGGTAGGCCTCCTCGGCCGCGCCGAGCTCGCCGCGCAGGCGGTGGACCTCGCCCTGCACGTACGCCGCCTCGGCGAGCGCGCTGCGGTGCTTGCCGCGCGCCGCCCGGCGCTCGGCGGACCGCGCCTCCTCGAGCGCGTCCGACCAGGCGCCCTTGAGCTGCATGATCTCTGCGCGGTGAACGTGACAGCGCCCGCTGAAGGCGACCATGTCCGGCTGCCCCTCGCACCAGCGCGCCAGCGCATCGGTCCACTCCTGTGCGCGGCGCGGCTCGAACGCCTCCTGGCACCCGCTGATCACGCTGCAGTAGACGATGCCCCGCGCGATCGGCGGCAGCTCCCCCGTGGTGAGGGCGACCATCGCCTCGTCGAGCAGCCCGAGGCCCTCGACCACCCGCCCGGTGCGGACGAGGAAATGACCGTGCACGTTGACGGCGATCGCGAACAGCGTCCGATCCCCGAAGCGCTCGGCGATCGCCGTCGCCTCGCTCACGGCGGCGATCGCGCCGTCGAGATCGCCCGCGTTCTCGCGCTGGAACGCGAGCGGCAGCAGCAGGTGGCCGCGCTCCGCGCAGTCGTCCGCCTCGGCCTCGACCAGGCGCTGCGCGCGACCCAGCCACCCGCTGCCGCGGCCGGTCTCGCCGCGCATCATCAGGTC
>DATDKF010000405.1:0-3565 GCA_036520135.1 Solirubrobacteraceae bacterium
GTGGCGTCGCTGTTCCTAGACGCCACCTTTCTCGCTGTGCGCCGCGACGGGCACAAGGAGGGCGTGCTGGTCGCCTGGGGCTTCACCGAACAGGGCGAACGCGTGCTGCTGGCGGTGATGCTCGGGATGCGCGAGTCCCACGAGGATTGGCAGGCTGCGTCGCCAAGGTCTACTGCGCCCGCTCCAACGCGCCGGGCGCGCCCGGCACCCAGGGCCGCTACAAGCGCCCGTGGTGCTACGACTTCGAGGTCACCACCGACCTCCGCCGCCCGCGCCCGGCGAAGCCGGCCGCCTGCAAGTAGCCGCGAGCTCGGCTCACGCGCCCCCGGCCCAGGCCTTCGCCTGCTCGAGCTCGGCCAGCCGGAACACCCGCGCCTCGCCGGGGTCATCCATCCGGCAGACGCCCGCTGTGCACCGAAAGCACGCGTCATCGTCGACCGTCGGCCCGCGGGAGCTGGGAGCGGCCACGACGCCGCTGGCGAGGCTCCGAGACGGCTCCAAGAGGGCTGATTGCGGTGTGCCTTAGGTACGGAAGGGGGTCAAGCGCCGCCAGCGAACCGAGCCGCTGAAGGCTCGTGGCATCGAGGTGCAGAAGTCTCAACCTGAGCTCCTGCTCCTCGTCCGTTCCGACGGTGATCTCGGCGTACGCCGGGTCTACGGCAGCCCCGCGCGCAATGGAGGAGTGCGCCGCTTCGGCCACGGTCTCGCGGCTCAGTGCCGAGTTGCATTGACCTTGGTCGCGCGGCTTTGCCGCCTTTCCACAAGGGAGGAGCGTGGTGGTCAGCGGCGGAGATGCTCGATCAGCTCGTGCGTGCTGGGATCGCCGCCGTACGTCACCGGGAACGGCTCCTCGCCCGGCAGCTGGAGCGTCGCGCCCTTCGTCCTGACGCGCTCATGCAGGTCGGTCAGCCGAACCGGCCCGCGGGCCCAGGAACCGCGCTCGCCGGGCTTGATCTTGAGGACGGACACGCTGTCCTCCCCGTGCCCGTCCCCCTCTTTCCAGGGGCTCAGCCCGAGCGCGACCACCCGGTCAGCGGTGACGGCGAGCACGAACTCGCGCGGGAGGGACATCGCGCGCCGGCGTCGCACGACCTGGATCAGCGCGAGTCCCGTGAGCAGTGCGAACAGCGAGTGCGTTCTCCCCTGCTCGAGCCACCCCGCCGCGATCACCTCGTCTTCGAGCCAGCCGCTCTGGTTCAGGCGCCGCTTGAACGCTCCCGGTGCCCAGCACTCGACGGCGAGCATGCCGGAGTGGCGCCCGTCGATGATCCGCTCCGCGCTTGCCTCGAGGGCCTTCGGGCCCTTGCCCGGCCAGAGCACGTCTATGACCACTTCCAACCACATCGCGCTGTTCCTTTCGTCGTCGTTCGTCTTCGACGGCCCGAATCCGCCGCGCAGCAGCAGGATTCGGGCCGGGCAGGGATCAGTAGCTGACGCTCGGCGTGCCGGACCCCTTCGGTCCGGCGTTGTTGGCGTCGCCGCCGGCTCCGCCGGCGCCGCCACCGGTGAACCACAGCCCTGAGTTCTGCACCTTGATCGCGCCGCCCTGCGAGTAGACCCCCCAGCTCGGGCCGCCGGCGCCTCCGGCTCCGGTGCCGCCGTCGCCACCGTGGCCACCGTGGCCGCCGTTGCCGCCCCAGCCAACCTCCGGGAAGTAGCAGTCGTCGGTGCCTCCCGAGCCGCCGGCGGCGCCCCAAGCGCCGGCGCCGCCCTTTCCGCCGGCGCCACCGGCGCCGCCCTTGCCGGCAACGACCTTGGAGTCGATGATCGCGAGGGCCGGGGAGTCGACGGCGACGACGCCGAAGGACCCACCACCGCCTGCGCCGCCCTTGCCGGCGAAGCCACCGGCGCCGCCGCCGCCTCCGCCTCCACCGCCGCCGCCGCCGCCGTCCCAGACGAACGGGCCGACCTGCGCGCCGCCGCCGCCGCCGCCTCCGCCGCCTCTGCCGGGGTTGCCGTTCAGGCCGTCCTTCGTCGCAGCGACCCAGAAGACTCCGGCGGGGCCGAAGTAGCCGGGTGTCGGAGGCGTGGCGCTCAAGCCGGTCGCGCCGGCCGATCCGTCCTTGCCGTCATGCCCGTACTCGCCGGGGTCCCCGACCTTGCCGCCGAGGCCCCCGGCGCCGCCCAGGACGAGGCCGGTGATCCCGCTTGCGCCGTTCCCGGTGCTCCCCCCAGCGCCGCCGGCGCCGCCGAAGTAGCCCGCGGGCGAGCCGCCGCCGGCGCCGCCGGCTCCGCCGATCGCGGTGTCGCACTTGCCGGGGGCGCCGTCGCTGCCCTTCGTCCCGGGAAGGCCGTCACCGCCGTTCTGGCCATTCTCGCCGCCGGTGGCGTTCCCGGCCTCGACGATGAGGTTCTCGAGCCGCAGGCCGGGGCTGTGCACCGCGTCCACGCCATAGGCGCTGCCGCTGCTCGTCGCCGGCGTCGGCGACTTGACATGCAGGAGCTGGAGGGTCGTGGCGGCGACCGCGTCCTGGGCCTTGACGCCGAAGCTGCCCGTTGCGTCGTTGGCACCCTCGATCACGGTCTCCGCGGCCTTGCTGCGCTTCCACGTGACGGGGTCGTAGCCGCCGTAGACGGAGACGCCGGGAGCGACCACGAGCGTTCCTGCATAGTCGCCGGTGGCCGCGAGCACCGACGAGCGACCGGTCTTCATCGCGAGCGCGACGGCGTCGGTGAGATGCCGCCGGGGCTTGTCACGCGTACCGGGCGCACCGTCCGAACCGGTCGTCGCCGACACGAAGACGGCGTCGGCGGCGACGCCGTCGACGCCGTCGCAGTTGGCGTCGACGAACGCCATGTCCGGACGATCCTCGGTCGCGCATTTCGGCGAGCCGGACCCCGGCGTGGGAGCCGGGGTGGGCGACGGAGCCGGAGTGGGTGTCGTAGCCGGAGTGGGCTGTTTCGCGCGCACCACCAGGGCACGGCGAGCCTTGCGGCAGTTGTTGCGCTCGCGGGTCTCGTGGACCCGCCGCGGGCCATCGGCGCAGACCAGCATCCGCCATATGCCCGCGGCGACGGTCGCCGGAATCCTCACGCCGCGCCGGACGCGCGTGCGGTGGCCGGCGACGAGGCGGCGAGTCGGGACCCTCGCGACGCGAATATCGTCCTTGCTGCGGCGAGCGTCGCGCGAGAGCAGGACGAACGTCTTCGACCGCCGTGCCGAGCCGCGGCCGGTGTTGGACACCTTGACGCGCACCCTGACCGAGCTTCCTGCCGCGGCGAGCGCCGGCGGCTGCGACACGGACGTGACGCGGAGATCGGGGCGGGCCGCCTGCGCGCCCGGCACAATGACGACGGCGAGCGCCAACGCGCCGCCGGTCACCGAGAAGAGTCTGCGTGTTCTCATGGCCGGCAAGCCTGTCCGCCGCCGAGCTGGTCGGGAAGGTCCGGGGCCGCCAATATGGCGACGGGTGAACGCCGGATCGCGGTAGAGCTAACCGCACCGTGGTGGCGGCCGGCCGCGCAAATTGATTCAGTCGCAAGACCTCGGACTCGACGAGCATTCGGACCGGATCGAGGGTCCCGGCGACGTCGTGATCGCTCTCGGAACCGTGCACGGTGTTCA
>DATDKF010000406.1:0-8467 GCA_036520135.1 Solirubrobacteraceae bacterium
CGGGAGTTACGTGACGGGGACCGTCTCCGTGTCGGAGAGCGTCGAGTCCTCAAAGAGGCTGAGGGTCGCCGTCGTGAACGCCACGTCTGTCACGGTCGCGGTCCACTTCGGGTTCGGACACGATCCCGCTGGGGCCGACGCCGCGTTCAGCGTGCGCGGAACTTTCAACGCCGAGGCGGCGCACGAGAACAGAACGGATCACCGCGCGAGCGGGCGAACTGGCGGGCGCGAAGGGGTCGTTCGCGATCGCATGCGAACCGCTCAAGCCCTGCTTCTACAGCGGCTACGTGTGCCGTAGACATAGCGGCGCAGGGCGGGCCGTCGCCGAGCGCGCGCCGCACGCCGGCATCTCGGTCGGCGACCCACGCAGAGCGGCCGCAACGGTCACAGGCGAGAGATCCGCAATCACCGAGACCCGTTGGTTGAGCGCGCGCGCTCGGACTTGGGCCGGCTGGCCGGCGCCGGGGTGCCAGGGAGGTGGATCAGGTTTTCCACCTCGCGCACGCCTGCAATCTGCCGCGTCGCGACCTCGATGCGCTCGATCTCCTCCTGTCGCTCCATTACCCCGCGCAGGAACACGAACCCATCCTCTGCGTTGATGCTGATCTGCCCCTTGGGCACACGCGCGCGACGGTAGAGCTCACTCTCGACCTTGCGCGCGAGCGTGATGTCGTCGAACGGCTCGCGGTGACCGCGGCGGGCGGCGTTGAACGTGCGCCGGGCGATCCCAACCGCGTGCGACTCTGCCCGCCGAGCCCGCCATGCGGCACGCCGTTCGCCACGCCGCAACCTCGACAACGCACGATCCCGCGCCGTGTGGCGACGGCGACGGCCACCCTTCGGATCGAGGAAGTACGCGAGCAGCGCCCCCAACGCGATCCCACCGGTCGCAGCGCCAGCCGCGACCGCGAGCGGGTTGATGGCCACGGAGCGTCCGCGGTTGATCCGGTAGCGAGCGCGACGCGGTGGGCCGCTGAGAATGATGCGTGAAGAACTGAGCGTCATGGGGCACCTCCTGGTTGGCGTAGAGGAAGCTACGCCGTCGCCGGCCGTCGTCAATCAAAACATGCGGCTCCCCGCGCGCCTCGGCTCTCACGGATCATCTTCGTCGCGCAGCTGGCCTCCCAATCGTCGCCCATGTGCGGCGGCGATCCAGCAAGATCGCGAGTGGTGGCTGCCGCAGAACGCCTCGAGCGAGCGCTTCAGGCGCCGCTCCTGGTCGGCCGTGAACTTCGTCGGGCGCGTGAAGTCGACCGCACGCATGCGGCGGCGCCGCTGCGGCGCGGAAGCCTCCTCGGGGAGGCGCCCCTCGCGCGCGGCCTCGACCAGCGCCGCGATCGCGTCGGTGCTCAGAACCTGGCCGCCCGCGCTCATGCCGCCATCTCCAGCTCGTGTGTCAGGTCGGTGTCCTGGCCGCCGGCCTCGCGCACGGTCACGGCGCCCGTCGCGACGTCGACGCGGGCGGAGGCGGGAGACTCGACGATCACGATCTTGGGCTCGGTCGACACGGCCTCCAGCCCCATCCGGCCGGCGAGGTCGAAGATCGCGATGATCTTGCCGCGCAGGCCGATGACGCCGCGGATCCACGCGGCATCGGAGGCGACCATGCGCGGCTCCGTGAAGCGGATGATCTCGTGGACGGCGCCGATCGGAAGCGCGTACTCCTCATTCCCGAGCGAGAACACGACGAGCTGCTGCGAGGTGGCGTCAGACATGTCGTCCGGAAGATCGGCCTCGCAGCCGGCTACGTGAGATGTCAGGCGGTCGGGATGCGCACCACGAAGCGCGCGCCGCGGCCGTCCAGCGGCTCTTCGAGCTCGACGCTCCCCTTGTGCGACTCGGCGACCGTGCGGACGATCGAGAGGCCGAGCCCGGAGGAGCCGCTGCGATCGCCGGTGCCGCGGTAGAAGCGCTCGAAGACCTTCTCGCGCAGATCGCGCGGGATGCCGGGGCCGTCGTCCTCCACGGAGAGCACGACGGCGCCGTTCCGGCGCTCGACGGTCGCCTCGACGGCGGTGCCCGGGTCGGTGTGGCGCAGCGCGTTCTCCATCAGGTTCAGGACGAGGCGGTGCAGCTCGTCGCGGGCGCCGTCCACCTGCATCCCCGCGGGCGCGAAGATCGAGATCTCGTGGTCGCCGGCGACGGGCTCGAGCTCGGCGGCCGCGTCGGTGACGACCTCGGACAGGTCGACGGCCTCGTGGGGCGCCTGGCGGCCGGCGTCGGCGCGGGCGAGCAGCAGCAGGTCGGCCACCAGGCGACGCATCCGCCGCGACGAGCGCAGGGCGGAGGCGGCGGTTTCGCGCTGCTCGCCGGTCAGCTCCTCCTCGAGCAGCTCGAGGTTCGCGAGCACCGAGGTCAGCGGCGTGCGCAGCTCGTGCGACGCGTCGGCGACGAACTCGCGCTGGCGGGCGAGCGCGCCCTCGGTCTCGGCGCGGGCGCTGTCGAGCGCGGTCAGCATCGCGTCGAGCGTGTAGGCGAGCTCGGCGACCTCGTCGTCGGCCTCGGGGTGCGGGATCTTCAGTGACGGGTCGCGCGAGCGCTCGATCCGCCGGGCGGCGGCCGTGAGCTCGGTGATCGGCTCCATGGCGCGGCGGGCCGTCGCCAGGCCGGCGAGCAGGGCCAGCAGCGCGCCGCCGAGCACGCCGAACGCCAGGAACAGCTTCACGCGCGCGGTCGTGTCCTGGATCTCGGAGATCCTGCGGCCGTACTGCAGGAACCACGGGTCGCCGGGCACGACCTCGACCTGGCGGCGCTCGACGCGCCAGCCGTCGGTCTCGAACGTGCGCCGGTACGGCGTGCCGAAGTCGGGCGCGCCGGGCGTCTGGTAGCCGACGAGGTCGTCCTCGGTGATCACGCGGATGGCGGCGCCCTGCGACGCCGCGAAGTCCTCGAGGTCGACCCGGCTGCGATCCGGCTTCAGAACGGGGCGGGTGCCGTCCCAGAACAGCCGCAGCCGCGCCTGCTGGGACAGCTTGTCGGCGTTGCGGGACACCTCGTCCTGGAAGTCCTCGCGGATCTGGCGCGTCGTGAGCACGCCGACGATCACGGCGAAGCCGCACAGGATCACCAGCGTCAGCGCCGCCGACCCGCCGGCGAGGCGCCAGCGGATCGGGAGGTGCCTATACGCGGAGGACGTAGCCCGCGCCGCGGACCGTATGGAGGAGCCGAGGCTCGCCACCGGCTTCGAGCTTCCTTCTCAGGTTGGACACGAAGACCTCGATCGTGTTGGTGATCGAGAACGGGTCATAGCCCCACACCTCGTCGAGCAGCTTCTGGCGCGAGATCACGAGCCGCTCGTTGCGCATCAGGTACTCGAGCAGCTCGAACTCGCGCTGCGTGAGGTCGATCGCCCGCTCCCCGCGAGTGACCTCGTGGGTGTCCGGGTTGAGCATCAGGTCGCCGACCCGGAGCGGCGCCATCCCGCGCGGGGGCCGGCGCCGCAGCAGCGCGCGGAGGCGGGCGAGCAGCTCCTGGCGCTCGAACGGCTTGACGAGGTAGTCGTCGGCGCCGACGTCGAGCCCCTCGACGCGCGACTCCAGCGCGTCACGCGCGGTGAGCATGAGGATCGGCACGTCGTCGCCGTCCTCGCGAAGCCGGCGCGCGACGTCGATGCCGTCCAGCCGCGGCAGCCCGAGGTCGAGGACGATCAGGTCCGGCAGGAACGCGTGCGCCTCGTCGAGCGCCTGGACGCCGTCGCCGGCCAGCTTGACGTCGTACCCGTCCAGCCGTAGCGAGCGCTGCAGGACGTGGGCGATTTCCTTGTCGTCCTCGACGACGAGCACTCGCACGGGTCGGTCTGACGCTTCCATCAGTGATGATGGTACGGCGGCAGGAGGCTGCTGGCACGTGTCGAAGGGGTGCCGGCCGACATGCCGAAGCGCAAGACCAAGCCCCGAGCCCGCCGCGGAGCGCCGGTGAGCTGGCCCAGCATGCCCCAGCTCGACCAGCGGCAGCTCGACCTGGTCGGCCTCGCGCTGGTGGCGGCGGGGATCTTCTTCGCGTCTCTGATCTACCTGAGCTGGGACGGCGGGGCCGGCGGCACGCGCGCCGTGAACGGGCTGCGCGACCTCGTCGGCGCCGTCCACTACGTCGTCCCCGTGGCGCTCGTGGCCTCGGGGGCGATCCTCGTGCTGCGGCCGATGCTCCCCGCGGTGCGGCCGTTCCGGGCCGGCGGCGCGTGCCTGTTCGCCGGGCTCGCGCTGGGCCTGACGGCGGGGACGCTCGGGCTCGGCCCGGGCGGCGGCGAGGTGCGCTGGGACGCCGAGTGGGTGCGCCCGCGCGGCGGTGTGCTCGGCGAGGCGCTGTACTGGGGGCTGTCGGCGGCGCTCGGCAGCGTGGGGGCGCACATCGCGGCGCTGTTCCTGTTCCTGGCCGCCGTGCTGCTGCTGACCGGGGCCTCGGTGGCGGGCGTCGTGAAGGCGACGACGACGTCGGTGTCCGCGACGACGCGCGACATGCGCGCGGCCGTGCAACGACGGCGGGCGACCGAGGAGCTGGCGGCGCTGGAGGTCGGCGACGCGCGTGTCTCGCGCGCGACGCCCGAGCCGTTCTGGTCGGGTGAGGACCGGTATCCGGACCTGTACGACGAGCCCACCGAGGTGGTCGAGCCGGAGCCGGAGCCCGAGCCCGCGCCTGAGCCGCGGTTGGCCGAGGACCCGGAGACCGACGAGCCTGGCGTGACCCGCGCGCCCGTCGACCCGGACAAGCTCACCCCTCAGGGGCGCTACCGGCCCGAGGTCACCGAGTCGGCCGACTTCAACTGGACCGTGCCGGACAACGCGTTCCTCAAGCGCTCCTCCGAGGAGGCCTCGCGGCCCGACACCGCCGGCCAGGAGAAGGTCGCCACGCAGCTCGTCGAGGCGCTCGGGCACTTCGGCGTCGAGGCGCGCGTGATCGGCAAGGTCGCCGGCCCGCACATCACCCGTTACGAGCTGCGGTTGGCGCCGGGCATCAAGGTCGGCAAGGTCGCGCAGCTCAAGGACGACCTCGCGTACGCGCTCGCCGCCTCCGACATCCGCATCCTGGCGCCGATCCCGGGCAAGCAGGCTGTCGGCGTCGAGGTGCCGAACGCGCGCCGGCGGATCGTGCACCTGGGCGACGTCTACCAGGCGCCGCCGCCCGACTGGTCGCCGCTGACCGTGTGGCTCGGCAAGGACGTCGCGGGGCGCGCGATCGGCGCCGACCTGGCCAAGATGCCGCACCTGCTGGTGGCCGGCACGACCGGCGCGGGCAAGTCGGGCTGCGTGAACGCGATGCTCTCCTCGATCCTGCTGCGCGCGACGCCGCACGAGGTCCGGATGGTGCTCGTCGACCCCAAGCAGGTCGAGCTCACGCACTACGACTCGATCCCGCACCTGCTCACGCCGGTCATCACGTCGCCGCGCAAGGCCGCCACCGCGCTGCAGAACCTCGTGCGCGAGATGGAGCAGCGCTACTCGCTGATGTCGCTCGCGCGCACGCGTACCTTGAGCGACCTCAACGCGGTGCGCGTGCGGCGCGGCGAGGCGGCGCTCCCGTACGTGCTGTGCGTGATCGACGAGCTCGCCGACCTGATGATGGTCGCGCCCGCCGACGTCGAGGACTCGATCATCCGCATCGCCCAGAAGGCGCGCGCCGTCGGCATCCACATGGTGCTCGCGACGCAGTCGCCGCGGGTGGACGTGATCACGGGCATGATCAAGGCCAACGTCCCGTCGCGGATCGCCTTCGCCGTGTCTTCCCAGACGGACTCGCGCGTGATCCTCGACCAGAACGGGGCCGAGACGCTGCTGGGGATGGGCGACATGCTGTTCTCCCCGGTCGGTTCGTCGCGGCTGCAGCGGATCCAGGGCGCGTTCATCGACGAGGGCGAGATCGCGGCGCTGACCGAGGATTGGCGCAAGCAGGGCGAGCCGGAGTTCCGCGAGGAGCTGCTCGAGGAGGTCGAGCCGGCGGCGGACGAGGGCGGCGGCTCCGACGACGGCTTCGATCCCGACGAGGACCCGCTGCTCGGCGACGCGATCCGGCTGGTGGCCGAGATGCAGACCGCGTCGACGTCGATGCTGCAGCGCCGCCTGCGGCTCGGCTACACGCGCGCGGGCCGGCTGATCGACATGCTCGAGCGGCGCGGCGTGATCTCAGGCTACGAGGGCTCCAAGCCGCGACAGGTCCTGATCACTGAAGGCGACCTCCCGCGCGTGCTGGCGGCGCTCGGCGAGCCACCGGTCCCGGTGCTCGACGAGGACCCGCCTGAGTAGCCTTCCTCGCGGCCATGCCTGAGATCGGCGAGACGCTGCGCGAGGCGCGGATGCGGCGGCGGATCGACATGACAGAGGTCGAGACGGCCACCAAGATCCGTGGCAAGTACCTCCGTGCCCTGGAGAACGAGGAATGGGACCTGCTGCCCGGGCCCACGTTCGTCAAGTCGTTCCTGCGCACCTACGCGGAGTACCTGGGACTCGACGCGCGGCTGCTCGTCGAGGAGTACCGGCAGCGCTATGAACGGCCCGCGGCGCAGGACCTGACGCCGTTCTCCGCCACCCGCCGGTCGGGGCGGCGGCCGCCGCGGCGCACGCGGCTGGCGGCGATGGGGCCGATCCTCGTGGTGATTGGCGGCGCGCTGGCGCTGCTCGCCGTGTTCTATGTGCTCGGGACGCTCGGCAACGACGACGAGACGCCGGCCGGGCCGTCGAACGCGGGGCAGCAGGCGACGCCGACCCCCACGCCGCGCAAGAAGAAGAAGAAGTCGCAGGAGCGCACGCCGGCGCCGCCGCAGCGCGTGCAGCTGCGGCTCGTGGCGACGGGCCTCGTGTACGTGTGCCTGGTCGACGCGACCGGCAACCAGGTCATCGACGAACAGACGCTCGAGGCCGGCACGCGCACGAAGGTCTTCACGAGCAAGAGCTTCCGCACGAACTTCGGGAACGACAACGTCCGCATGCTGGTCAACGGCAAGAGCTACGCGGTGGAGCCGAGTGCGGACCCGATCGGCTACGTGATCCAGCCGGGCAAGCGCCCGCGGCTGCTCCCCGCGGACGCGCGGCCGGACTGCTCGTCGTGAGCGTCCGCGCGGGCATCGTCGTCACCGGCACCGAGGTCCTGTCGGGGATCATCCGCGACGCCAACGGGCCGTGGCTGGCCGAGCGGCTGCGCGGGCTCGGCGTGTCGCTCGCGCACGTGATGGTGGTGGGGGACCGGCCCGACGACGTGCGCGCGTCGTTGGACTTCCTCGCCGGCGCGCGGATGGACCTGATCATCACGACCGGCGGGCTCGGCCCGACGGCGGATGACCTCACCGCCGACGTGGTCGCGGGCTTCGCTGGTCGCTCGATGGCGGTCGACCCGGCGCTGGAGGAGCGGATCTGGCAGATCGTCTCGCGGATGCGGGGGCGCTGGCGGGACGCGTCCGAAGAGGGGATGCGGGCGGGGACGCGCAAGCAGGCGCTGGTGCCCGGGGGCGCGGTCGTGCTCGAGCCGGTGGGCACCGCGCCGGGGCTCGTGGTGTCGGGCGACGGCGTGCCGCCGGTCGTCGTGCTCCCGGGGCCGCCGGGCGAGCTGCAGCCGATGTGGGCGGATGCCGTGGAGACCCCGCCGGTCCGCTCGTTACTCGCCCGCGTGGACGCGCTGGAGCAGCGGATCGTCCGGATGATCGGGATCCCGGAGTCCGAGTTGGCGCGGACGCTGCGCGGGCTCGACGGGCTCGAGCGGCTGGAGATCACGACGTGTCTGCGGCGCGGGGAGCTCGAGGTGGCGACGGTGTTCCCGGCCTCGGCCGCGGCCGACTACGACGCGTTCGAGGCGGCGCTGCTCGAGCGCCACGGGACGACGGTGTTCTCCCGCGACGGGTCCACGATCGACGAGATCGTCGCGGCGCTGCTGCTGGGGCCGCCGGTGCGGACGATCGCGGTCGCCGAGTCCTGCACAGGCGGGCTGATGGCGGGCCGGCTCACCGACCGCGCCGGCTCGTCCGCCTACGTGCTCGGCGGCGCCGTCGTGTACTCCAACGAGGCGAAGACCGACCTCGCGGGGGTCCCGCCGGAGCTGATCGCGCGCGTCGGCGCCGTCTCTCCGGAGGTCGCGCTCGCGTTGGCCGACGGCGCGGCGGAGCGCTTCTCGGCCGCTGTCGGGGTGGGGATCACCGGCATCGCCGGCCCGGGCGGGGGGACGCCGGAGAAGCCGGTGGGGATGGTCTGCGTGTGCGTGGCGGCCGGCGAGTCCCGGCTCGAGCGCACGCTCCAGCTCCCGGGCGACCGGGCGATGATCCGCGACCGCACCACCACCGCGGTCATGCACCTGCTCCGCCGTCTGCTGTCGTGAGCGGCGCCGGTTCCACGCCGTCGCGTCCCGGCTTGTCCCGCCGGGCCTCGTCTCGTTCGCCCGGCGCCGCCGCCGCGGGCTCGTCCCGCGCGTCCGCCGCCGCGGGCTCGTCCCGCGCGTCCGCCGCCGCGGGCTCGTCCCGGTCGTCCGCCGCCGCGGGCTCGTCCCGGTC
>DATDKF010000407.1:0-5066 GCA_036520135.1 Solirubrobacteraceae bacterium
ACGAACGGCATGGCGACCGCGACGGCGCCGGTGAGGAGCATCACGAGGTTCGCCCCGACGAGCGTGCGCGAGCGGAGGAAGCGGAGCGGCACGAGCGGCGCCGGGTGGCGCGACTCGATCAGCGCGAAGGCGGCGAGGAGCACGGCCGAGCCCGCGAGCAGGAGGATCGTCCGCACGTCGCCCCAGCCGACGTCGGGCGCCTCGACGACCGCGTAGACGAGCAGGACGAGCGCACCGGTGATGGTGAGCGCCCCGGCGGGGTCGTAGCTTCGCCGCGTCAGCTCGGCGCGGCTCTCGCGCAGGAGCACGGGCGACAGCGCGAGCGCGGCCAGGCCGAGGGGGATGTTGATGAAGAAGATCGATTCCCAGCCGGGGCCGTCGACGAGCGGGCCGCCGATCAGCCACGCCGCGGTGGCGCCGATGCCGCCGAGCGCGCCCCAGATCCCGAGCGCCTTGTTGCGCTCGGAGCCCTCGGGGAAGGTCGTGGAGATGATCGAGAGGGCGGTCGGGGTCATGATCGCGGCGCCGACGCCCTGGACCACGCGGGCCGCAAGCAGCGCCGCCGGCGACCAAGCGAGCCCGCAGGCGAGCGACGCGGCCGTGAAGAACAGGACACCGGCCATGAACACGCGCCGGCGCCCGAGCAGGTCGGCCGCCCGTCCTCCGAGCAACAGCAGGCCGCCGAAGCTGAGCGCGTAGGCGCTCAGCACCCACTGCAGGCCCTGCTCCGAGAAACCGATGTCCGCCTGGATCGAGGGCAGCGCCACGAGCACGATCGTGCCGTCGAGGAGCACCATGAAGAACGCGCCGCAGAGCAGCGCAAGCGCCCACCAGCGGCGCGGATCGGGAACGTTTCGTGTTGTCGGGGTGACCTTCATATCTCCTCCAGCGACTGGTAGTTGCCTATGCCTATGGAGGCGATCGCCCGGACGAAAACTGAGCGACGAATTTCGAGCCCGCGAGGCGTCATTACCTGTGATGCGCATGAAAGGACGAGCCGGTGCGAGGATGCGAACGTGACCGAGCGGACCCTCGCCCGCGCGCGCGCCGGCGACGAGGACGCGTTCCGCGAGCTGACCGACCCCTACCGGCGTGAGCTCCAGCTGCACGTCTACCGGATCGTCGGCTCCGCGCAGGACGCCGAGGACCTGCTCCAAGAGACGCTGCTCGCCGCGTGGCGCGGCCTCGAGCGGTTCGAGGAACGCGCGTCGGTCCGTGCCTGGCTGTACCGGATCGCCACCAATCGCTCACTGGACGCCCTCCGTGCGAGCCGCCGCCGCCCGGAAGACTTGCCGCGGATGACCGAGATGCCCGAGCCGACGCGCCGGGCCGAGCCGATCTGGCTTGAGCCCTATCCCGATGTCCTGTTCGAGGGCATCCCGGACGAAGCTCCCGGACCCGAGGCGCGCTACGAGACCAAGGAGGCGATTGCGCTGGCGTTCATCGTCGGCCTTCAGCACCTCCCGCCGCAGCAGCGCGCGGTGCTCGTGCTGCGCGACGTGCTCGGCTTCCGCGCCGAGGAGGTCGCCGAGATGCTCGACACCACCGCCACCTCGGTCAACAGCCTCCTGCGCCGCGCGCGTGCCGCTTTCGAGTCCCGCCTGCCCGCCGCCGGACGCGAACGCGCACCGCTCCCGCACTCCAAGCTCGAGCGCGACGTCGTCGGCCGCTTCGCCGACGCGGTCGAGGCGGGCGACGTCGACGCCATGGTCGCCCTGCTCACCGACGACGCCTGGGTGACCATGCCGCCCGAGCCATGGCAGTACCAGCGGACCAATGCGATTCGCGTGTTCCTACGCGACCGCGAGGTCCGGCGCGGCGCGCTACTGCGGCTGGTGCCAACGCGTGCGAACGGCCAGCCCGCGTACGGGTGCTACCTGCCGGATGCACAATCCGAAATCGCGCGTGCGTACGCGTTGTTCGTCCTCACGCTCGACGGCGACCGGATATCCGCGATCACCTGGTTCGGCAACACCAGCGTCTTCCCCCACTTCGGACTGCCGCGGACGCTGCGGTAGGAAAGGCGGGCGACGCGCTCGCCGATGAGCCTCGGGAAAGCCGCGACGCCCGCGGGAGTGCAACGCCAAGATGATCGACACGTCCGCGCCAACGAACGATGCGTGGGGCGGCATGTTCGACGACCGCGATCGAGAGTGATGAGTCGGACGAGGACCAACCGCTTGATGGGCGGCTTACAGGACAGCTGCTTCTCCGGGCGATCCAGCAGTCGTCAAGTGCCTCCGCGTCCAGCGAGCCCGGTCCCGCACTTCTCGTGGCGTGGTACTCCGCGCCGCTCATCTCAGAGTCCTGCTCAGCGCCGAAGGCAGGACGAAGCGGCGTCTGCTTTGCCTCGGTGAGCGGGAGCCCGTGTCGCCGCTGATCCCGTGCCCGCTTCGGACGACACGCAGTCGTCGTGGCCCGTGCCGAGCGCGTGCCCGCCTTCCCGGAGGAGCGAGCGTGCCGCCCAACCGGGCCTACGTCTCATGGGGCCGGCCACGGCAAGCTCAAGGAGCGGCCCCCTTGTAGCCGGCTCAGCGCGACTCCAAGTTTGGGCCTGAGGCGCTGGCCATTCCCACAACTCGCGACATGCTTCCGCAAATTGCGAACATCGGTCGATCGAGGTGCTCCGGCCCGAACCGCTTGATTTCCAGGGATTTGCGCCCCCACGGGAGGCTCAGCGTGCCCGACTGAAAATCGTGGTGTCCCCGGTTCGAGTCCGGGTCTCGCCATCGCCCGCAATGCCCGATGGCCGCTGGATCTCGTTATTTACGGTGCGTTGACAGCGATCGCGCATTTGGGCCTGGGAGGGGCCTGATTTGGGCCTGGCCAGCTGAAACGGCGGTAATCCCTGGTAATCGCCGGACACGCCTCTGAGGGCCGCGCGTGAGCGCTGGCGATCCCGACTCCCCGTCGTGGTCTCCCGAGTTCGAGTCACACATGCGGCGACGCGGCGATCCAGCGTCGCCTGACCGGGGTCGTCGAAGAGGACGCTAGACACAGAGGAACAACGGTGCTGTCGTCGCGCGGCCAGCGCCTACGCGGCGGAGGACTCGCGGCGCAGCAGCGGATGGTCCGGCGCTGCCCCCGGCCCGGCGACGGCGCGCACGTCCCGGGCCTCGAGAGGCGTCCCGCAGGCGGTGCAGATGCGATGCCCGTCGACCTCGCCGCCGCACTCCTTGTGTCGCAGCAGGACCGGAGGGCCGGCTGGCGCGAGCGCGTGCCGATCGCCCCACTGCAGCAGCGAGACGATCGTCGGCCAGAGATCGATGCCCTTGGGCGTTAGGCGGTACTCGTGGCGGACGGGACGCTCTTGGTAGGGGACCTTCTCGATGACGCCGTGCTCGAGCAGCCGCTCCAAGCGTGACTGCAGGACGTTGCGGGCGACTCCGAGGTGACCCTGGAGCGCGTCGAAGCGGCGGTTGCCGAGAAAGATGTCGCGGAGCACCAGGAGCGTCCAGCGCTCGCCGACGACCTCGAGGGCCCGGGCGATCGAGCAGACCTGGTTGTCGTAGTCGCTGCGCAGCACAGAGTCAGTGTAGCCGGATGGGTTGCATGAAGCAACTGACCTGGTATGGTGCGTTGCATCATGCAACGCAAGTGGCGCGTCACCTTGATCGTCGTGGCCGGGGTCTTCATGGCCAGTCTCGACCTGTTCATCGTGAATATCGCGTTCCCGGAGATCGCGAAGGACTACGACGGGGTGTCGCTGCCGACGCTGTCCTGGGTCCTCAACGCGTACGCGATCGTGTTCGCTGCGCTGCTCGTGCCCGCGGGCCGGTGGGCCGACGCGTTCGGCCGGCGCCGGATCTTCCTCACGGGGCTCGTGGTCTTCGCGCTCGCCTCGCTGGCGTGCGCGCTCGCTCCGAGCGTCGAGGTGCTCGTCGCCGCCCGCGTCATCCAGGCGGGCGGCGGCGCGCTGCTGCTGCCCACGTCGCTCGGACTGATGCTCCCCGAGTTCGCGCCGCAGCAGCGCGGGGTCGCCATCGGCATCTGGGCTGCAACCGGCGGCGTCGCCGCGGCTGCCGGCCCGCCGCTGGGCGGCCTGCTCGTCGAGGTCGACTGGCGACTGGTGTTCCTCGTCAACCTTCCGGTCGCGCTCGTCGCGCTGCTCGCCGGCGCGCGGACACTCCGCGAGATCCGTGAGCCGAGCGCGCTGCGGCCCGACGTTCTCGGCGCGCTGCTGCTCGTCGGCGCCGTTGCCGCACTCACCGTCGGGATCGTCGAGGGACCGACATGGGGATGGGACTCGACGCGCGTGGTCGCCGCGTTCGTAGCCAGCGTGGTGCTGTTCGCCGCCGTCGCGCGCCGATCGCTCGATCACCAGTCGCCGGTCATCGACCCGGCAATGGTCCGCATCCGCGGGTTCAGCATCGCCGTGGCCGCCTCGCTCATCTTCTTCGTCGGCTTCGCCGCAATGCTGCTCTCGGGTGTGCTGTTCACGACCGGCGTCTGGGCCGAGGACGTGCTCACGGCGGGCCTGATGCTCGCTCCCGGCCCGGCGATGGCGGCGACGTTCAGCATCCCGTCGGCGCGACTGGCAAGCCGGCTCGGCTACCGCGCCACCGGCCTGCTCGGGTCGCTGCTTTTCGCGCTCGCCGCGGTGTGGTGGCTGACGCACGTGTCCGCCACGCCCGACTACGCCGGCGACTACCTCCCCGGCATGCTCGTCAGCGGCATCGGCGTCGGGCTGCTGCTGCCGACCCTGACCGGCGCCGGCGCGGCTTCGCTGCCGGCTGCCCGGTTCTCCACCGGCATCGCCGTGGTGACCATGGGGCGGCAGATCGGCTCGGCGCTCGGCGTCGCCGTGCTCGTCGCGCTGCTGGGATCCGGGCCGCCGACCGTCACGGACTTTCACGGCGCGTGGTGGCTGATGATCGGCGCTGCCGCGGGCACCGGCGCGACGTTGTGGATGCTCGGCGCGCGCGAGCGAGAACCGCTGTTCGCCGCCCCCGCGGCCGCGGTCGAGGTCGCGCGATGAGCCGCGCCGAGCCCGCCCGCACGCGCACCTTCAGCTGGGACGACCCGCTGGCCTCCGCGGCCAAGGGCGTGACGATGGACGGGCTGGA
>DATDKF010000408.1:0-9642 GCA_036520135.1 Solirubrobacteraceae bacterium
CGATCGCGTGGCCGGTGAGCGTGACGTCCTCCTGCGCGTAGCGCAGCTTCTCGCCCGCGGCCGCCCGGATGCCCTCCTTGACGATGTCGATGCCGGTGACCATCTCGGTCACGCAGTGCTCGACCTGGACGCGGGTGTTCATCTCCAGGAAGAAGTACTCCCCGTCCTGCAGCAGGCCCTCGATCGTGCCGGCGCCGTGGTAGCCGACCGCCTCGGCGGCGTCGGTGGCGATCTTGCCGATCTTCTCGCGCAGCTCGTCGTCGACCAGCGGCGCGGGGGACTCCTCGATCAGCTTCTGGTGGCGGCGCTGGAGCGAGCAGTCGCGCTCGCCGAGGTGGATCGTGTTGCCCTCCTTGTCGGCGAGCACCTGGACCTCGACGTGGCGCGGGTCGGGCAGGTAGCGCTCGAGGTACACGGTCGCGTCGGAGAAGAACTTCTCGCCCTCGCGAGCGGCGCCCTCGAACGCCTCCTCGAGCTTGTCGGCCTCGAGCGCGACGCGGAAGCCCTTGCCGCCACCGCCGCCTGCCGCCTTGACGGCGATCGGATAGCCGATGTCCTCGGCGATCGTGCGGGCGTCCTCGATGGTCTCAACCGCGTCGGTCGTGCCGGGCACGATCGGCACCCCGGCGTCCTTCATCAGCTCGCGGGCGCGGGTCTTGGAGCCCATCGCCTCGATCGCCGACGCCGGCGGCCCGATGAACGTGATCCCGGCGTCTTCGAGCCGCTTGGCGAACGCGGCGTTCTCGGCCAGGAAGCCGTAGCCGGGATGGACGGCGTCGGCGCCGGAGGCGTCGATGACCTCCATCAGCTTGTCGACGTTCAGGTAGGACTCCGCCGCGGGCCCGGGGCCGAGCAGGTACGCCTCGCCGGCGCGGCGGACGTGCTGGGACTCGCGGTCGGCCTCGGAGTAGACGGCGACCGACGGGATGCCGAGCTCGTCGAGCGCCCGCATCACGCGCACGGCGATCTCGCCGCGGTTCGCCACCAGCACTTTCGAGAACATTGGCGGGGTGATGCTACCTCCCGACCGCCTGATCCTCGTTCGCCACGGGGAGTCCACCTGGAACGCCGAGGAGCGGCTGCAGGGCCAGCTCGACCCGCCGCTGTCCGACCGCGGGCGCGAGCAGTCGCGCGCGCTCGCCGCGATCGTCGACGGCGTGCCCGACGAGCGGATCGTGTGCAGCGACCTCACGCGGGCGCGCGAGACCGCCGAGCTGATCGGCCTGCGGCCGGGGCGGTTCGACCCGCGCTGGCGCGAGATCGACGTCGGCTCGTGGGGCGGCAGGACCGCCGCCGAGATCGACGCGCAGGGCGACGAGCTGACGAACTGGCGCGGCGGCCCGCGGACGGCGCCGGATGGCGAGACGTGGGCGGCGTTCACCGCCCGCGTGGCGGGCGCGGTCGACGAGCTGATCGAAGCGGGCGGCTCGTGGCTCGTGGTCTGCCACGGCGGCTGCATCCGCGCGGCGGCCGCGCACGTGACCGGCGCCGACGCGCTGCGGCTCGGCTCGCCGCCGAACGCGAGCGCAACGGTGTTCGAGCTCGGCGCGCGGCCGCGGCTGCTGGTCTACGGGTCGCTGCCCGACGGCGGCCTGCCGACCGGTCTGTACTGATGCTCGCACATGTCGCCCACGCCGACGCCGCGGAGGTCGAGGGCCGGCTGCGCGAGCCGATCGGCGGCGGCGTCGCGCGGCTGCGCGGGCTCCGCGCGATGTCCTCCGGCCTGCCCGCCGCGCAGTGGAACAGCGCCGACGTGACGGCCGCCGACGCCGACCTGGACGCCGCCCGGGAGTTCTACGGGCCGCTCCCCTGGGGCCTGCGCGTGCCCATCGACATGCCGTGGAGCACCGGCCGGTGGCTGCTGCGCCAGCCCTTGATGGCGTTGCGCGCGGGCGACCTGCGCACGGCCGCCGCGGTGCCCGGCCTCGAGGTGCGCGAGGCCGATGACCTCGATGCCGTGCTCGCCGTCGACGGCGCGGCGTTCGGGTCCGACCCCGAGGCGTCGCGCCCCTGGGCCGCGCCGCACATGGGCGCGGCGGGCATCACGGTCGCCCTCGCCTACCTGGGCACCGAGCCGGTCGCCACCGCCTACTCGATCCACTCCGCCGGCGAGGCCGGGCCGGCGCTGCTGCTCGCCGGCGTCGGCGTGGTCCCGGCGGCTCGCGGTGGCGGCATCGCCGCCGCTCTCAGCGCCTGGCTCCTGCGCCGCGGCTTCGCGACCGGCGCCCGGTTCGCCCACCTGCACGCCGACAACGACGAGGCGGCGCGGATCTACGCCCGCCTCGGTTTCGCCGGCGCCGGCGCGCTGGACATCTACGCAGACCTTTAGCGCGCTCCGCCGGGTGGTGTACGGTCGGCTCGTCCGGCCATGCGCTACCTCTTCTCCGCCGCGGCCGCAGAGGTCCTGCTCGACGCGATCGCGCGCTCGGACGGCACGCGCGAGTCGGTCGCGCGGGCGCTGGCCACGACGCGCCTGGAGCGGAGCCCGATCGGACCGATCGCGCTCGACCGGCGCGGCGAGGTGCATCCCGCCAACGTCACCGTCGTCCGGGCGGAGAAGGGCGGCGCTCCGAACTACGTCGACGGCCTCGAAGGCAGCGTCGTCGAGGACGTGATCACCACGCCGGGGTCGCCGCCCGGAACTCGCTGAGAAGTTCGCGCAAGTCTCGCGCGCGGCCACGTTCAAGCGGTCGTGCCCCGCCTGCTGCTGCCGCTCGTCCTCGCCCTCCTCGCCGTCGCGCCGGCCGCGGCCTCGGCGCAGGGCTTCAGGTCCGCCAACGTCAGCGTCATCGGCAAGCTGCCGGACGCCGCCGGCGCGATCGGCGCGCGCTTCTCGCCCGACGGGCGGACGATGTACGTCACCGGCGCCACCGGCCTGGGGATCCACGACGTCAGCGCGCCCGCCCGCCTGCCGGTCGCGCGCGCCACCGGATTCCTCGCGAGCCCGCGCTGGGGCTTCGCGTGCCAGCTGCCCATCTCCCCCGGTGTCGGGAGAGGCAGAACCCTGGGCGGTTAGCCGCCCAGTCCGACGGAGACAGGGCCGGTCCGCATCATGGGGCCGCGGGCCGGTCCTCTCTCCGAGATGATTGATTCCGCGGCCCGCGTGCCCGCATGGTCGGTACGCGCCAGGCGGGTGCGGGGTCGTGGAATCAGTCATCTAGGCAGCGGCCGCCACGAGCGCGACGAGCTCGCGCACCACGGCGGTCGACGAGCTCGGCGCCAGCTCGACGAGCTCGCCGGCCGGGCGCAACCGCCAGATGCCGCCGTCGCCCTCGAGGACCTCGAGGTTGCGCCGCCAGCCCGCGCACTCGACGCGCACGGTCCAGTGCCGGACGCCGGCGTCGAGCCGCCTCTGCAGGTCGGCCGCGACGCCGGGGTCGAGTCCGTGGCCGTGCGCCGCGCGGCGACCGATCAGCACCGCCATCGCGCCCGGCGCGAGCCGCACGACGGGATGGTCCGGCACCGGGCGCGGCCCGAGGCCGAGCCACACGGCCAGCGCGACGGGCACCATGCCCGTGGCCATCGGGACGAGCGCCTGCTCGCTCTCTTCGCGGTCGACCACGACGGCGCTCGTGGCGTGATCGCCGAGCACGGTGGCGCGGCGGATGGCGCCCTCGGTCCAGACCCGGAACGCCGGGTCCGGCTGCGCCGCCGCCAGCGCCTCCTGCACCGCGCGCGCCGGGCCGACCAGCTCGCCGGTCTCGGGATCGATCGCGGTCATCCCACTCGGAAGGTCGCCGCGATCGCGGCCAGCTCGGGTCCCCACACGGGCTGGTCGCCCAGCGCAGTCATCGCGGTCACCGTCCAGCGCCGGCCGTCCGCCAGCAGCCGCCACTGCTCGCTCGCGGTCGCCAGGTCGCCGCCGGCGAGGTGCAGCACGAACGTGCGGACGCAGTCGACGCCGGCCAGCGTCGTCGGCTCGCGGTCGATCAGCACGCTCCCCGGGTGGTCGAGCACGCGCTCGAGGTCCTCCGCCACGACATCGGCGAGCGTCGTCGCCGCCGGCTCTTCGAGCCAGGCCACGGTCAGCAGCGGCTCGGCGCGGTCGTCCCACGGCGCGACCGCCGCCATCCCGAACACCGCGCCCTCGTCGGACAGCGCGCGCGGCGCGCCCTCCATGACGTCGCGCCCGTCCAGCGAGAACGCGGGCGGCTCGGCGCTCACTCCGCGGCCAGGTCGTCCAGGAACGTCTCCAAGTCCGGCGCCACGTGGGCGAGCGTGGCGTCCTCGGGGTCGTCGCTCTCGCGCTCGTGGTCCCAGAACCACACCGGGCCGTCGCCGCCGTCGCGGGCGTCGAGCAGCAGGAAGTTGCCGTACTCGTCGCCGGCGATCGGCAGCATTCCCGGGAGCACGCGGCCGTGCAGCGCGCCGGCCGTCTCCACCAGGTCGCCGTCGAGCGAGTCCGCGACGCCGAGGAAGTAGTGCACCCGGTCGCGCTGGCGCCGGCCGTCGGCGTCCTCGAACTCGAACGTGTCCTGCACCGGTGGGCCGCCGTCGTGGCCGCTCAGGAACTCGCGGTAGCTCGGCGGGATGCGGTGTCCGAGCTCGGCCAGCGCCGCCTCGGCCGCGGCCAGCTCCTGCGGCGCCACCGGCGGCTGCTCCTCCTTGAAGTCGAGCTGCCTCACGGCGCCGTCGCGGGGCCGCCGACCGCCGTGCCGCCGAGCCCGCCGGCGACGCCGGCGCCGCGCTCGAACGGCGTGAACGCCGAGCCCGGCGTCACGACGTTGATCTGGTCGGGCAGCGCGGCGCGGCCGCCCGTGTGCGGGACCGCCTTGTGCAGCTTGGTGGGCACGAGCTCCATCGTCTTGCCGTCCTCGACGTGGTGCCAGGTGAACCCGCGCGGCGTGCCGTTCTCCAGGCCGGCGGCCTTGTTGGCCAGCGGCGCGTCGTGGGCCATGTCGCCGTTGACGCCGTCGACCGCGACGCGCTCGGCCGAGTGCGGCGTGAAGATCGGATACCCGGCACGGGTGTAGCGCACGCCGTCCGGGAACGCCGCGGCAAGCGCCTCGCGGTTCGCCGGGATGGTGACCTTCGTCCCCGGACGGGCGCCGAGGTCGGGCTTGGAGAAGTCGACCTTGCGGCCGGCGAACGGGGCGCTCCAACGCGGCGCGTTCGGCCCGAGCCTGGCGACCTTGGCCGGGCCGACGATGCGCGTGAGCCGTGCGCCGCGCGAAGCGGCGGTGCCGGCGCCGCCGGTGAGCGCGCCGAGGCCCATCTGGCCGAACCAGTCGAAGTAGCGGCCGTTGGCCAGCTCGTCGTAGCCGACGAACGCCTTGGTGGTGCCCAACGGGTCGTCGTACGCGTGCTTGCCGAAGGCGGCGAGGCCGCCGGGGATCTTCTCGGGGTTGTCGTAGGCCTTCTTCGCCAGGCCGGCCGTGCCGGCGATCACGGTCATCTCGCCGCGACCGATGTGGAACAGCGCCTTCTTCCAGGGCGCCCAGTCGTCCGGCGGCTCCATCTCGCTGATCGGGACGTTGCGCGGCTGCTCTCTGGGGACGTTGCCGGCGGCGGCGATCTTGCCCTCCGACGGCGCGCCGGGCGTGCCGAGGATGCCGGCCGGCATGGTCCGCAGCACCGACTGCAGGATGATGCCCGTCGTCTCGGCGTCGTCGGCCGCGTCCTGGCCGTCCTTGCGGGCGTCGCGCAAATCGTCTTCGGCGTGCTTGAGCTTGACGCGGGCGCGCTTCTCGCGGCGCTCGGCCTCGTGCAGGTCCTTCTCGGCGTTCGCGTAGGCCGTGTTCGCGGCGTCGATCGCCGCCTGCGCCGCGCCGTCGCCGAGCAGCGAGTCGACCGCCGAGCTGAGCAGCCGCATCTCCGCCGCCTCGCGGGCGATCGTCGCCATCGTCATGCGGTCCTGCGCGTCCCGCTGATCGGCGATCGCCTGGCGGATCTCCTCCTTGGCGTCGTTGATCTCCTCGCGCGCCCGCTTCGCGCGCACGATCGCCTTGCGGGCCTTCGTCTGCGCGTCCTCGAGCGCGTCGGCGCTGATCGCGATGTCGGTGCCGGCCATCATCACCTGCAGCGCCGACGACTGCACGGTCGTCGACTGGTGGCCGGTGAGGTCGGCGAACGTAGAGCTCCCGGGGCCGGCCCAACTGCTCATCAGCGATGGCATCCGGGCGATCTGGCTCGAGGTGGCCTCGAGCCCCATCCCGATGCCCTCGAGCTGCTTGCCCGCGGCCAGCAGCGCGTCCGGATCGCCGAGCGGGACCGTGATCCCCTCGACGGACTCGCCCGGCTGCGTCATGTGCGCATCTGGCCTTCGTCGGTCTCCCGATACGCGTGGGCGGCGGCGGCCAGGTTGTCGCCGGTGCGCCGGAGCGCCTCGGCGTTGCCGGCCAGCGCGCCCTCCCAGACGGTGCCGAAGTCCGCTCCTGCCGCCATCGCGCCTGAGTGGCCGGCCGACTCCGCGATCGACGAGGCCGCGGCGCGCAGCAGCCCGGCCGAACCGCCGATCGAGCCCGCGATCGCGTGGTGATGACCGCGGCCCGCCGCGAGCTCATCCGTGTTCACGTTGATACCTGGCATCCAGCCTCCCGCTGCCCAGTCGTTCGCCACGCAAGGTATCGCCCGTCCGGGCCCCTCTCAACCGCGTTTCTTTACGCGACCATGCCCGCGCCGACCGTGTCGTTCGTGGCCTCGTCGACGACGATGAACGCGCCGGTCGCGCGCACGCGCTCGTACGGGTCGGGCACGAGCGGTGAGGCGAGGCGGAGGCGGACGCGGCCGATCGCGTTGAGGTCCAGCTCGTCCGCGGGCGCGCGCTCGAGCGTGGTGACGTCGAGCCGGTGCTCGATCGCCTCGAGCTTCGCCGGCACCGAGCGCGTCGTGTGCTTGACCAGGTAGCGCGCGCCCGGTCGCGCCGGCACGTCGCCGAGCCAGCACACGGTCGCCGACAGCTCGCGCACGGGCTCCGGCGCCTCGGCGGGGCGGGCCAGCAGGTCGCCGCGGCCGACGTCGAGCTCGTCCTCGAGCGCGACGGCGATCGAGCGCGGGGCGGCCGCGGTGTCGCCGCCGTCCTCGAACGCCGCCACGCGGCTGCGCGTGCCGGACGGCAGGACCACGACCTCGTCGCCGACCCGCAGCGTGCCGGCGGCGAGGCGGCCGGCGTACCAACGGCCGCCGTCGGCGCGAATGACGTACTGGACCGGCAGGCGGGCGGGCCCGTCGGCGACGCCGTTGGCGGCCGGCGCGGCCTCCAGGTGCTCGAGCAGCGACTCGCCGGCGTACCACGCCATCGCGTCCGAGCGCGCGACGACGTTGTCGCCGTGCAGCGCCGACACCGGGATGAAGCCGACGCCGTGCAGGCCGAGCCGCGACGCCCAGTCGAGCACTTCGCGCGCGACCGCGTCGAACCGGTCCTCGGCGTAGCCGACGAGGTCCATCTTGTTGACCAGCACGGTCACGCGCGGCACGCCGAGCAGCGCGGCGATCGCCAGGTGCCGGCGCGACTGCTCGGTCATCCCGCGGCGGGCGTCGACGAGCACGAGCGCGACGTCCGCGGTCGAGGCGCCGGTCGCCATGTTGCGCGTGTACTGCGCGTGCCCGGGGCAGTCGTGCAGCACGAAGCGCCTGCGCGGCGTGGCGAAGTGGCGGTAGGCGACGTCGATCGTGATGCCCTGCTCGCGCTCGGCGCGCAGGCCGTCGGTCACACGCGCGAGGTCGGCGGCGGTGCCGAGCTCGTCGGCCATCAGCGACTTGGAGTCGTGCAGCAGGCGGCCGATCAGCGTCGACTTGCCGTCGTCGACCGACCCCGCCGTGGCGACGCGGAGCACTAGAAGTACCCGACCCGCTTGCGGTCTTCCATCGCCGCCTCGCTGACGCGGTCGTCGGCGCGGGTCTCGCCGCGCTCGGTGATCCGTGTCTCGGCGATCTCGGCGATCACGTCGTCGAGCGCCGTGGCCTGCGAGCGCACCGCGCCGGTGCAGGTCATGTCGCCGACCGTGCGGTAGCGGACCCACTCCATGAACGGCGCCTCGCCGTCGCGGCGCTCGAGGAACTCCGACGTCGCGTACAGCATCCCGTCGCGCTCGAACACCTCGCGCTCGTGCGCGAAGTAGATCGGCGGGATCTCCAGGCCTTCGGCCCGGATGTACTCCCACACGTCGAGCTCGGTCCAGTTCGACAGCGGGAACACGCGCACGTGCTCACCCCGCCGCACGCGGCCGTTGTAGAGGTCCCACAACTCCGGCCGCTGGCGGCGGGGATCCCACTGCCCGAAGTCGTCGCGGAACGAGAACACGCGCTCCTTCGCGCGCGCCCGCTCCTCGTCCCGGCGCGCCCCGCCGAATGCGGCGTCGAAGCCGTGCTGCTCGATCGCGTCCAGCAGCGTGGTCGTCTGCAGCCGGTTGCGCGACGGCTCGTCGCGCACGCGGCCACGGTCGATCGACTCCTGCACCGACGCGACCAGCACGTCCGGCACGAGAGCGTCGCGGAACGCGATCACCTCGGGGAAGTTGTGGCCGGTGTCGACGTGCATGACCGGGAACGGCACCGCCCCCGGCCGGAACGCCTTGCGCGCGAGGTGCAGCAGCACGATCGAGTCCTTGCCGCCGGAGAACAGCAGCACGGGCTTCTCGAGCTCCGCCGCGACCTCGCGGATGACGTGGACGGCCTCGGCTTCGAGCTGGTCGAGATGGTGCATCAGACCGCGCACTCGCCCTCGCCGCGGATCACCTGGAACGGGACCTTGCGATCCCAGTCGATGAACTGGTTCATCGACTCCAGGCCGAACTCCACCGGCATGGCGAGGTCGCGGACCGCGTCCTCGAACTCCTTGGTGCCGACGCGCGCGGCGTAGGCGTTGAAGACCTCGCCGTCCTCGCGCTCGGCCTCGTACTTCCGCAGCCACCGCTCGACCGCCTCGGGCACGCGCTTGGCGGGAAGGCGGACCTTCAGCCGCGTGCCGTAGACGATCTCGCCGCCTTCGTAGTTGCCGCCGATGTGGGCGACGTAGGCGGGGATCGTGTGCTCGCCGACCTTGATCGACGCGCCGTAGAACCCGATGTTGCCGATGTGGTGCTGGCTGCAGCCGTTCGGGCAGCCGGACATCTTGATGTGGATGCCGCGGGTCAGCGGATCGGTGATGCCCATCGCCTCGATGCGCTCGGACACCGCGCGGTTGAGCCCCATCGAGCTCGTGATGCCGAGCTTGCAGGAGTCCGTCCCGGGGCAGGAGACGACGTCGTTGATCTCGTCCGAGCCGGCGTCGCCGAGCCCGAGCTCCCGCAGCCGCTGCCAGACGTCGTAGACCGCCTCGTCGCGCACCCAGCGCAGCACCAGGTTCTGGTGCACGGTGGTGCGGGCGTAGCCGCCGCAGTACTCGCGCATGATCGCCGCCAGCCCGCGGAACTGCTCGGGCGTGAGGTCGCCGCGGACCACCTTGACCTGGACGGCGGAGAACCCGGCCTGGCGCTGGCGCTCCACGTTCGCCTCGAGAACGCGGGCGAACTCCGAGCCGTCGCCGTTGGGCGAGCCGTACGACAGCGGCGGCGCGGGCGCGTTGCCCTCCTCGTCGTGCACGAACAGGCGGTGGTCGATGGAGAAGTCGCGCTCGGCGACCCAGTCGCCCTCGAGCTCCTCGTCGACCTGACGGGCCAGCTCCTCGATCCCGAACTTGTCGACGAACACCTTGATGCGGGC
>DATDKF010000409.1:0-26219 GCA_036520135.1 Solirubrobacteraceae bacterium
CAGCAGCCAGACGACGGCGGCGCCGAGCCCGGCGTAGACGAGGATCAGCACCGCGTAGCCGACCGCGAGGCCGCTCGCCGACGTCACCGCCTGCTCGGTGCGCATGACGTTGTAGACGATCCACGGCTGGCGCCCGACCTCGGTCGTGATCCAGCCGGCGATCAGCGCGACGAACGCCAGCGGGCCGGCCACCATCACCGCCCGGTAGAACCAGCGCGAGCGGGGCAATCGGCGCAGACGCAGCCACGTAACGAAGAACACGACGCCGAGCAGCGCCAGGGCGCTGCCGATCCCGACCATCGTCTGGAACGCCACGCGCACGATCGTCACCGGCGGGCGATCGTCCGGCGGCACGGTCTCGAGCCCCTGCACCTCCGCGTTCGGGTCGTGGAAGGCGAGGATCGAGAGCATCTTCGGCACCTCGACCACGCCGCCGATGCTGAACGGCGCCCCGGTCTGCGTCTCCATCAGGCCCTCGAACGCCGCCAGCTTGACCGGCTGGTTCTCGGCCACCGTGCGCCCCGCCCAGTCGCCGATCACGAGCTGCACCGGCGCGGCCAGGCAGGCGAACGCCAGCGTCACGACGAGCCCGGTGCGGTGGTAGTGGTCGCGCCGCCCGCGCAGCCACGCGTACGCGTACACGCCCGCGACGATGAACCCGCAGACGATGTAGCCGGCGACGTACATGTGGATCAGCTCGTGCCACAGGTTGTCGTTGAGCAGCGCGTCCCACGGCTTGGGATTCACGACCTTGCCGTCGACCACGTCGAACCCGTCGGGGTTGTTCATCCAGCCGTTGACCGCGATGACGTTGAACGAGCCGGCGAAGCCCGAGACGACGATCGGGATCCCGGTCAGGAAGTGGGCGCGGTCGCTGAGCCGGTCCCAGCCGTAGACGTAGATCGCGATGAAGATCGCCTCGACGAAGAACGAGATCCCCTCGAGCCCGAACGCGATCCCGAACACCTCGCCGAACGTGGCCATGAAGTCCGGCCACAGCAGCCCGAACTCGAACGACAGGATCGTGCCGGTCACGACGCCGACCGCGAACAGGATCAGCGCGACCTTCGACCAGCGCTTGGCGAGCGCCTTGTAGGTCTTGTCGCGGGTGCGCAGGTACAGCCCCTCGACGAACAGGATCATCGCCGGGAACGCGATCCCGAAGCAGACGATCGGGATGTGCACGCCCAGCGAGATCGCCTGCATCTGCCGCGCCAGCACCGTGTCCGGCTGCTTCGCCCCTCCGAGCGTGTCGACGACCTGCTGGGCGACGACCGCCGCGGTCATCCCGACAGTGCCGCGAGCAGCTTGGGGGCGACCTGCTTCTTGCGGCTCATGACGCCCGGCAGGTCGATGACGCTGCCGCCGCCGTCGTCGCCGTCGCGCGCGCGGCCGAAGGCGCGCTCGACGGCCGGCCGCTCGCCCGACACGTAGAGCTTGGAGCCCTTGCCCATGATGTCGGTGACCATCAGCGCGACGATCGCGTGGCCCTCCTTCTCGCGCACAGCGTCGAGCGCCTCGATCAGCTCCTGCCGACGCTCGGCGAGGTCCTGCCCGACGGTCTCGACCTGGGCGATCCGCAGCGTATGCGCGCCGGCGTCGTAGTCCTTGGCGTCGCGCCCGACGATCTGCTCGGCCGGCACGTGCTCGAGGTCGGATGTGCGCTCGAACATCTCGCGGCCGAACTCGGTCGCGTCGAGCTCGAGCACCTGCTGCAGGTAGCCGACGACGTTGTGGTCGCGCTCGGTCGTCGTCGGCGAGTTGAGGATCACCGTGTCGGAGAGGATCGCCCCGAGCAGCAGCGTCGCCACCGGCTTGCTCGGCTCCATGCCGTTCTGGCGGAAGCGCTCCACCACCAGCGTGGCGGTCGAGCCGACCGGGTCGAACGTGGCGCGAACCGGGACCCGCGTCTCGATCGAGCCGATGTGGTGGTGGTCGAGGATCTCGACGATCTCGGCGTGCTCGACGCCGATCACGCTCTGGGCCTGCTCAGCGTGGTCGACCAGCAGCACGCGCCGCGGCTGCGGGCTCACGAGGTCGCCGCGGGTCACGAGCCCGATCGGCTTGCGGGCGCCGTCGACCACCACGGCCGCTCGGTAGTCGACCTCCTTGACGGTGTCGGAGATGTCGGCCAGCAGGTCGTCGGGCCGGACGACGAGCGGCTCGGTGTCCATCAGCGCCCGGCACGGCGCTGACAGCGTGATCATGCGGCTCGTGACGTAGCTGTCCAGCGGCGAGGACACGATCGCCGTGCCCTGATCGCGGGCCAGCTCGAGGATGTCGTCGTCGGGCCGGGTGCCGTTGCTGGTCACGAGCAGCGCGACGCCGGTGTCGATCGCGATCCGCTGGGCGTCGGGCCGGTCGCCGACCACGACGACGTCGCCGGCCGTGAAGCCGAGCGGCAGCGACGCGGTCGCCATCGCGAGCACCCACACGCGCCCGCCGACCTCGTGTTCGCGCTTGCCGACGAGCTGCTCACCCTCGAGCACGTCGGCGATCGCGCCGACCGCGGTCGGCGCGTCGAGCCGCGACGCCTCGCGCGACTCGCGCACGTACCGGCGCGCCAGCGCGCGCTCGGTCATCACGCCGGCCAGCTCGCCGTCGTCGTCGACGATCGGCACGAGGTCGATGTCGCCGCGGGCGATGATCAGGCCGACCTCCCGGACGGGCTCGCCGTCGCGCGCCAGCGGGAAGCGCTCGCGCATGACGTCGCGCACCCGCAACAGCACGTGCTCGAGCAGCGGCGGCTCCGCGACGTCCGCCCGCTCGAGCACCCAGCGCGTCTGGGCGTTCAGGTCGCCGAGCCGTACCGGGACGTACTCGTTGCCGTGATCGAGCCGGCGCTTGAGCTCGGCGTAGCCGATCGCGGAGGCGATCGAGTCGGTGTCCGGGTTGCGATGCCCGGTGACGTACACGCGCGCCACGCGCACATGATCGCGCGTGGTCATCATGTACGCCTTCCGATGGACGATCTCGTGCAACGGCTACGCGCCATCGAGGTGTCGGCACTCTGCGACGCCGACAAGGGGCTGCCGGTCGTCGACCCCGCGATCCGGGCGATGGTGCCCGACGCGCGCTTCGCCGGCCCTGCGCTCACGGTCGTCGCGCAGGACGACCACCTGCCCTTGTTCGCGGCGCTGGAGGCGGCGTCGGCCGGCGACGTGCTCGTCGTCGTCAACCACGGCGGCAGCCGCGCGGTCGTCGGCGAGCTGTTCGCGACCGAGGCGCGGCGGCGCGGGCTGGCGGGCATCGTCGTCGATGGGCTGTGCCGCGACGTCGCCGGGCTGCGGCGGCTCGGGCTGCCGTTCTACGCGCGCGGGACGATCCCGGCGTCGGGCGCGACGGTGTCCCGCGCCGCGGTCGGCCAGCGGGTGAGCTGCGGCGGCGTCGAGGTGGCGGCCGGCGACGTCGTGTTCGGCGACGACGACGGGCTCGTGATCGCCGCGCCGGACCGGATCGCGGCCGCGCTCGAGAGCGCTGAGGCGATCGCGCGCGCCGAGCAGGCGATGCTCGCCGCGATGGCCGAAGGGCGGTCGCTCCACGACCTCACGAACTACGCCGAGCACGCCGAGCGGCTCGACGCCGGCGAGGACAGCCGGCTGGAGTTCCGTGTCGACTGAGCTGGCGACGATCCTCGCGGGCGCGCCGCCCGGCGTGCTGTCGCTGGCCGGCGGGTTCCCGAACCCGCGGACCTTCCCCACCGCCGAGATCGAGGAGATCGTGGCGCGGCTGCTGCGCGACGACGCGTCCGTGGCGCTCCAGTACACGGCGCCGGAGGGGATCCCGAGCGTGCGCGAGTATCTGGTCGATCGCCAGGAGCAGCACCAGGGCGCGCGGCCCGATCTGGCGGAGCTGATGGTCACGAGCGGCGGCATGGAGTGCATCGCGCTCGCCTGCCAGAGCCTGATCGAGCCCGGCGACGCCATCGCCGTCGAGGCGCCGACCTACCTCGGCGCGCTGATGGCGTTCGCCCGCTACGACGCCGACGTCCAGGCGGTGCCGATCGACGACGACGGGCTGATCGTGGACGCGCTCGCCGAGCGGCTCGAGGCCGGGCTGCGCCCGAAGCTGCTGTACGTGATCCC
Source organism: Solirubrobacteraceae bacterium (assembly GCA_036520135.1). Taxonomy (GTDB): domain Bacteria; phylum Actinomycetota; class Thermoleophilia; order Solirubrobacterales; family Solirubrobacteraceae; genus DASSUW01. Next base: position 4,086 of record DATDKF010000409.1, read on the forward strand.
GGAGTACCAGAACCCGTCGGGGCGCACGCTGCCGCTCGCGCGGCGGCAGGCGCTCGTGGAGCTGTGCCGTCGCCACGGCGTGCTGATCTTCGAGGACGTCGCCTACCGGGAGATCTCGTTCGACGGCGCGTCGGAGCCGACGCTGTGGTCGCTGGCGCCGGACGTGGTGCTGCAGGCCGGCACGTTCTCGAAGGTCCTCTCCCCCGGCGTCCGGCTCGGCTGGGCCGCGGGGCCGCGCACGGTGATCGAGCAACTGGCCGCCGCGAAGCAGACCACCGACCAGTGCGCCGGCGCCCTCGGTCAGCGGATCGTCGAGGAGTACGGCCGCGCCGGGCTGTTCGAGCAGCGGCTCCCGTCAACGCGGGCGCTCTACGCGTCCCACTGGGCCGCGGTCGAGCGCGCCCTGCGCCGCCACATGCCCGCGCGCGTGCGCTGGAGCGAGCCGACGGGCGGCTTCTTCAGCTGGCTGACGCTGCCGGAGGAGGCGGACGCGATGGCGCTGCGCGCCGCGGCGCTCGAGGCCGGCGTGATGTACGTCCCCGGGTCGCTGTTCTACGCCGGCGACGGGCCGCGCAACGAGCTTCGCCTCTCCTTCAGCCTGCTGGCCGAGGAAGAGCTCGAAACGGCCGTGGTACGGCTGGCCACACTCTTCTGACGGATCCGATGAGTCCTCGGGCGGCGCCCGGTCCTAGTTGCGTGATCTCGAAGAACCGCAACGAACAGGAGACTCGGATGTCTGCCGCCAACGACGACCGCTCGCGCTGGATCTCGCTCGTGGTCCTGTGCATCGGAGTGCTGATGATCGTGCTCGACGCCACCGTCGTGAACGTCGCGCTCCCCTCGATTCAGAGCGATCTTGGATTCTCGGCCTCGAGCCTCGCCTGGGTCGTCAACGCGTACCTGATCGCCTTCGGCGGCCTGCTGTTGCTCGCCGGCCGGCTCGGCGACCTGATCGGTCGTCGCACCGTGTTCCTCACGGGCCTCGGGCTCTTCACCGTCGCCTCGCTGCTGTGCGGCGCGGCGCAGAGCCCCGAGATGCTGATTGCAGCCCGCTTCGTGCAGGGCATCGCCGGCGCGCTGACGTCGGCCGTGATCCTCGGCATGATCGTCACGATGTTCACCGAGCCTCGCGACCAGGCGAAGGCGATCGGCGTCTACGGCTTCGTCGCCTCCTCCGGCGGCTCGGTGGGCCTGCTGGCCGGCGGCGTGCTCACGCAGTCGATCAACTGGCACTGGATCTTCTTCGTCAACGTCCCGATCGGGATCCTCACCGCAGTGCTCGCGATGCGGCTGCTGCCGAAGGACAAGGGCATCGGCTTCGGCGGCGGCGCCGACGTTCCGGGCGCCGTCCTCGTCACCGCTGCGCTGATGACGCTCGTGTACACGATCGTCGAGCCGGCCGCCAAGTACGGCTGGGGCGCGGGCCGCACGCTCGGCCTCGGCGCCGTGGCGCTTGTCCTACTGGCCGCGTTCCTCGTCCGCGAGGCGAAGACCGCGAACCCGCTGATCCCGCTGCGGATCTTCCGCTCGCGCAACGTCACCGGCGCCAACGCGGTGCAGGCGCTGGCCGTGGCCGGCATGTTCGGCATGTTCTTCCTGGGCGCCCTGTACCTGCAGCGCGTCCTCGGCTACGACGCCCTGCAGACCGGCCTGGCGTTCCTGCCCGCCACGCTCGTGATGGCCTGGTTCTCGCTCGGCTACTCGCAGAAGCTGATCATGCGCTTCGGCGCGCGGTCGTCGCTGATCCCGGGCCTGGCGCTGATCGCCGCTTCGCTGGCGCTGTTTGCGCGAGCGCCGGTCGAGGGCGACTACGTGCAGCACGTCCTGCCGGTGATGGTCCTGCTCGGCGCCGGCGCCGGCGTGGCGTTCCCCGCGCTGATGACGCTGGCGATGTCCGGCGCCACGCAGAGCGACGCCGGGCTGGCCTCGGGCCTGGTCAACACGACCGTGCAGGTCGGCGGCGCGCTCGGCCTGGCCGTCCTGGCCACGCTGTCGGCGACCCGCAGCGAGGACCTCGTGGCGAGCGGCAGCTCCCAGGCCGCCGCGCTGACCGACGGCTACCACCTGGCGTTCCTGATCGGCGCCGTGCTGGTCGTCGCCGCAATCGGCGTCGCCGTCGGCGTCCTGCAGGGCGAGAAGAAGGCCGCCCGCGTCAGCACGCGCGGCAGCCGCCCCGCCTACTCGGAGGCCTAGTGGATCCGCCAGAGCCCGTCGAATTTTTGGACGGGTCCTCTAGCCTCAGCGCGACGGGCCGGGAATCGCCCCGATCCGCTTCCTGCACTTCGACCCCCTGCAATCCCTGAGCCGCCGGAGCTGCCTGCGCAGCACCCGGCGGGTCCGGAGATAGCGGGGGTCGGAGATGCGGTTGTGGAGCTGCTGCGGGTCGCGCGCCATGTCGTAGAGCTCCCCCTGGCCGTTGATGTAGCGGATGTAGCGGTAACGGGCCGTCGCGACGCCCGCGTAGCGCGGCGCCAGGAGCCGCTCCCCGGGGCGCACCCGGCCGCCGTCCTGGTCGAGGTCGCCCCGCGTGTTGTCCTGCCGCCCGATCTCCGCGAGCCGCGGGCGCGTGGTGCGCGGCCGCCCCGGGCGCTGCGCGAACGGCAGCAGCGAGCGGCCGTCGATCGTCCAGCCTCGGTGTGGGCTGTTCGTCATGTCGAGGATCGTCGGCGCGAGGTCGACGTCGGCGACCGGCTCGCGGGACACGCGGCCGACCGGGATCCCGGGGCCGCGGATCAGTAGCGGGAGCGCGGTGGCCGGCTCGTAGGCCACGAGCTTGCCGCTCTTGATCCGGTGCTGGCCCTCCATGTAGCCGTTGTCGGACGTGAAGATCACGTACGTGCCGCGGAGCTGGCCGGTGTCGCGCAGCGTGTCGACGATCGCCTCGACCGCCCGGTCCACGGCGAGCAGCGACTCCTGACGCGCGCGGTAGCGGTGCGTGATGTTGGCGATGTGGAAGGGGGTGAGCGCGTGCCCGGGGCCGCCGAGCTGGCGCCGCAGCCAGCGCGGCTTGTCGCTCATGTCGGCCTCCCCGAACGCGGGCCCGCGTGGAAGCGGCTTGGCGGCGAACCTGCCCGCGTCGTCGGGGTCGGGGCGCACGAGTGGCTCGCTGTGCCCCATGCGGTCGTAGATCTCGGCGTGCGGAGCCAGGAAGGCGACGGAGAGGAAGAAGGGCCGGGCCTTGCCCTTGCGACCGCGGATGAAGCGCGTCGCGATGCGGCGGTAGACGTTCGTCTGGTACAGCCGCTTGCTCTCGCTGAACAGGTGGCCGTACGTGTTCACGTTGCCGTTCTCGTTGAGGATGAAGCCGTACATCCGGTAGGTGCGCAGCGCGCCGTGCCAGTTCTCCCAGCCCGGCGGGACGCCGCGGAACGGCTTGTGGCCGTAGCCGTTGAGGTACTTGCCGATGTGAGCCGTGACGTACCCGTGCGCCGAGAGCGCCACCGGCAGCGTGTGGCGCTGGTCGAGCTGCGCGATGCCGCCGTGCGGGGCGAAGTTGCCGAGCACGTGGTGGTTGTGCGCGTACTGCCCGGTGAGCACCGTCGACCGCGCCGGGCAGCACAGCGGGTACGAGGCGCGGTAATCCGTGAACGTCACGCCCTCGGCGCCGATCGCCGCGCGCGTGTGCGGCATCACCGCCATGTCGCGCAGCGTCTGGTCGTCGGTCATCACCTGCACGACGTTCGGCGGCGGGGCGACCGCGATCACCGCCGCGAGAAGGAGGGCCGCCATCGGCACAACGCTAGTCGTCGTCGCTGAACACCGCGACGACCCGCCCGCCGAGCAGGGCGATGCGGTGGAGCGCGGCCTCGAGGCCGCCCGCGACCAGCTCGCCGGCCAGCACCGCCACGTTCGAGATCGCGTCGAGGTGCAGCTCCGGCACCGCGCGGGCGAGGATCTGCGGCGAGACCTCGGTGACGTGGATCTCGTAGCGGCCGGCCGACAGCGGGCGCCGGAAACGCCGCGTCGGGCGCAGCCGCGATGGGTAAAGCGCGCGGCCGGCGGCGTCGAGCGCGAGCGCGGCGCTGAGGATCGCGGCCAGCTCGGCGTGCAGGTCCCAGTCGTGCGCGGGCGAACGCGTGTCGCGCGCCAGCTCGTCGATCGCCGTGTCCACGAATAGCCGCCGCGCGGGCGCGGCGCCCTCGGTCAGGTACCAGCCGAGCGCGGTACGCGGGCGCTGGTGCCATTCGAGCCGCGCGATCCGCGACCTGTCCTCGAACAGGTCGTAGGAATGTGGCCTCGACTCGGCCTCCGGCTCGTGCTCTGCGCTCATGGACCGGGCGCGAAGGTCAGGTGCGGTTGCGCGTTCGTCGCGCTCGGGCGAGATGGCGATCGGACCGGGCCATGACCTGCAGCGCCCGCTCGACGAGCTGGGCAGTGCCGCGCGGGGCCACGAACGCGATCGTCTCGTCCTCCCCGAGCGACAGTGTCGCGAGCGTGCCGAGCAGCCGCTCGACGTCGCGCGCGTCCTCCGGCCCGCCCACGTCGACGATCGAGTTCATCAGCCGCTGGAGATCCCCGGCCGGCAGCTCGTATCGCCTCCCGAAGCGATTGGTCACAGCGCCGTTCTGCTACCCCGCCCCGCCACGCATCGAACGCCGCATCTGGTCCCGGCGGCGGCGCGGGCGTAGGCTCCGCCCATGGATGCCATCGTCGTCGGAACCGACGGATCGCACGGCGCCGAGGCGACCGTGCGCAAGGTCATCGAGCTCGCGCAGGGGAGCGAAGCCACTGTCCACCTGGTATGTGCCTATCCCGCGCCGGGCACGCTCGAGCGGCTCGGGATGACGTCGCGGCAGGACTCCGTGAACCTGCGCGGCGTCGCCGCGGACGTGCTCGCGCGCGACCAGCGCCGCCTCGAGGAGGCCGGCTTCTCGGTTCAGACGTACGCGCGCGAGGGCGACCCCGCCGACACGATCCTCGACGTCGCCGCCGAGGCGAAAGCGGGGCTGATCGCCGTCGGCGCTCGCGGCAACACCGGACTGCGGCGATTCATGCTCGGCAGCGTGTCGAGCAAGCTCGCCCATCACACGCCGACCAGCTTGCTGATCGTCCGCGACGAGTGAGCGCGAACGCGCCATCTCGGAAAAGGTCCTAAAGGATCGCGCGGCGAGGACGATGCAGGGACTAGCTGCACAGGGCAAACCCGTCGTGAGGCGGGGACGCAAAGCTTGAGGTCTCGCGTGACGAGATGGCTCGGTTGTCAGCGGAGGGCGCACAGTCGCGCCCTATCCCAGGCACCCGTACCAAGGAGAACCGTCCTCCCATGTCCCGCCTCAAGGTCCTTGCCGATCGGCCCCGTCTGGCGCTCGGCGCGCTCCTTACCCTGCTGCTCGCGGCCGCCGCCGTCGTCGGCTCGGGCGCTGACTTCACCGCCTCCTCGGCCAACCCGTCGAACACCTTCGCGTCCGGCACGCTGACGATCGCCAACTCGAAGGAGGGCACGGCCGTCCTCACCGCCACCAACCTCAAGCCGGGTGGCACCGCGGCGGTCGGAACCGTCGACATCGAGAACACCGGCAGCCTGAGCGGCGCTTTCACGCTCTCCCGCACCACGCCGGTCGACTCGGACGGGTCAAACCCGCTGTCGGGCAAGCTCAACATCACGGTTGTCGACTGCGGCACGTTCGCCGGCAGCACGGCCCCGACGTGCGGCGACGGCGACGACGTCACCAAGTACAGCGGCGGCACGATCGCCCAGATGGGCACCGCCGGCCACACGATCGGCGCGCTCGGCACCTACGCCGCCAACGAGAAGCACCGCTACGAGTTCACGGTCCAGCTCGACGGCTCGGCGGGGAACGCTTACCAGGGCGACACCTCGTCGGTCGAGTTCGACTGGAACGCGGCCTAGCAACCCCTCGGGTCAGACGACCATGGGTCCGTCGATCCGCCGCGCCGGGCGCCTCGCGTCCGGCGCGGCGCTCGCCGTTGCAGCGGTCTTCGCGCTCGCGGTGCTGGTCCCCTCGCTGTGGGGCTGGCAGCGCTACGCGATCGTCTCCGGCTCGATGACCGGGACGTACGACCGCGGCACGCTGGTGCTCGACGAGGTCGTCCCTTCGGCCGACCTGAAGGTCGGCGACGTCATCACCTACCGGCCGCCCGCCGGCGCCGGGCCCGACCACCTGATCACCCACCGGATCGCGTGGATCGGCCGTGACGGCAGCGGGCAGCGCAGCTATCGCACCAAGGGCGACGCCAACGCGACCGCCGACCCGTGGACGTTCCGCCTCGGCTCGACCCAGGCCCGCGTGAAGGCAGGCATCCCCTACGCCGGCACGCTCTTCACCGCGCTCTCCGGCCGCCGCGGCCGCATGATCGCGATCGCCCTCCCCGCCCTGCTGATCGCCGTCGCCAGCCTGCTGCGCCTGTGGCGCGCGCTCGGCGCCGAGGCCCAGCGCCGCACGCTCGCTGAGACCGCGTGATCCGCCTCATCGGCATCCTGCTCGCCGCTGCCGCGCTCGCCGCCGGCGGCGCGACGCTGTCCGGCGCCGACTTCGTCTCGGGCGCGGCGTCGCCGGCCAACGCGTTCACCGCGGCGTCGGACTTCAACACCGTCGCCGTGTCGATCATGGACCCCGGCACCCCGCTGCGCGGCACCAACACGCTGCAGGCGATCGCCACCTCCGAGCGCGGGATCGACCACGTGACCTTCCAGTCGGCGCCGGCGGGGACGACGACGTGGACCGACGCCTGCACGGCGACGACGTCGCCCTACACCTGCGACTTCGACACGGCCGGCGTGGCCGACGGCTCGCGCGACCTGCGCGCGGTGGCCGTCGACCAGGCCGGCTACCAGCGGAGCGCCGGCGTCTCCGCCCGTCTGATCGACAACACGCTGCCGACCGGCACGCTGAGCGATCCGGGCATCCTCACCGGCACCGAGTCGCTGACCGCGACCGGCGCCGACGCGGGCTCGGGCCTCGCGACGCTGGCGATCTCCTACCGCCCCGCCGGCGGCTCGTGGACGACGCTCTGCAGCGGCGCCACGACGCCCCGCACCTGCTCGCTGAATACGGCGCCGCTCGCCGACGGCGCCTACGAGCTGCGCTCGACGGCCACCGACGTCGCCGGCAACGTGCGCGACACCGTCCTCACCCGCACGGTCGACAACACCGCGCCGACCGGATCCGTCGACGCCACCTCGCCGGTGCGCGGCACGATCACGCTCGGGATGACCGCCGACGACGGCGCCGGCAGCGGCGTCAAGCAGGTCACCGGCCGCTTCCGCGCCTCCGGCACGACGACCTGGACGACGGTCTGCGTCGACACCGCCGCTCCGTACGAGTGCGTGGGCGTCGACACGACCGCGGCGCCCGACGGGCTCTACGAGGTCCAGGCGCTCGTCGAGGACAACGCCGGCTTCACGACCACGAGCGCGACGGCCACGATCCGGATCGACAACACCGCGCCCGCGACGGCCACGCTGACCGATCCCGGCACGCCGATGACCGCCACCGAGACGCTGTCCGGCGGCGCGTCCGACGCCGGCTCTGGCATCGCGTCGTGGACGGTCCAGTACAAGCCGTCGGCCGGTTCGACGTGGACCGACGCGTGCTCGGACACCGCGACCCCGTTCGGCAGCTGCGCCTGGAACACGACGTCGGTCGCCGACGGCCTCTACGACCTGCGCGCCGTCGCGACCGACGCGGCCGGCAACCAGACGACCTCGACGACGGTCGCCAGCCGGCGCGTCGACAACACCGCGCCGACGGTCAGCCTGACCAACCCCGGCGCCGTGCTGACCGGCACCGTGTCGCTCGCCGCCAGCGCCTCCGACACCGGCGGCGTCAGCTCCGTCGCGTTCGAGCGCAGCGTGGCGGGCGCCAACACCTGGGTGTCGATCTGCACCGACAACGCCACGCCGTTCACCTGCTCGTTCGCCACGAGCGCGCTGGCGGACGGCTTCTACGACCTGCGCGCCCTCGCCACCGACGCGGCCGGCAACCAGAGCACCTCGGTCGTCGCCGGTGTCCGGCTCGAGAACAACACCCCGACCGGCACCGACGTGCAGACCGGCAACGGCGGCAGCGCCACGGGCCTGCTCGAGGCCGGGGACTGGATCAGATTCACCTGGAGCGAGCCGCTCGCCCCCGCGTCGATCCTCACCGGCTGGGCGGGCGCCTCACAGGCGATCCGCGTCACGGTCACCAACAGCGCCAACAACGACCGGATGGACTTCACGACCACCGGCGGCACGCGCCTGAACCTGGTCAACAGCGCGACCACCCTGCAGCTCAGGGCCAACTTCGTCACCGCCGCCACGACGTTCGACGCGACGATGGTGCAGAGCGGGACCAGCATCACCGTCACGCTCGGCGCCAAGCTGTCCGGCACGACGGCCGCGGCGGGCACGGGCACGATGACCTGGCAGCCGTCGGCGAGCGCCAAGGATCTCTCGAACAAGGCGGTCTCGACCACCACGGTCACCGAGACCGGCGCCGCCGACAAGGACTTCTAGCCGGGGCGCCCGGCAGCCTCTCTCGCGGCGGCATGGTTCGCCAGCGCCCTGAGCGGCGCGCTCGCTATACTTGCATGCGTGCAATCAATGATTGTTTCACCGCAAGGATTGGCCGCGCTGCTCGGGCAGCTGCTGCTGCACCTGCACCGCTCCTCCTCCCCGGAGCTGTTCAGGCAGCTGGGCGAGCTCGGCCTGTCCTTCACGCAGGTGAAGGCACTCAACCTCCTCCGCGTCTCGTCCGGCGACGTCAACGTCAAGGACGTCGCCACGAGCCTCAACATGTCGTTCCCCGCGATGTCGCGCTCGCTCGACCAGCTCGTGCAGCGCGGCTACGTCGACCGGCACGAGTCCGAGAAGGACCGCCGCGCCAAGCTCGTCCGGCTGCTCCCCGCCGGACGGGCGGTGCTCGACGACATCGAGCAGGCGCGGGTGTCGGCGCTGGAGGAGTTCACGGCCCGGCTCTCGGACGAAGAGCGGACCGCCCTGCACGCCACGCTCCTCCCCATCGTGGAAAGGATCCACACCCCGTGACAGACCGTCTCCGCCTCTCGGAGTCCAACCGTCGCTGGTGGACGCTGGGCGCGATGTGCTTCGCGCTGTTCATGATCATGTTGGACAACACCGTCACCAACGTGGCCCTGCCGTCGATCCAGCGGGACTTCGATGCCTCCCTGTCCGCCCTCGAGTGGACGATCAACGCCTACACCCTCACGTTCGCCGTTCTGCTGGTCACCGGCGGCCGGCTCGGCGACATCTTCGGGCGCCGCCGCGTCTTCCTCGTCGGCGTCGGGATCTTCGCGGTCGCCTCCGCCACCATCGGGTTCGCCCCGTCCGACGGCTTCCTCGTCGCCTCGCGCGCGCTTCAAGGCGTGGGCGCGGCGCTGATGATGCCCGGCACGCTCTCGATCATCAGCCACGCCTTCCCGCCGCACGAGCGCGGCAAGGCGATCGGCATCTGGGCGGGGGTCTCGGCCATCGCCCTCGCCGTCGGCCCGCTCGTCGGCGGCTGGCTCACCGAGGACGTGTCGTGGCGGGCGATCTTCTTCCTCAACGTCCCGGTCGCCGTCGGCGCGATCGCGATCACGCTGTTCGCGGCCGAGGAGTCGCGCGACGAGACCGTCGACCGCCGGGTCGACTGGCCGGGCATCGGCGCGCTCACCGTCGGGCTCACCGCCCTCGTGCTCGGCCTCGTCGAGGCCAACGCGTGGGGCTGGGGCTCAGCCCGCATCCTCGGGCTGTTCGGGCTCGCCGCCGTCGCGCTGGCCGGCTTCGCGGCGATCGAGCTGCGCTCCCAGGCCCCGGTCGTCGACTTCGCGTTCTTCCGCTCGCGCCAGTTCCTCGGCGCGAACGCGGTGGCCTTCATGGTCACGTTCGCGATGTTCGCGATGTTCTTCTTCCTCGCGCTCTACATGCAGAACATCCTCGGCTACAGCCCGCTGGAGACCGGCGTGCGCTTCCTGCCGACGACGCTGATCGTCATGGTCGCCGGGCCGATCGCCGGGCGGCTGACCGACCGGATCGGCCCGCGCTGGCTGATGACCGGCGGGCTCGTGCTGATCGCCGCGTCGCTCGCCTGGCAGTCGCGCATTCAGGTCGACACCAGCTTCGGCTACCTGCTACCCGCGTTCATGGCCATGGGCGCCGGCATCGGCTTCGTGATGTCGCCGATGAGCGCGGCCGCGATGAACGCCGTCGATCGCGCCAAGGCCGGCGTCGCCTCCGGCACGCTGTCGATGTTCCGGATGGTCGGCGGCACGTTCGGCGTCGCCGCGCTCGGCGCGCTCGTCGCCACGGTCGGCCGGTCGGACCTCGATCGGTCGCTGCCGAACGTCAGCGCCACCGTCCGCGACCGGATGGTCGACGGCCTCGGCTCCGGCGCCGGCCTACAGGGTGCGAGCGCCCACGTGCAGGCGGCGACGAACCAGGCGTTCGTCGACGCGCTGAGCAGCGGCCTGATCGTCAGCGCCTCGGCCGCCCTCGTCGGCGCGCTGCTGGCGTGGGCCCTGATCCGCGACGACCGCCCGCAGGTCCCGGCCGAGGCCGAGGCCGCGGGCGCGCTGCAGGCGGCCTAACCCTTCTCGCGGGCAGCCCGCGCGTCCCTCGCCAGGATGCGCGGGCTGTCCGTGATGATGCCGCGGTCGCGCAGGCCCGCGAGGCCGCGGCCGACGCCGGCGAACGTCACGAGGCTGAGCTTGCCGGGGTGCAGTGTGAACCGGTAGCGCGGCTCGGCGCCGGTGCGCTGGCGGCCGTCGATCTCGACGTCGAAGCCGGCGTAGCCGGCCTCGATGTCGATCGTCAGCTCGGCCTCGCCCGGGATCACCAGCGGCGGCGCGCTGCCGCCGTGGATGGCCAGCGGTGTCAGGAGGTAGGCCGGCGTGCCGGCGGCCAGGATCGGCCCGCCGGAGGCCATCGAGTACGCGCTCGACCCGAGCGGGGTCGCGACGATCACGCCGTCGCCCGCCATCCGCGCGTACAGCTCGCCGTCGACCGCGACGTGCGCGGCGATCTGCCCCGGCCCGCGACGCACGAGCACGACGTCGTTGACCGCCCACTCGGCGCCCGCGTTCGACGCGACCGCGATCGCCGGCAGCGAGCGCACCCTCCAGTTGCCCGCGCGGAAGCGGTCGAGCGCCTCGCCGAGCTCGTCGCCGGTCACGGCACTCATCGCGCCGAGGCTGCCGCAGGCCACCCCGAGCACCGGCGTCTCCGTGCTCGCGGCCGCGCGCAGCGCGGTCAGCGTCGTCCCGTCGCCGCCGAGCGCGACCACGAGGTCGGCCGCGCCGACCGTGCCGGCCGGCGCGACCTGCCGGCGCGCGCCGTCCGCCGCGAGCTGCACGACCTCGAGCTCCCGCTCGGCGGCCCAGCGCCCGAGCGTGGCCAGCGCGCCGCCGATCTCGCGCGTGGGATGGACGACCAGGGCGACGCGACGGAGGTCCGACATGGCGGCCACAAGGCTAGGCCGTAGGCGACGGGTAGTGTCCCGCGCCGTCATGTCCGGCGGCGAGCGCCCCATCCTCCCCGGCCTGCAGCGCCCGATCCTCGTGGCGCACGGCGGCGGGGCAGCGGTGGCCGGCGGCGACGTCGCCGCCGCCGCGCCGCCCCGGTAGCCTTCGCGGCGGTGCCGCGCGCGCAGCGGAGCTTCCTGGCGTGCCTGACCGCCCTCGCGGCGGCGTGCGCCGCCGTGGAGGCGATCACGGGGCTGCGCGACCTGACGCTGACGCTGACGCCGCTGTTCCTGATCGCGGCGCTGCTGCTGTCGGGGCGCTTCCTGGGCGAGGAGCGGATCGTCGCCCGCTGGCACGGCGCCGTGCACCGGCCGGCAGCGCGTCGACAGGCTCGGCGCCGGCCGCCGCGCCCGGTGCCGGCGCCGCGGTCGATGCTCGAGCCGGGATCGGTCGGCGTCCGCGGGCCGCCGGCGCTGACCGCCTGATCACCCCACGCACTCGCGGGCGCCCAGCGGAGCGCCCATCCCATCGATCAGGAGGTTCCCGTGTCCCGTACGCAGCGCTTCGCGTTCCTCGGAGTCGCGCTCGTCATCATCGTGGCGGCGGTCATCATCATCGGCACCGGCGGCTCGGACTCGTCCGACACGAGCTCAGGTCCGACGACGATCGAGGTCAAGGACGCCAAGCCGGTCGGCGGCGTCAAGACGGTCACCTACAAGAAGGGCGACACGATCGACCTGACCGTCAAGAGCGACACCGCCGATGAGGTCCACTTCCACGGCTACGACGTCGCGAAGGACGTCGACGCGAACGGCAGCGTGCGCTTCGACATGCCCGCGACCATCGAGGGCGAGTTCATCGTCGAGCTCGAGGAGCACAAGGAGACGCTCGCCAACGTCAAGGTCGAGCCATAGCCGGGTCCGGCCGCACGATCACGGTGTCGGCCACCGCGATGATCTCGTCGGCCGGCAGGTCGGCGCGGCCCGCGTGCTCGCGGATCGCCTCGGGGCTGCTGGCCTGGTAGATGCACACGGTGCCGACGGAGCCGTCGGTCTCCGCGGTCACGTAGCTGCGGATCCAGCGGATGTCGTCGGACATCTTGTCGCCCTCCGCCGTCGAACGGGCGGCGGCGGCCTCGAGGTCGGCGCCGGTCGCCCACCCGTGGCGGCGGAGGATCACGTACATCTGCATGGGTGCTCCTTGTGGTCGAATGACGTGCGTCCTCGACCGTACGGTGCGCCGGGCGCCGCGAAATCGGCGCTATTGCCCATCTTCGGCGACGCCACCACCCATCTTCGCCAACTGGCCCAGACCGGCGTCGAGCACGGCCACGAGCCGCGCGAACGTGGCGTCGAGATCGAGCGGGATGCCGAAGCCCTCGTCGGTCTCGAGCGCCGCGAAGCCGTGGAGCGCCGAGCGCACGATCCGCGTGGCATGGATCGCCTCCTCGCCCTCGAGGCCGTAGCCGCGCAGGACCGCGACGACGATGTCGACGGCGGCGCCCGCCGCCGCGCGCGCATCGCCCTCCCGGAGGTCCTGCGCGCGCTGCGCCGCCGCGTAGGTCCCGGGATGCTGGGCCGCATAGGCGCGGTAGGCGGCCGCCACCGCCGCGAGCGCGTCGCTCCCGGAGCGGCCCGCCGCCGCGGCGCCGAGCGCGGCGGCCAGCTCGCGCGCGCCGCGCGCGGCGAGGCGCTGCCGTAGATCGGGCAGGCCGGCGACGTGCGTGTACAGCGACGGCGCGCGCACGCCGAGATCGGCCGCCAGCCGCGCGAGCGTGACGGCGTCGAGCCCGTCGGCGTCGGCGACCGCCGCCGCGGCCGCGACGACTGCGTCGGCGTCGAGCCCGGCGCGCGGCATCAGCGGCCCGCCCGGGCGATCGCGCGGTCCATCGCCGCGCCCGGGTCGGTCACGGCGGGCCCGTGCCCGACCACGAGGATCCGCGGCTCGAGCGCGCGCAGCGCGCGGGCGGACTCGACCACCTTCGCCTTGTCCCAGGTCGCCATCGCGGCGAACGGGAAGCGCAGGTAGAAGTGGCTCGACGTGACGACGCGCCCGTAGGACGTGAAGGTGTCGCCGGCGATCAGCGCGCCGTCGCGCGTGTCGCGGAACGCGACGTGGCCGGGCGTGTGGCCGGGCGTCGAGATCACTTCGAGGCTGCCGACGCGGTCCCCGCCATTGAGCCGCACGTCGGGCACGGTCTTCAGCTTCGGCCAGCTGCCGGCCACCTTGCCGTCGACCACCGACTCGCCGGCGTGGATGCGCGCGTCGAGCTCGGGCATCAGGACCTCGACGGCGCCGCCGAGGCGGTCCTTGAGCGCGTCGAGCGACCCCACATGGTCGCCGTGGCCGTGGGTGAGCGCGATCCGCCGGATCGCGCCCCCGGCCTGCTGCGCCGCGGCGATGAGGTCGTCGGCGGCCCCGCCGGTGGTGGTGTCGACGAGCGTGAAGCCGTCGTCCTCGCGCACCAGGAACGCGTTCACGAAGCGCAGCCGGGTGAGCTGGGTCAGGGTCGGGGTGACGGTGGTGGTGTTCATCTGCATCTCCAGTTCCTATTGTGCATAGGAGAATACCTAATGTCATTAGGGAGTCAAGCCCCAGTAGTGTCGCGCCGATGGGACCGGCTCTCGGCTGGGGCGCGCTGGCCGCCTCGTCGCTGGTCATCGGCGCGGTGCTGGGGATCGGCCGCCCGTGGCCGGCCCGGCTCATCGGCACCGTGCTCGCGTTCGGCGCGGGCGCGCTGATCAGCGCGGTCAGCTTCGACCTCGCCGAGGAGGGCTTCGACCTCGGCCGCCCCGGCACGGTCGGGCTCGGCCTCGGGCTCGGCGCGATGACCTACTTCCTGCTCGACCGGCTCGTCGAGCGCAGCGGCAGCGGGGTCGACAAGACCGATGCCGGCGCGGCGCTGGCGCTCGGCGCGTTCCTCGACGGCATCCCCGAGCAGCTGGTGCTCGGGATCGGGATCGCCGCCGGCGAGGGCGTCAGCGTCGGGCTCCTGGCGGCGATCTTCGTGTCGAACCTCCCGGAGGCGATCGGCTCGGCGACCGACATGAAGAGCGCCGGCCGCCCGGGGCGCGACATCACCCGCCTGTGGATCGGCGTGGCGGTCGTCTGCACGCTCGCGACGGTGCTCGGCTACGCGATCGGCGACGGCACGTCGGGCGACCTGCGGGCGACGATCGACGGGTTCGCCGCCGGCGCGCTACTGGTCATGCTCATCGACTCGATGATCCCCGAGGCGGTCGCCAAGGCGGGGCGGCCCGCCGGGCTGGTGACGGTGCTCGGCTTCGCGGTCGCGGCCTCGCTGTCGGGCGTGAGCTGAGCGGCGATCACCCATTTCGGGTGATCCCGAGCCACCCACCGGGGCAGGAAGATCGCCGGCATGGCGGACGTCGTCCCATCCGATCAGCTCGGCGAGCTCAACGAGGAGATCGCGCGGCTGCGCGGCAAACTCGATCGCCGCGAGCGCTGGCGGGCGCGCGGGCGCCGTGCGGCGCTGACGTTCCTGCTCGTGCTCGGCTGCGGCCTGGTCGCGATGTCGCTGATCGCCGCCTACGTGCGCGTCACGGTGCTCAACACCGACCGCTACGTGGAGACGATGGCGCCGATCGCCGAGAGCCCGGCCGTCCAGAAGGCGGTCGCGGACAAGCTCGACACCGCGATCACCAGCCGCGTCGACTTCGACTCGCTGCTGCGCTCGGCGCTGCCCGACCGGGCCGACCCGCTCGCTCCCGCGCTCACGACCGGCCTCGAGCAGGCGATCCGCTCGCGGATCGACACGTTCGTCGCGTCCGACCGCTTCCCGCAGCTCTGGGACGAGGCGAACCGCCGCGTGCACTCGCGGGTCGTCGCGCTGCTGACGACTGGCGAGTCCAACCGCGTCAAGCTGGAGGGCGACACGGTCTTCCTCGACCTCGGCCCCGCGGTCGACCGTGTCCGCGCCTCCTTGCAGGACCGCGGCCTCGAGCGCCTGGCCGCCGCGATACCGCCGACCGTCGACGGCCGCATCACGCTGCTGCAGTCCGACGGGTTCGTCAAGGCGCGCAAGGGCGTGCACTTCCTCGAGGGCCTGACGATCGTGCTGCCGATCCTCGCGCTGTTGTGCCTCGCCGGCCACGTCTGGCTGTCGCGCCCGCGGCGGCGCGGGCTGCTGCGCGTCGCGCTCGGTCTGATCGTCACCGCCCTGCTGCTGCTCGCGCTCGTGGGCATCGGCCGCTCCGCGTACCTGGGCGCGATCGACAGCGAGGTGCTGCCACGGCAGGCCGCCGCCGACATCTTCGACGCGCTGATCGGCCTGCTCCGCACCGGCGTGCGGCTCGTGGTGATCGCCGCCGTCGTGCTCGCGCTGCTCGCGCTCGTGCTGGGCCGGGCGGGCACCATCGCGGCGTACTCGCGCCGGGCGTGGAGCAGCGTGGCGACCGACAGGCGGATCGGCTGGGTCGCCGAGCATCGGGGGATCCTGCAGGGCGCGGTGGCGGCGCTCGGCGCGATCGTCCTGTTCTCGTGGGACCCGCCGACGGCGGGCCTGGTCATCATCGACGCGGCGCTCGTCGCGCTGGCCGCAGTGGTGATCGCGGCCATCGCCCGCGCGCCCGGGCGCGCGCCACCCGCGCAGTGAGGTGACCGCCCTCGTCGATGGCGTTGAGCGCCTCGTCCACTTCCTCGTCGATCCGCTCCTGCGCTTCAACCTGATCGACCGCTCGCTGGCGCTCGGCGCGCAGGCGTTCGGCGCGCTGATCCCGCTGTTGATCGTCATCGAGACGGCGCAGCCCGGGAACGAGTCGCTGGCCGACGAGCTGATCGAGCGCTTCCGGCTCACCGGCGCCGCGGCGGAAACCGTGCGCACCGCGTTCTCGACGCCGACCGACGAGGCCACGATCACCGCGCTGGGCGTGATCGTCCTGATCGTCTCGACACTCTCGTTCACGCGGCGCCTGCAGCGGCTCTACGAGGAGACGTGGTCGCTGGAGTCGCGCGGGCTGCGCGGCACCGGCTGGGGCCTCGCGTGGATCGCGTTCTTCGCGCTCTACGGGCTGCTGCACCCGCTGCTCGACTCCACGTTCAACGGGCTCGCCTCGGTGCTGCTGTCGATCGGCGGGGCGCTCACCATCGGCCTGGTCACGCCGTACCTTCTGCTCGGCCGCCGCGTGCCGGGCCGGCGACTGCTGCTCCAGGCCGCGCTCACCGCCGTCGGCATCACGGCGCTCGGCGCGTGGACGGCCGTCTACATGCCGCACGCGATCGGATCGTCGGCGGCGAGCTACGGCGCGATCGGCGTCGCCTTCGCCATGCTCACGTGGCTGTGGGGCTTCGGCATCGTGATGGTCATCGCGGCGGTCTACGGCTCGCCGCAGATGCAGTGGCGGGGTCAGCGATGAACGGGCCGCACGAGCCCGCCCTCGCCCTCCGGCCCGAGCACCGCGCGGGCGGCGACGAGCAGGTAGCCGACGGCCGCGAGCCGCGGGAGGACGAGGATCCCGATCACGATCGCGACGACGTACAGCGCCGCCGGGAAGCCGTGGCGCCGCATGGGCGTGCCGACGCCGGCGTGGTGGCGCGCCGCCGCCAGCAGCAGCTCGATGGTCAGCGCCGTGGCGCCGTAGACGACGACCGCGGCGCGCTCGGCGTCGCGCGACGCGTGGAACGCCTCCGCCAGCAGCCCGGTCGGGAACGGCAGGAACGAGGCGGCCATCAGCAGCAGGATGTTCAGCCGCATCAGCGTCGGGTCGACGAACTCCACCTCCGCGAACAGCCGGTGGTGCGCCAGCCACACGCCGCCGACCGTGAAGAAGCTCGTGACGTACGCGAGGTAGGACGGCCACTCGTCCCCCAGCGCGCGCCAGAGATCGTCGAAGCGCTCGGGCGGGATGCCGATCTCCAGCACGAGCAGCGTGATCGCGATCGCGAACACGCCGTCGCTGAACGCCTCGACGCGATCGGTCGTCCAGCGCGTCTCGGGCGGATCAGCGGCCACGGCAGGACGATCTGCCGCTGCCGGGTGAGCGCGCCTCACCCACGCGGGGTGAGGCGCGCGACCTCGACCGGTTTCCCGCAGTGCCTAGCTGGAGCCCGCGGCGGCGAGCGCCTCGGTCAGCCGCTCCTCGCTCTCCTTGTCGAGCGACGTCTGGAGCACCTTGCCGGGGATCTTGATCTGCGGCAGGACCTTGTCCACCGACACCTTGCGGATGAGCAGCAGCAACGCCGCGTTTCCCTCGTCGAGCTCGCTGCCGAGCTCCTTCATGAAGTTGTCGTCGATCCCGTAGTCGCTGAGCGCGCCGCCGGCCGCTCCGGCCGCGCCGCCGATCGCCATGCCGAGCAGCGGCATGAAGAAGATGAGGCCGATCAGACCTCCCCACAGCGCGCCCGAGACCGCCCCGGTCCCGGCCAGCGACGGCTGGTGCAGCTTGATCTTGCCGTCGGCGCGGCGCTCGACGATCACCAGGTCCTCGAGCTCGATCTCGTGGGACTTCTGGAGCTGAGCCGTGTTCGCGGCCACCTCCTGCGCCGTCGCCAGGTCGGGATAGGCGATAGCGACCAGATCCGACATCTCGTTTCCTCCTCGTCGTGGACGCGCCGATCCTTGCGCGCGAGGGGGTGACGGCGCCTCACCCGTATCGGGTGACGTCGTCGGGCCCTTTGCACCAGTTCCCTGACCTTTGCATTTCGCCGGGCGCGACCCTTATTGTCAGGCGCAGTACACCGGCGGGGAAGGGGCGAGGCAGCTGTCAGGAACCCAGGAGGAGCGGACCGCGCCCGTGGCACTCGCCGCGACGAAGTTCCTGCCGCCGCACGTGCCGGCGGCGATGGTGCGCCGCCCGCGGCTCACCGCACGGCTCGAGGCCGGGGCGCGCGCGCCGCTCACGCTCGTCGCCGCGCCGGCGGGCGCGGGCAAGAGCGCGCTGCTCAGTACCTGGGTCGCCGATCG
Source organism: Solirubrobacteraceae bacterium (assembly GCA_036520135.1). Taxonomy (GTDB): domain Bacteria; phylum Actinomycetota; class Thermoleophilia; order Solirubrobacterales; family Solirubrobacteraceae; genus DASSUW01. Next base: position 22,411 of record DATDKF010000409.1, read on the forward strand.
CACCGCGTGCCCGACCGCCTGGCTGTCGCTCGACCCCGTCGACAACGACCGCCGGCGCTTCTGGCGCGGGGTGCTCGAGGCGCTCCGGCGCGCCAACCTGGGCGAGCCGATCGACGCGCTCATGGTGCAGCCTGATGACGACGCCGAGCTCGTGCTCCCGGCGCTCGTCAACGCGCTCGAGCAGCGCGACGAGCCGGTCGTGCTCGTCGTCGATGACCTGCACGAGATCGGCGACGGCGCCGCGCTGCACGACCTGGACCGGCTGTTGCGCCATCCGTCGCCGGCGCTGCGGATCGTGGTCGCGACGCGCGTCGACCCGCCGCTGCGGATGGGGCGCATGCGCGTGGCCGGCGAGCTCACCGAAATCCGCGCGGCCGACCTCGCGTTCACGCTCGAGGAGACCGAGGAGCTGCTCGCCGTGTCCGGCATCGAGGTGCCGTCCCACGTCGCCGAGATGCTGTGGGAGCGCACCGAGGGCTGGGCGGCCGGGCTGCGGCTCGCCGCCCTCACGATGCGCGCGCATCCCGATCCGTCGGCGTTCGTCGCCGAGTTCGCGGGCGACGACAGCACGGTCGCCGACTACCTGCTGGCGGAGGTGCTGGCGCAGCAGCCGCCGGACGTGCGCGAGTACCTGCTGCGCCTGTCGATCGTCGAGGCGGCGAACGCCGAGCTGGCGGACGCGCTCACGGGGCGCACCGACTCGGCGCGCATCCTCGCTCAGCTCGAGCGCGACCACGCGCTGTTGTCGTCGGCCGGCGAGACACGGTGGCACCGCCTGCATCCGCTGTTCGCCGAGCTACTGCGCTCCGAGCTGCGCTTCCAGGCCGCGGACGAGATCCCGGAGCTCGAGCGTCGCGCCGCGCGCTGGTTCGCCGCCCACGAGCGCCCGCTCGAGGCGATCCGCCACGCCGCCGCGGCCGGGGACTGGGACCATGTCGGCGAGGTCGCCGGCGGCCACTGGGTGCGGCTGCTGCTGGAGGGCGAGCTCGAAGCCGTCGGGCCGGTGCTCGAGCGCATGCCGGACGAGCTGCGGCGCCGCGACGCGGAGGTCGCGCTCGCGGTCGCCGGCGTGCACGTGAGCGCGGGCGACGAGCCGGCCGCGCGGCACTGGTTCGAGCTCGCGCGCGCCGGGCGCGAACGCGTGCCCGCGGACCGGCGCGGGGCGTTCGACCATGCGATCGCCGCGGTCGGCCTGATGCGCGGGCGCCTGCGGGGCGACCCGGACGCGGCGATGCAGCACGCGCGGACGATGCTCGAGCGCGACGGCTCCTACGACGACGACGCCGCGCCGGACGACCTGCGCGCGCTCGCGATGACCGAGCTCGGCATCGCCGAGCTCTGGAGCGGCGACCTCGATCGCGCCCGGCGCGACCTCGAGACCGCCCGCGGCGCGGCGGCCGCCGCCGGACGCGACTGGCTGAGCCTGCTGGCGATCGCCTATCTCGGCGTCGAGGCGATGCTGCGCGGGCGCCTCGAGCGCGCGACGCGGCTCGCGCTCGAGGCGGAGGCGCTCGCCCACCGGCGCGGCTGGGGCGGCACGTGGCCGATCGGCATCACGGCGGCGACGCTCAGCGCGGTCGCGTTCCAGCGCGACCGGCTCGACGAGGCCGAGGAGCAGATCAAGCGCGCCGCGGACCGGCTGCACGCGTCCGGCGACCGGCCGCTGCGAGCGGTGAGCGCCTTGCAGCGCGCGCGCCTGCTGGCCGCGCGCGGGCAGCCAGAGCCCGCGTTCGAAACCCTCCAGGAGGCGCGCCAGTGGCTCGACGGCTGGCCGATGATGCCGGCCGTCAGCGGGCTGCTCACCGGGCTGGAGGCGACCGTCGTCGCGGCGTCGGGAGACGTGGAGGACGCCGACGCGGTGCTCGACGGGAACACCAGCGACGAGGTTGCCGTCGTGCGCGCGCGGCTGCGTCTGCGCGCCGGCGATGCGGCGGCCGCGCTCGCCGTGCTCTCGCCCCACCTCGACGGCGCGGGCCCGGTGCTGCGGACCACGCGCATCGAGGCGTGGGTGGTCTTGGCGCTCGCCGCCGATGTGCTGGCCGACACGCCCGCCGCCGCGGCGGCGCTCGAGCGAGCGCTCGACGGCGCAGAGGCCGGCGGCATCAAGCGGCCGTTCCTCATGCACGGCGCCTCGATCGCGCCGCTGCTGCGGCGCCACCGGCGCGCGGGCACGAGCCGCCACCGCGCGCTGCTGGACGACCTGCTCGGGGCGCTCGACCAGCGGGGCGACGACCGCCCCGTCGCGACGCTGCCGGAGCCGCTGTCCGTGCGCGAGGCGGCGGTGCTGAGCTTCCTGCCGACGATGCTGTCCAACCAGGAGATCGCCGCCGAGCTGTTCGTCTCCGTGAACACGGTCAAGACGCACCTGAAAGCGATCTACCGCAAGCTCGACGTCGACGACCGCCGCAGCGCCGTACGCCGCGCGCGCGAGCTCACGCTGCTCGGCCCGCGCTGACGTTCAGGCGCGGGTCCCGGGCCGCTTGCGGACCTCGACGAGCTCGAGGCCCAGCGAGCGGATGAGCGCGATCATCCCGTGCAGCTCGGCCTGGTCGCGGACCGGGCCGTGCAGCACGGTCTCGACCGGCTCGACCTGCGAGCTCATGTTCTCGAAGCGCGCGAGGAGCGCCGGGCTGACGCGGCCGCGAACGCGGATCTCGTAGTCCTCCATCACCGGTAACCGTCGCGCACGACCGGGTGACATGAGATCACCCAAGGTGGGTGATGCCAGGTCACCCGAGCCCGTCTGACCATGGTGGCGCCTGAAAGGAGATTGATCTATGGCGAGTACCGAGTACGACAGCGGGCAGGGGCGCCAGCAGGTGTCCGGGTGGGCCGTGGGCGGAGTGGTGTTCGCGGCGTCGGTGATGGTGATGATCGGGGTCTTCCAGGCCCTCGCGGGGCTGGTCGCGATCTTCAACGACGAGTTCTACGTCGTCGCGCGCAACTACACGTTCGACCTCGACGTGAGCGCCTGGGGCTGGATCCACCTGATCCTCGGGCTGGTCATCCTGGCCACCGGCTTCGGCCTGTTCGCGCGCCGGACGTGGGCGGGAGTCACGGCGATCATGCTGGCGATGCTCAGCGCGCTCGCGAACTTCTTCTTCATCCCGTACTACCCGATCTGGTCGCTGGTGCTGATCGGCCTCAACTTCTGGGTCATCTGGGCGCTGACGCGCCCAGGCGCGATCGAGACCTGAGCCGACCCATCCTGTCGCCGTGCGTCCGCCGCGGTAATCCGCGGCGGCGCTGCGGCCCGTTGTGACGAGCACAAAGCCCTGACGAGGAAGTCACACTGAGCTCGCCTGCTGGAACGACACGTGTCAAGCGGGACTGGGCGACCGTGTTCGCGGACCCGTCGTGACGTCATAGCGCACGACGGTCCCGGCCATGAAGTCCTGCAGCGCACGCCGCCGGTCGTCGACGAGCACGGGCAGGAAGCCGGCGCCGAGCGGGATGATCGCCAGGCCGAGGCCGACGAGCCGCAGCGCCGACCGCAGGCCTCCCGGCGGCCTACCGTCCGCGGCCAGCACGCGCAGTCCCATCGCCCGCATCCCGGGCGTCTGCCCGGTGGTCGACCAGAACAGGATGAAATACGTGCCGACGACGAGCGCCCAGGCAATTCCGGCGATGACCCGCTCGAACGTGGTGTCGATGTCGAAGCCGCCGATGAGCGAGCCGACCAGGGCGATCACCGCGCCGCCGGCGAACACGATCACCTGCGCGATCGCCACGTCGGCGGCCAGCGCGACGGCGCGCGTCGCGATGCCCGCGTACGGCACGCGCTCGACGCTCATGTCGGGCGTGGCCGC
>DATDKF010000410.1:0-6025 GCA_036520135.1 Solirubrobacteraceae bacterium
AGCCTCTAAGGCTCCGTTCCCGTACCATTCGCCTCAAGAAACGATCTCGCCGTCGCCGGAGCGGTTACCCCCCGCTCTGCCTGCGAACAAGGGCACCCCTCCGCCCTGGGCCCAGTGGGCATTGGCGGCGCGAGCGGCAGGCCGTCCGTCCCTTCCCCGGGACGGGCGGCCAACCGCCGATGCTCTGAGAACGTTCGCTAAGCGGTGTGACGCTCGAACGCGATGCTGCTGTGGTCCTCGACGGGGCGCTGACGCGCCTCGGGCGGGTCGCCCAGCAGGAGCCAGCCGCCGTCGGGACGGCGCTCGACCTCGCCGCGCGCGATCAACTGACCGAGCGCGGTGGTGACGGACGGGCGGCGGGCGCCGACCATCCCGGCCAGCGTCCGGTGCGGCAGGCGCAGGTTGACGAGCACGCCGTCTGGGACCACGCGGCCCCAGCGCTCGGCGAGGCACCACAGCAGCGCCAGCAGCCGGTCGTCGACGCGCGTGAGATGGCCGATCGCCTGCATGATCACCAGCCGCTCGGCGCGCCGGGCGGCGCGCTCGACGAGCTGGGCGAAGATCTCCGGCCACTGCGCGGCGCGCACGGCCAGGGCGTGGTCGATCACCGCGACGCGGGCGTTGCTCAGGGCGCTCCAGCGCACGCTGCGCGGGAGCAGCACCTCGGCGTCGCGATCCTCCCAGGCGCGCAGCAGGTCGCCCGGCCCGAGCAGCTCGGCCGACGGGTGGTCGCCGACCGTCGCCTCGCGCACGAGCAGGCCGTGCAGCACCAGCAGCCCGATCGGGTTGCTGCCGCCCATGAGCGTGCGGCCGGGGCTCCATGGCCCGCGCGGGATGTCCACCGTGCGCACGAACAGCCGCGGCGACATCTCGCGGATCCGCCGCGGATCGACGCCCCGAGCAAGCTCTGGGTCGGCCTCGAGTAGCTGTATGGATCCGTTCCCGCCCTCTGGCATAACGCTCGTCCCTGCGCCGCCTCCTGGCGCCGCGTCGGACGAAAGGTAGCGCGAGACGCGGGCAATGGAAGACGGCGCTGACGGGCGGCCGCTGCACCGGTTCGGAGCGCCTCCTATACTGGGCGCCGCCCATTGCGGGGTGGTGTAATTGGCAGCACGCCAGATTCTGGCTCTGGTAGTTGGGGTTCGAGTCCCTGCCCCGCAGCTTCACCTTGCGCGCGAAGCTCCTCAGCCTCACCCTCGCCCTGCTGCTCGGGGCCGGCATCGCCGCCTGCGGCGGTGACGACTCCTCCGACTCGGAGACCGCGGCCACGTCCACGCCGACCGAGACGCCGACGGCCGCGCCCGCGAACGTCGACGAGATCGTCGCGGGCGTCGGCAAGAACACGAAGAAGAAGCCCAAGATCGTCAAGCCGCAGGGCGACCCGCCCACTCAGCTGGTGATCAAGGACATCGTCAAGGGGACGGGCCCGAAGGCCAAGCCCGGCGACACGCTGACGATGCAGTACGTCGGCAACTCGTGGTCGACCGGCGAGCAGTTCGACGCTTCCTGGGACCGCGGCCAGGCATTCCCGTTCCAGCTCGGCGCCGGGATGGTCATCCCCGGCTGGGACCAGGGCATGGTGGGGATGCGCAAGGGCGGCCGCCGCCTGCTGATCATCCCGCCCGACATGGGCTACGGCCCGCAGGGCTCGGGCCCGATCGGCCCCAACGAGACGCTCGTCTTCGCGGTCGACCTCGAGAAGATCGGCTGACCCCGGCGGGTTGGCGGGCTTGGCGAACCTCGGGCATTTAAGGGAGCAGGATCGGCCGCCGCGCTTGGCGTCTGGCGACTTTGCCTCCTATACGACGGTCAACTCGCCAGGCAGCTCACCGCGAGGTCGATCCCGCTCCCCTCACACCGCCGCGGCCTGCTCGGCCCAGTCGCGGTAGAGCCGCCAGTAGGCCCCCTCGGCGGCGATCAGCTCGTCGTGTGTGCCCTGCTCGACGATCCGGCCGTGGTCGAGCACGACGATGCGGCCGGCCGTGCGGATCGTCGACAGCCGGTGGGCGATGACGATCGCCGTGCGGCCGGCGAGCAGGCGCCGCAGGCCGGCCTCGATCAGGCCCTCGGTGTGGATGTCGACGTTGGCCGTCGCCTCGTCGAGCACGAGGATGCGCGGGTCGGCGATCAGCGCGCGGGCGAACGCGACGAGCTGGCGCTGGCCGGCCGAGAGCTGGATGCCGCGCTCGCCGATCTGCGTGTCGTAGCCGTGCTCGAGCGCGGCGATGAACCCGTGGGCGTGGACGGCGCGCGCCGCCGCCTCGATCTCCTCGGGCGTCGCGCCCGGCCGGCCGAACGCGATGTTGTCGCCGATCGTGCCGCTGAACAGGAACGCCTCCTGCGGCACGATCCCCATCTGCGCGCGCAGCGAGCGGGCCGCGACGTCGCGCAGGTCGTGTCCGTCGACCAGGACGACGCCCGCGGTCGGGTCGTAGAAGCGCGCGACGAGCTTGGCGAACGTCGACTTGCCGGCGCCCGTCGCGCCGACCAGCGCCACGGTCTGGCCCGGCGGGACGTGCAGGTCCACGTCGACCAGTGCCGGGTCGCCGTCGCCGTACGCGAACGTGACGTGCTCGAAGTCGATCTCGCCGCGGATGCGGTCGAGCTCGACGGCGCCCGGCCGGTCGCGCAGGTCGGGCTCCTCGTCGAGCAGCTCGAAGATCTTGTCGAGCGCCGCCATGCCGGCCTGGTAGGTCGTGTAGAGCTGCGAGAGCGACTGGATCGGGTCGAAGAAGTTGTTCAGCGCGGCGATGAACGCGACCAGCACGCCAACGGTCACGTCGCCGTCGATCGCCTGCAGGCCGCCGTACAGGAGGATCCCCGCGGTCGCGACCGCCGACAGGAGCTCGACGCCCGGGAAGTACACGGCGTTGAGGTAGACGGTCTTCATGTTCGCGTCGTAGTTGTCCTCGTTGAGCTCGTTGAAGCGCTCGAGGTGGCGGCGCTCCTGCGCGAACGTGCGCACGACGCGGATGCCGGACAGGCTCTCCTGCAGGTAGGCGGTGATCGCCGCGACCTTCTCGCGCGTGAGCCGGTAGGCGTTGGCCGACACGACGCGGAAGCCGAGCGAGCCGAGCGCGAGCACCGGGAACACCAGGAACGTCAGCAGCGCCAGCTCGAGGTCGAGCGCCAGCAGGATCACGGCCGTGCCGACGAGCATGAGGGTCGAGCCGAACAGGGTCACCACGCCGTCCGACACCAGCTGGTCGAGCGCCTGCACGTCATTCGTCAGGCGGGAGATGATCACGCCCGCCTGGCGCCGCGAGTAGAACCCGATCGACAGCGTCTGCAGGTGCGCGAACAGCTGGATCCGCAGGTCCTGCAGCACGCGCTGGCCGACCCAGCCGACGAGATAGGTCTGGACGTAGGTGGCCGCCCAGTAGATGAGCGCGGTGGCCAGGAACGCGATCACGACCCACGTCAGCGTCGTCAGGTCACCGGGCGTGATCCCCTCGTCGATCGCCAGCTTGGCCAGCGGCGGCGGCGCGAGCGCGGCGGCGGTGCCGAGGATGAGCGACACGAACATCAGCACCGTGCGGGTGCGGTACGGGCGCAGCAGCACGAGCAGCCCGCGCAGCTTGCGGCCGCGACCACTGGTCGCGCGCCAGCGGCGCACGATCTCGTCCCGGCGCGAGGTCACAGCCCGGCTGCCGCCTCGCGCGGCTTGCGGTTCAGGAATACCTGGTCGGGCAGGCCCTTGTCGGCGATCTCGGCGTACAGCGGGCTGCGGTCGAGCAGCTGCCCGTGCGTGCCGCGCGCCGCGATCGTGCCGCCCTCGAGCACCACGATGTCGTCGGCCAGCGCGATCGTCGACAGCCGGTGGGCGATCACGAACGTCGTGCGCCCGGCCATCACCTCGCGCAGCGCGGCCTTGATCGCCTGCTCGGTCGAGGCGTCGACCGAGCTGGTGGCGTCGTCGAGGATGAGGATCCGCGGGTCGGCCAGCAGCGCGCGGGCGATCGCGACGCGCTGGCGCTGCCCGCCTGAGAGCGTCAGCCCGCGCTCCCCCACGCGCGTGTCGTAGCCGGCGGGGAGCTCGGCGATGAAACCCGCCGCCTGGGCGCGCTCGGCGGCGAGCTCGACATCCTCGCGCGTGGCTTCTGGTCGCGCGTAGGCGATGTTCTCGTGGACGGTCGCAGAGAACAGGAACGGGTCGTCGTCGACGACCGCGATCTCCCGCCGCAGGGAGCTGAGGTCGACCTCGCGCACGTCAGCGCCGTCGATCAGCACCAACCCCTCGGTGACGTCGTAGAGGCGGCCGAGCAGCTGGACGAGCGTCGACTTGCCCGATCCGGTGGCGCCGACGAGCGCGACCGTGGTGCCCGCCTCGACCACGAGGTCGATGTCGTGCAGCGCCGGCTTCGGCGCGCCTTCGTAGGCGAAGCGGACGCCGCGCAGCTCGACCCGGCCTCGCCCCTCCGGCAACGGCGGCGCACCCGCCGGAGTGACGATCCGCGGCTCGCGATCGAGCAGCTCGAACACGCGCGCGCCCGATGCCGTCGCCCGCTGCGCCAGGCCGAGCGCGACGCCGAGCTGGCGCATCGGGTTGATCAGCATCAGCAGGTAGGCGTAGAACGCGGTGAAGTCGCCGAGCGTCAGCGACCCGTTGACGACCTGGCGCCCGCCGAACAGCAGGATCACCGCGAGCCCGAGGTTCGGCAAGAAGCCGATGAAGGGGTTGTAGAACGCCCGCAGCCGCGTCGCGTACATCGACTGGTCGAACACGCGCGTGACGCTTCCGCGGAAGCGCTCGAGCTGGCGGTCCTCGGCCGCGAACGCCTTCACGACGCGCACGCCGGAGACGTTCTCCTCGACGTCGGCCGTCAGCTCCGCGATCCGCTGCTGGACCTCCTGCAGCGCGGGGCGCGAGCGGTGCCCGTAGCGCGTGGCGACGAGCACGACGAACGGCACCGGGAACAGCGCGAGCGCCGCGAGCCCCGGCTCCAGCGCGAACATCGCCGCCGCTGCGAGCAGGATCGTCAGCGCGCTCTGGGTGATGAAGATCAGCCCGTAGCCGAGGAAGAAGCGGACCGACTGCAGGTCGACGGTGGCGCGCGACATCAGCTGGCCGGTCTGCTGGCGGTCGAAGAACGCGAGCTCGAGCGACTGCAGGTGGCGGTACAGCAGGTTGCGGAGGTCGAACTCGATCGCCAGCGACACCCGGCCGGCCACGAGCCGGCGCGCGACCGAGAGCGCCACGCGCGCCAGCGCGGCGACTGCGATCAGCTCGGCGTAGCGGCGCAGGTCGCCCTCGTCGCCCGCGTCGAGCCCGTCGATCGCCCGCCCCGTGAGCCACGGGATGGCGACCGTGGCGACCATCGCAAGGGCCGCCAGCACCAGCGACCACACGACACCGGCGCGATAGGGATTCAAGAACCCGAGCAGGCGCCGGAAGGTGCTCACGCAACTACAGGATACGGCTCGCGCGTTCGGGTATCTTCGCCCCTCGCATGTCGGACGCCATCGCACTCCGCAACCGCTTCGCCATGGTCAAGGGCGCCTGGGACGATCACCTGCGCGGCATCCCGTTCCCCGCCCTGGGCGAGGGGACGGCGGAGGAGAAGATCGAGCGTCTCGAGCTGGCGCTCGTCGACCTGATGCGCGAGCGCGCGACGCCGGAGACGGCGGAGCAGGCGGCCGACGCGATGTGGGGCCTCGTGCACGCCCGCCCGGACGACGACCCGGTCAAGCAGCGGGTGACCCAGCATCACGAGGAGCTCGCCCGCCTGGGTCATCGCCGGGTCTGACGGGCTCGTACCCCGCGCACGCGAGCACCGGCAGGCGCGGGTACTTGGGGTAGGCGGGTTCGGTCCGCGCGCGCAGGCACATCGAGAACGAGGAGCCGCGGGTGTTGCGGACCACCTTCTGATGGCGGCAGCTGGCGCACAGGCCCGCGGAGAACCGGTCGTCCACTCTCCCCGGAGTCTACGGACGCGTGTACGACGACAGGTCCGCGTGCGGGCGCCGTTGGTAGGGAGTGGCCGCTGCCGCTACGACCGCCCCGGCGCGGTCATCCTCCTGGCCA
>DATDKF010000411.1:0-4564 GCA_036520135.1 Solirubrobacteraceae bacterium
GTTGTCGGCATAGGGCACGACGCACGATGACCAGCGGACCATCCCGTCGCCCTTGGAGTAGATGCTCGTGAGCCGCACGTCCTCGGGGAACGGCGCCCGATAGCCCGCGGTGAAGGTGCACCCGCAGTCCTCGGTCATGCATCCGCGCCTGCCGCTGCGGCTCTCGACCGCGCGGGCGACCGCGACGGCGGCGAGGGCCGGCGCGGCGGCATCGAACTGGGACTCCAGGCCGGCCCCCATCGCGACGACGTGTGAGACGAGCTCGGGCCGGCGGGCGGCGGCCGCGCGGGCGAGGTGCCCGCCGCGCGAGTGGCCGACGACGGCTACCCGCCGTCCCTCGGCTTTGGCCAGCCCGGCGACCCGCTGCTCCACGCGCGCGAGCGCGCGCTCGGCGCAGCCGGCGTTGAAGAGCATGTGGCAGGTGACCGGGCGGTAGCCGGTGCGGCGCAGCCAGAACGACAGGTGCGAGAGTGTCCAGTCCCCGCCCGCGAAGCCGGGCACGAGGACCACCGAGCGGCCGTCGCCGCGCGGCCGGCCGCCGCCGAGATAGATCGGGTCGGCGAGCAGGCGCACGAACTCGGCCTGCCAGCGCATCTCGGCGAAGGGTCGTCCCCACCAGACGGGCGGCATGCCGGGATCCTATGTGTGCGGGCGGGCGGGTCTACTACCCTCGGCGCGGTGAAGGGCAACGTGGAGGAGGCGATCGACGCGCTGGCCGCGCTACTGGGCGATCGCCTGTCCACCTCGGAGTCCGTCCGGGACCTCCACGGGCGCGACGAGTCGGCGTTCCCGCCGGCGCCCCCCGACGCGGTCGCGTTCCCGCGCTCGACCGAGGAGGTCGCCGCGGTCGTCGGCACGTGCGCCGAGCACGGCGTCCCTGTCGTCGCATTCGGCACCGGCTCGTCGGTCGAGGGTCAGATCCTCGCCGTCGAGGGCGGCGTCGCGCTGGACACGAGCCTGATGGACGCGATCCTGCGCGTGAGCATCGAAGACCTCGACGCCACCGTGCAGCCCGGAGTCACGCGCACGGCACTGGAGAAGCGCATCGGCGGCGACGGCGCGTTCTTCTCGGTCGACCCGGGAGCGGACGCGTCGCTGGGGGGCATGGCGGCCACCGGCGCCTCGGGGACCAACACCGTCCGCTACGGGACGATGCGCGAAAACGTGCTCGCGCTCGAGGTGGTCCTGGCGGACGGGCGCATCATCCGCACCGGCACGCGCGCACGCAAGTCGAGCGCCGGCTACGACCTCACCCACCTCTTCATCGGATCGGAGGGGACGCTCGGGATCATCACCGAGCTCACGCTGCGGCTGCGGCCGATCCCCGAGGCGATATCGGCCGCCGTCTGCTCCTTCCCGACCACCCAGGACGCGGTCGGCACCGCGATCGCCATCGTCCAGTCGGGCGTGCCGATCGCGCGCTGCGAGCTGCTGGACGCCACGATGATGCGCGCGATCAACGCGCACGAGCAGCTCGTGCACGCCGAGGCGCCCACGCTCTTCCTCGAGTTCCATGGCTCGACCGCCGGCGTCGAGGAGGACGCCCGCTACGTCGAGGAGCTCGCACGCGAGCACGGCGGCGACGACTTCGCGTGGGCGGTGCGGACCGAGGACCGCTCGCGGCTGTGGCGCGCCCGCCACAACGCCTACTTCGCGGGCATCGGGCTGCGCCCGGGCTGCCGCGCCCTCACAACGGACGTCTGCGTCCCGGTCTCCGAGCTCGCCGCCGCGATCGACGCCACCATCGCCGACGTGGCCGGCCTGCCCTTCCCCGCCCCGCTGCTCGGGCACGTCGCGGACGGCAACTTCCACGTGATGCTGCTGATCGACCCCGACGACCCGCAGGACCGCTCGGCCGCCGAGGCCGTCTACGAGCGGATCGTCGACCGGGCGATCGCCGCGGGCGGGACCTGCACGGGCGAGCACGGGGTCGGCCTCGGTAAGCGTCGCGCGCTCGGCGCCCAGGGCGGCGAGGCCGTCGAGGTCATGCGCGCGCTCAAGCGCGCGCTGGACCCCGCCGACCGCCTCAATCCGGGCAAGGTCCTGCCTCAGTCCTCCAGCACGTAGGTGCCCGGCGCCGGCCCGAGCGCGGGGTGCCGGCGGTTGCCGGCGCGCTTCGGCGCGCGCCTGAGATCGCCGGAGCGCTCGCCGAGCCACGCCGCCCAGTCCGTCCACCACGTGCCCGAGCGCTCGCTCGCGCCGTCGAGCCATTCCTCGGCCGCCGGCGGGTTGACGCCGTCGTCGGCGACGCGGTAGCGCGCCTTCGGGTTGCCGGGCGGGTTGACCAGCGCGGCGACGTGGCCGCTGCGGGAGAGCACGAAGCGCGTGTCGCCGCCCAGCAGCTGCGTGGTCGCGTAGCAGTTCTCCCACGGCGTGATGTGGTCGGAGACGCCGGCGACGACGTAGGCGTCGGTCGTCACCGCGCCGAGGTCGATCGGCGTGCCGAGCAACTCCATCGCGTCCGGCTTCGCAAGCGCGTTGGAGAGCGCCAGGTCGGCCAGGTCACGCAGCAGCCCGGCGGCCATGCGGGTGGTGTGGGCGTTCCAGAACAGGATGTCGAAGGCCGGCGGCGTGCGGCCGAGCAGGTAGTTGTTCTGGACGTAGTGCCAGATCAGGTCATTCGGCCGCAGCCAGGCGAAGAACGACTGCAGCGCCTCCCCGTCGAGGTAGCCGCGACGGTCGACGGCCTCCACCGCGAGCTTGGCGACCTCGGGGCCCATGAACGCGCTCGCCGTGCCCGCGCGCTCGGAGTCGATCACGCAGACGCCGAGCATGATCGAGCCGAGCCGGTCGAGCTCGCCGCGCACGGCCATGCGCGCCGCCAGCGCGCTGACCAAGGCGCCGCCCGAGCAGTTGCCGGCCAGGTGGAAGCGATCGCTGCCGGTGATGGCGGTGATCGTCTCGACGGCCTCGAGCACGCCGCCCGCGTACGTGTCGAGCGTCCAGTCGCGCTGCTCCGCGGTCGGGTTGCGCCAGGAGAGCGCGAACACCTGCTGGCCCGCACGCACGAGCGCCTCCACCAGGCTGCGCTCTGGCGCCAGGTCGACGAGGTAGTACTTGTTGACCATCGGCGGGACGAAGAGCACCGGCTCGGCACGCACCATGCCGGTCTGCGGGGCGTACTGGATGAGCTCGAACAGCTCCGTGCGCATGACGACCGAGCCCGGCGTGGCGGCGACGTCGACCCCGACGTCGAACGCGTCGGCATCGACGCTCGAAGGCAGCCGCGGCGAGGACGCCATGTCGCTCGCGAAGGCGCGCGCGCCGCGCACCAGGTTGGCGCCGCGCTCCTGCACGGTGGTCCGCAGCGCGACCGGGTTGGTCAGCAGGTAGTTGCTCGGCGCGGCCGCGTCGTGGAGGTTCTCCAGCGCGAAGCGCACGCGGCGCTCGTCCTGGACGTCGAGCTTCGCGTCCTCCAGGACGCCGTCGAGCGTGCGCCCGGCGGCCAGGTAGCCCTGGACCAGCCGCGAGAACACCGGGTTGTCCGACCAGGCGGGATCGACGAAGCGGCGGTCGCCGCGCGGAGCGCCCTCGCCGGTCCCGGCGGCGGCGCGCGCGAGGCCGCCGGCGAGGCCGACGGCGCGGCGGGCGACGCGGTCGGGCCGGCGGGCGAGGCTCGCGGCGAAGGAGACACCGGCGCGGCCGGGGATGAAGCGGTCCATCAGCCCGCCACCAGCTCTCGCGCGCCGATCAGCCGCAGCGCCGCCTCGGCGGTGAAGCACCGCAGGTCCTCGAGCGCGACCTCGGACACCCAGGCGACGTGCGGGGTGAGGATCAGGTTGGGGGCGTCGAGCAACAGGCTGGAGAGCGGCAGCGGCTCGATCTCCGTGACGTCGAGTGCGGCACCGGCCAGATGGCCGGAGCGCAACGCGGCGGCGAGCGCATCCTCGTCGACCAGGCCGCCGCGCCCGATGTTGATCAGGATTGCGCCGTGCTTCATCTGCGAGACGTCGATCATGTGTTGCGTCTCGGGCGTCAGCGGCACGTGCAGCGATACGCAGTCGGCGCGGCGCAGCAGCGCGTCGAGCTCCACGAGCTCCACGCCGGCCGCGTCGGCCACCTCGGCTTTGGCGTACGGGTCGTAGGCCACGACCTCGACGCCGAACGACTGCGCCTTGCGGGCCACGTGGCGGCCGATGCGGCCGAAGCCGACCAGCCCCAGCGTCGAGCGCGACAGCCGCGCGACCGACTCCGGCGGCGGCATGTCGGCGCCGCCGAGCCGCACCGAGCGGTCGAAGGCGAACAGCTTGCGATAGAGCGCCAGCAGCAGCGCGATCGCGTGGTTGGAGATCTCCTCGTGACCGTACTCGGGCACGTTGCCGACGGCGATCCCGAGCTCGGTCGCCGCGTCGATGTCGACGTTGTCGAGCCCGACGCCGTAGCGCACGATGGCGCGGCAGGTCTGCAGACGCGAGAGGTGCGCACGGTCGAGCGCGATGATCGGGCCGGCGAGGATCGCGACGGCGTCGCGCTCGACGGCGAGGTCGAACGCGTCGTCGACGCCGAGGCCGAGCGCCTGCGTGTCGACGACCTCGTGGCCGCCGGACTCCAGCACGCGGCGCTC
>DATDKF010000412.1:0-2134 GCA_036520135.1 Solirubrobacteraceae bacterium
CCGGTCAGGCCACCCGCCGTCGCGCCCGCCCCGACGTGACCCTTCTCGCCGTACTCGGGCGTCGTGGCCTTCATCGAGTATCGCCCGCCGAGGTGATGCTCGAGCACCGCGACCTCGGTCAGCCAGGCGTCGTCCCGCGACGCGCGCAGGCCACTCAGCGCCCGCTCGGCGTTGTGCGTGCCCTCGAATGTGATGACTGCCATCTCCATCGACATGCGTCCGCTCCTTGCTGGTAGCTCGGTCCCGGCGGTCGCCGACACCCGAGCCCCAGTGTCCCGCCCGGGTATGCGGTCCGGCATCGCCCCGATGGGATGGAGTCGGCCCGCCGAGGACCGTGGAACGAGATCAGAGAGGGCGAGCGACTCCGGGCGGCAGGCGTCGCCCGGCCGCATCGTCGCAATGGCGGATTTCCTCCGAACCGGGTGATGCGCGCGGCTTTCGAGCGGTCGAGGCTCCTCCGTGGCGGGCGCCCGCCGATCCCAACGAACCGATCCGATGGGACGTGACGGCATCCGGTGGCGCCCCAGTCGAACCGGAACGCCACCACAGTCATGACACGCCTCATCCCTAACTCGCGGAGTGAGCGCTTCGTCGCCTGCGTGCTGGCCGTCGGTGCGCTCGACCTCGGCCTCGAGCAGTTCATGATCATCCCGATCCTGCCGGCGGTCCAGCAGACCTATGGGGCCTCCCTCACGGCGACCACATGGCTGTTAACCGGCTTCTTGCTCGCAGCCGTCACCGCCGCGCCGATAGCGGGCCGTCTTGGGGATGTGTACGGGTAACGGCGCTTCTTGCTCCTCTCGGTCGGGGCGTTCGCGATCGGTACGCTCGTCTGCGCGCTGGCGGGCTCGCTGACGGCGTTGATCGCAGGCAGAGTGCTGCAAGGCGCAGGCGCGGGGCTCGCACCGCTGGCCGTGGGGCTGGCCCGCGATCTAGCCCCAGGGTCGCGCGCCCGTCTGGATCGGACTGCTCGTGGCCGCGGCCGGGAGCGGCGCCGCCGTCGGCCTGCTGCTTGGCGGCGTGCTCGTCGAGAGCGTCTCGGTGGCCGCGGTGTTCTGGTTCATGTTCGCGGTCGCGGGCGCGCTGCTCCTGGCCGTGGTGGCGTTCGTACCGGAGTCGCCGCCGCGCGATTCGCCCCGACCCGACTGGGTAGGTGCCGTGCTGCTGACGACTGCACTCCTAGCCCTTCTGCTCGCGATCTCCCAGGGCAACACGTGGGGCTGGAGCTCTGCACGGGTCGTGACCCTCATCGCTCTCTCGGCGGCGCTGTTCGCCGGGTTCGTCGTCGTCGAGCGGGCAGCCTCCGCGCCTCTCGTCGACATGCAGCTCCTGGCCCGCCGTCCGGCCTGGAGCGCGAACCTTGTCTCGTTCGCAATGGGGTTCGCCCTGTTCATCTCCGGCGTCGTCGTGCCGCAGATCGCGAGACTTCCCCCGGCGTCCGGCTACGGGCTCGGCCTGACGTTCGCCGAGACGGGCCTCGTCCTGTTACCGGGCGCGCTGGCGATCGTCGTCGGCGGGTGGGCGAGTGGCGCGCTGGTGCGGGCGACCGGAGCGCGGATCCTGGTCAGCGCCCGAGCGGTCGCGGCCGCAGTCGCTTATGCCTGGCTCGCTCTCGACCACGGATCCGTCGGTTCAGTCGTCGCAGCCAATGTGCCGCTGGGCTTCGGCATCGGACTCGCGTTCGCCGCACTCACGAATCTGGTGGTCCGTGCGGTCAGCGAGCAACGCACGGCCGTCTTCGCGGCGACGACGGCCGTCAGCCGCGCCACCGGCGCCGCGCTCGGCACGCAGGTCGCGGCCGCGGTGATCATCGGCGCCGGAGTCGTGGCGCCGGGCTTCCCGGCTGAGCGCGGGTTCACCGGCGCGTTCGCCCTCGGCCTCATCGCGGCCCTGGTCGCGCTCGCAGCAACCGTCGCGATCCCCCATCGGCGGCGCGATCCACTCCGGCAGGACGCACAGAGCGAGCGGACCGTCGCCGCGTCCTGATCTATCCGGACGAGCGCGATCTACTTCACCGCGGCCGGCGAGTCGCTTCGCGCCGGCGTCGCGACCGAGGCCTCGCCGGGCCTGCGGTACGGGCCGACGACCAGCTCGCGATCCTCCTCGCCAGTCGCGATCTCCACCGTCGCGCTTG
>DATDKF010000413.1:0-34135 GCA_036520135.1 Solirubrobacteraceae bacterium
CCGGACATGTCCTCGTCGGTCGCCTTGATCTTCTGCTCGACGACCTTCATGCCGTTCTTGGAGGCGAAGTACTTCGAGCCCTTGAGGCCGTTCTCGCCGTACTCGCCCTCGAAGTACAGGTGTCCGATCGCGTCGCCGGACTTGATCTTCCCCTTGTCCTTGAGGTAGTCGAGCCCGTTGATCATCTCCACGTCGTAGGTCGTGCCGACGATGATGATGTTCTCGTTGATCAGCAGCGACGACGGCCACGCCGAGAGCAACGAGATCATCGAGTCCTGCTTGAGCGTCGGCAGGAGCGCGGCGGTGATGGGCGAGCCGAGCAGTTGCTGCAGGCCGAGGACGCCCGCGGAGAAGTCGCGGTACTGCACGACGGCCTTCTGCGGGTCATAGCCGTGGTCCTTGATCTCGATCTCGACCTTGCGCTTGCAGACGCCGCCCTGCGAGTTGCGCTCCTTCCAATACAGCTGGTTGGCCTGCGTGAGCGGCTCGGCCAGCGGGGCGAAGACGCCGCTGAGGTCGGTGAGAGCGCCGAGCTTGATCGTGGTGGCGGTAACCCCTGGGCCCGCCTTGATGTCTCCCCCGCCGTCGCCCGACGAGGCCTCCTCCCCCTTGCTGCCACAGGCGACGAGGCCGGCAGCCACGAGGACCACCGCCATCCAGGTGCAGGCGACTTTCAGCGAACGAGTCATGCGGTGCTCTCCTTCGAGTCGGTGCGGACCAGTGGCGACGTCGCTCGGTGCCGGCCCGCGAGCCGGCGACCCAGGGCGGACAGACCGTCGGGGGCGAAGATCAGGACGGCGACGACGGCCGCGCCGTAGATGAAGCGCGCCGCCTCGGCCGGCTGGAGCCCGCCGCCGCCCGGGGCTCCCATGAGCGGGAGGCTGCTGCTGTAGTGGTCGAAGACCTGCGGCAGCGCGCTGACCAGCAGCGCACCGGCCACCGCGCCGCTGATCGAACCGAGGCCGCCGACAACGATCATCACGAGGAAGTCGATCGACAGCAGGAAGCCGAACGAGTCGGGGACGATACGGCCGAAGGCGAGCGCCAGTAGGACGCCGGCGAGACCGGCGTACATCGCGGACACCGTGAACGCCGCCGCCCGGTAGACGGGCACGTTGACGCCCATGACGGCCGCTGCGATCGGGCTGTCGCGGATGGTCAGGAGCGCGCGTCCGGGCCGCGAGTGCGTGACGTTGTGCGCGTACCACCAGGAGATCCCGACCAGCAGCAGGCCGAGGTACCAGAGGCGCTCCAGGCCTCCGTACGGCACGCCGAAGACGACGAAGTTGTCGGGATGGCTGTTGGAGAAGCTGAAGCCGAAGATGCTGAACGGCTCGGCGTCGCGACCGTTGAAGCCGCCGGTGACACCCTTCGCGTTGAAGAGGATGTGCTGGCCGATGAAGACGAGGCCGATCGAGGCCAGGCCGAGGTAGATCCCGCGGAGCCGGCCCGCGATCGGGCTGAACAGCGCGCCCAGCACCCCCGCGAACAGGACCGCGCCGACCATCGCCAGCCACGTCGGCAGCCCGAGCCCCGAGGGCGCTTGCAGCGCGCCGGGCTGGTCGCCGCCCGCCAGGAAGCAGTAGCCGTATGCACCGACCGCGAGGTAGAAGGCGTGCGCCAGCGAGAGCTGCCCGGTGACCCCGACCAGCAGCTGCAGGCCGATCGCGCCGATCGCCGCCGACATCGCGAACAGCCCGGTCTGCAGCCAGAACGCCTCGATGTACTGCGGCAGCCACAACAGGAGCGCCACGAGGCCCACGGCCAGCAGGCGCATGAGGAGGCGGCGGCGATCAGACACGGCTGATCTCCCGGCTGCCGAAGACCCCTGACGGGCGCCACATGAGCACGATCAGCAGCGCGATGTACGGCACCACCTCCGATAGGCCTCGCCCCAGGAACGCGATCTGATCCTGATAGCCGGCGGCCATCGTCGTGGCCACGCCGATCGTGAGGCCGCCGACCACGGCGCCGCCCGTTGAGTCCAGGCCCCCGAGCACGGCCGCCGGAATCGCGGTCAGCGCGAACAGGCCGGTCGCGTTGTTCACGCCCGCTGCGGGGAAGCTCGTGAAGAATGCGCCGCCGATCGCCGCCAGCGCGCCCGCGATCGCCCAGGCACCGTACGCCACGCGGCCGAGCGGTATGCCCATCAGGGCCGCGGCCTCCGGGTCCGAGGCGGCCGAACGCATCGCGACGCCCCATCCCGTCCGCGTGAACGCGAGCCAGAACAGACACATGAGCGCGACCGCGATGACAGCCGCGGCGATGCGCGTCTGCGGGACCGTGACGCCGAGCAGGTGCGTGACGTCCGAGCCCCACGGCGCTCCCGAGGGGAGCAGGTCGGTGCCGACCTGCCGAGCGAGCGCCGTGCCGAGCAGGACGTTGATCCCGATCGTGAGGATCGCCAACGTGTCCTGCCCGCCACCGCGGCGGCGAAGCGCGCGGACCAGCACGATGTCGATGAGCGCCGCGACGACGGCGCAGGTCAGCGCTGCCAGCGCGAGGGCGCCGAAGAACCCGAGCCGGTCATGCCAGCGGGCGACGAGGTACGCGCCCAGCATGAGGATCGAGGCATGGGCGAAGTTGACGACGTTGGTCGCCTTGAACACCACCACGAAACCCATGGCGATCAGCGCGTAGATGCAGCCCAGCGACAGGCCGCTGATAAGCAGCTCGAAGAACTGGCTCATGTCCCCTCCTGAACCTCCTCGCCGACGCCCTGGTCGGAGTCGCCCCCCACCCCGAGGTACGCCCGCAACACCTCCGGATCTCGCTGGACGTCCGCCGGCGTGCCGTCGGCGATGCGGCGCCCGAAGTCGAGCACGCTCACGCGATCCGCAAGGCCCATCACGAACGCCATGTCGTGCTCGACGAGGACGACCGAGATGCCGAGCGTCTCCCGGACCTGCGCGATCGTCTTGGCCATCTGCTGCGACTCGTTCGCGTTCATGCCGGCAACGGGCTCGTCGAGCAGCAACAATGTCGGCTCGGCGCACAGGGCGCGCGCCAGCTCGACGCGCTTGCGATCGCCGTACGCGAGCGACGCGAGCGGGGTCTCGAGGTAGCGGTCGAGGTCCATCAGCTCGGCGATGCGGGCCACGATGCGCCGCTGTTCGGCCTGCTCGCGCCGCGCGCCCGGCAGTCGCAGGCCGGCGGTCACGAAGCCCGCGTGCGAGAGGCGATGGCGCCCGAGCAGCAGGTTCTCGGCGACCGTCGAGGCGGGCGACAGCGCGAGGTTCTGGAACGTGCGGCTGACGCCGAGTGCGGCGATCCGCGGCGGTCGCAGACCGGTCAGCGTCGTGTCGCCGTAGCGCACGCGACCGCTGCTGGCCCGATAGACCCCGGTGAGCACGTTGAGCAGCGTCGACTTGCCGGCGCCGTTCGGGCCGATGACCGCGTGGGTGGATCCCGGTTCGACGGCGAGCGAGACCTCGTCGAGCGCAGTCAGGCCGCCGAAGGTCACGGTCACGCCCTCCACGGCGAGCGGCCGGGCCTCGCGGCGGCCGGTCACCGGCGTCACCGCGGCGACCTCGCCGACATCCGGCGCGCGTCCGACGCCGGGGAGGCCGAGATAACGCTCGCGCACGTCGTCGCTGCGCGAAAGATCGGCCGCGGAGCCCTCCACCGCGACCTCACCGACCTCCAGCACCGTCGCGCGGTCGGCGACCTCCAGCGCCATCGCGGCGTTCTGCTCGACCAGCACGACCGCGGTGCCTTGACGGTTGATCGTCCTCACGGTCTCGGCGATGCGCTCCATCAGCTGCGGCGCGAGCCCCAGTGAGGGCTCGTCGAGCAGCAGCAGCCGCGGCTCGGACATCAACGCGCGGCCGATCGCCAGCATCTGCTGCTCGCCGCCGGACAGCAAGCCCGCCCGCTGCGCACGACGCTCGTGCAGTCGCGGGAAGAGCTCGTACACACGGGCGTACGCCTCCGCACGCCCGTGGCGCTCAGTGCGCCCCCAGGCGCCCGCGCGCAGGTTCTCTGCGACCGTCAGGTCTCCGAAGATCCTCCGGCCTTCCGGGACCTGCACCACCCCCGCATGAACGATGGCCGCCGGGTCGAGCCCGGTCAGCGTCTTGTCCTCGAGCTCGATCGAGCCGCCGTCGATCGTGCCGCGCTGCAGCGGGAGTATCCCGGAGATGGCGCGTAGGAGCGTGGTCTTGCCGGCGCCGTTGCTGCCGAGGACGGCGACGATCTCGCCTGCCGGAACCGCCACGGAGATCGCACGCAGGGCGCGCACGCCTCCGTAGGAGACCTCCAGGTCCTTCACCTGAAGGAGCACGCGGCCGGTCTTGCCGTCGCCAAACCGCGCCCCGTCGGGCGTCATCCGTTCGTTGGACACGCCGTGTGCCAAGAGTGGCAGTCACTCCCCCTGCGCCCGTACGGGCGCCGGTTCGTACTACCCGCCGCGCGGCGGGTGCAACCCGATACGTCGGCGGCAGCTCCACGGTCGGCAGGTTCGATCCTGTGCCGCTCCGCTGGGACTACTACATATCTGAGGTTCGACGCGTGCGCCAGGCGGTTAGCTTTCGTACCAGGTGCGCGGGACGTCGACGTCAAGCTGCTCGGCCCGCTCGACGTGCGGGTGCAGGGCCGCGCAGGGTGAGTGGTTTCACCCCGACGGGCGTAGGCACGCTGTCCGAGGTCGAGGAGTGTCGGCTGTGTCTCTCTCCCCCCGACGCCAAGGAGACCAGCCGTGGCCATCTCTGGTGACTGGGACCGGCGGATCAGCCGCCGGACCCTGCTCAAGACCGGCGGATCGTTCGCCGCCGGGATCGCGCTCGCTGGGCTTGCGAGCGATCGCGCGCTCGCGCAGCCGAGCTTCGACAGCTACCCGTTCACCCTCGGCGTCGCCTCAGGCGACCCGACGCCGAAGGGCTTCGTGCTGTGGGCGCGGCTCGCGCCCAACCCGCTCGTGGTCGGCGGCGGCCTGCCGGCCGAGCCCTACGCGGTCGAGTACGAGCTGTCCCACGACGACGAGTTCCGCCACATCGACCGGCACGGGACGGCGGTGGCCCTACCCGACGAGGCGCACAGCGTCCGCGTCGAGATCGACGGGCTCCCGCCCGAACGTGAGTACTGGTACCGGTTCATGGCCGGCGGCGAGATCAGCCCCGTCGGACGCACCCGGACCGGGCCACCCGGCAACTCGATGGTCGAGGCCGTCACGTTCGCGTTCGTCTCCTGCCAGCACTTCGCGGACGGCCACTTCACCCCGTACGCGGACGTGGCGAGCTCCTCAGACATCGAGGCGGTCATCCACCTCGGCGACTACATCTACGAGGGCGGCGCCAGGGCCGTGCGGGCGCACACCCCCGCGCGCGAGATCCGGACGCTCGACGAGTACCGGATCCGCCACGGGCAGTACAAGACGGACCCCTTCCTGCAGGCAGCTCACGCCGCGCACCCGTGGCTGGTCACCTGGGACGACCACGAGTTCAAGAACAACTACGCCGACCTGGACCTGGACCCCGACGTCCCGATCGAGCAGGTCCGCGCCCGCCGGGCCGCCGCGTACCGTGCCTACTGGGAGCACATGCCGCTCGCGCGCGCCCGCAAGCCAGAGGGTCCCGACCTCCAGCTCTACCGCCGCTTCCACTGGGGCAAGCTGGCGACGTTCAACGTGCTCGACGGCCGCCAGCACCGCTCGGACCAGCCGGCCCTGTGCACGGCCGACCAGCGAGACCCGTCGGGCTACTGCCCGGACGACTTGAACCCCGAGCACACGATGCTCGGCGCCGAGCAGCGCGACTGGCTCCTCGAGGAGCTCGCGACGACGAAGGCGCGCTGGAACGTCCTCGCGCAGCAGACCGGGTTCGCGCCGTTCAACCGCGCTACCGGTGGCGCCCCGCCCCACTACAGCGTCCCCAATACGGTCGTCGACAGCTGGGACGGCTATGTCGCCGAGCGCCAGCGGATCCTCGACTGGATCGTCGAGCAGCGCACGTCAAACCCCGTGGTGCTGACCGGCGACTCGCACTCGAACTGGCTCCGCAATATCCCCGGCGACTACCGGGACCTCGCGAGCCCCCCGGTGGGGACCGAGTTCATGGGGACGTCGGTGTCCACCAACGGCGACCCGGCCACGCCGACCACCCGCGGCCCGGACGACCCCGCCAACCCGCACATCATCTTCCGCAACAACCAACGTGGCTACGTGCGCTGCACGCTGACGCCCGATACCTGGACCAGCGAGTATCGCGTGGTGACAACGGTGAGGCAGCCGACGGCCACGACCTCCACAGTGGGCACCTTCGCGATCGAGAACGGGCGCGCCGGAGCCAGTCCGGCCTGACGCTCGTGGGACTTGCGGGGCCCCTGACCCGAGCATTGGGTCAACGGACGTGGTTGCGGACGACGCGGTAGGCGAGGCGCGGCGTGCCGTCCTCGTTCACCAGCCCGGCGTCGAAGTTTCCGCCTCCGCCGATCCACTTGTAGATGAATACGCGCGCGATCCGCGAGCGAGTGCCGCGCCGCCGGGTGTCATAACGGTTGGCCAGCCTGAACATCCAGCGGGTCCGGTTCGCGGCGCGCGCCTCGGAGTAGGGCCACTGGCCGCTCGAGCCGAACTTGACGATCCCGCCCGTCTCGGTCAGCCACACCTGCCCCGGGACGGTCGCGAGCATCAGCCGCGTGTCCCCCGACGTGCGCCGGTTGACGTCCTGGTAGTTGTGCAGGCCCCAAAGCCGGGGGCGGCCTGGCGCGCGGCGGAGGAACGATCGGAGGTAGCGCCCCATGTTGGCCGTGTCGAGGACGTCGGCGGCCATCACGCGAAAGTGCCGCCGGCGCGCCTCGCGGCGCAGGACACGGTAGTAGCGCACGGCGAGCCCCGGTCTGCCGAACGTCGGCTGCGAGATGTGATTGACCTCGTTCCAGGCCGAGTAGGTGCGCACCCACGGGAAGCGGTCGTCGAACCGCCGGAACGCCCGCAGATAGGCGCGGGCGCTCGGCGGCCGGCAGACGAGGCTGCGCGAGTAGCGGCGGCCGTCATAGCAGCCGCGGTGGGCGTTGAACGTCACGAGAACACGCTGCCGGTGGGCGCGCGCCGTATTCATGAACGCCGCGACCACGGGCTCCTGGCCCGTACGCTGCCAGTCCCAGTCCACGAGGTAGCGCACCTGCCGCAGCCCGAGGCGCTGCCAGGCGGGACTGGCAAACATCGCCGGCGATTGCTCGGCGATTCCCACGCCGTAGCGCGCGTCGGCCGCGGCCGGCCACACCGCGAGCGCGGCGAGCACCGGCAGGAAGAGGCGCGTAAACGCAAGCACGGGTGTACAGAAGCCGACCGGCTGGTTTGACCCTCTGAACACTCGAGACTAGCGTCGACGGCGTCACGATGACGGGAGCTTCGCGACCCCGAGGCCGGTCCCCGCCCCCACCCCGCGGCCTTTTCACACACCGGCCCCGGAAAGGAGGGCGAGAAGCGTGCGTACCAAGTTCGGGATCCACGCGGCAGCGCTCGTGATCGCGGTCAGCGCGATGCTGGCATTCGGTTCGACGGTCGCGGCGGCAAACGGGAAGCACAAGAACACGTTGCGGCTCGTGGCCACCGAGAACCAGTCGGACTTCCTCGATCTCGGCGCTCCCGGACCTTCGCTGGGCGATGAGCTCGTCATCTCGGAGCTGCTCTCGCGGCACGGCCGTGAGGTCGGCGAGAGCGGTGTCGTCTGCGTGGTGACGGAGGCCACGCCACCCTATGACGTGCTCACGCTGCACTGCGTGGCCACGCTCAGCCTGCGGCGCGGGCAGATCACGCTGCAGGGCCTGATCGAGGTCCAGGGCATGGGCGACAGCGGCCCGTTCACGGTCGCCATCACCGGCGGCACCGGCGCGTTCTTCGGCGCCGGCGGCGAGGCGAGGATCAGGAATGTGAGCGACACGATGTCCGTATACAAGCTGCGGTTCGCCGACCGCAAGAAGCAGAAGCACCGGCATTGAGCTCGCGACGGCGTGACGGCCGGCCGCCAGGCGCGGCCGGCCGCGCCCGTTGAGCGACACCGAGGGCAGGCGCTACCTTCAGTGACATGAGCGCGCTCGTCATGCCGGCCCCGGCACTCACCCGGCGCCAGCGGGCGGCGAAGACAGTGACCGCGGCACTGCGCGGCGGTCTGGCCGGTGCAATCGCCGCGACGGTCGGGTGGCTGGTGGCCGGCGCGGTCGCCGGGACCGCGTTCGTGTTCCTGGTGATCGCGACGCTCGGCGTCGCCGCCTACGTCGTCTGGAAGGGCGACGTGAAGCCGATCGTCTGGCTCGTGCTCGGGATCGCGTGGGCCGCGGTGCTGCTCGAGCGGGCGGTGGTGCAGGACAACGGCGGCGTCTGGGTCGGGATCGCCTCGTGGATCGGCGTGATCGTCGCCGCGCGGCGCGCCGGCATCTCCAAGCGCTACCTGCCGCTGCTCGCCTACCCGCTCGTGTCGGTCGCGATCGTGCTGCTCGCGGGCGAGGACCTCCTCGACCCGTGGGGCGTGTCGTGGCTGTGGCTCGCGGCCGTGATCGGCCCGGTGCTCGGGGCGCGGACGCTGCTCAACCCGCGTCCCGCACGAACCGCGAGCCCGCCTTCCGCTCCCTGACGAAGCACAGCAGCACGAAGCTGACGAGCATCAGGCCGCCGTCGGGTCGAGCTGGATCGCCAGCCGGCCGAGCGGCAAGCCCCAGTCGTCGAGCGAGGGCGGGGTCGGGATGCCGTAACCGGAGCCGGCCAGCGAGAACCGCCCGCGCAGCGCCCACTTGGCGAACGTGTCGGCGAACCGCTCCTCGACCGCCGTGCATTCGCCGTAGTCCTTGGATTCGGACTGGCAGGCGCCGACCGGCGGGATGCCGGCGTCGAGCCGCGCGACGGTCTTGTCGTCGACCAGCACGAAATCGATGACGTGGCCGAGCTCGTGCAGGACCACCATGTTGCGGTCGATCGCCCGGTCGCCGTTGAGCCGCGCACGGTCGAAGTTGATCGACAGGTTGTGTCCGTTGAAGTGGGTGAGGCCGATCGCGGCGCCGCCCGTCAGATCGGTGCGGACCTCGACGAGGCCGTCGACCTCGCCGATCAGGCGCTGGGCCTCGGGGCGCGCGGTGGCGATCGCCGTGAGGATCCACGCCTGGTCGGCCGGCGCGACCTCGGGGGCGAAGTGCAGCGTCTGCGCGCGGATCGCCGGCGTGATCTCGGGCCCGTCGCTCGCGGCGACGCCCGCGCGAACGCGCGCGCCGGCGAGCGAGACCGCGGCGCAGAGCCCGATGATGACAAGCGCCCGAACGGTCGATCCCTGCATGCCCCTCCATCATCGGCGAGGCACGCAGGAAAGCTGAGCGTCAGTTCTCGACGGCGTCAGGCTCGCGACGGTACGGCGCCTTGATGTCCTCCTCGGCGCCCGGGACGCCGGCCTCGATCTCGCGCGCGCGCTCGGTCTCGGCGTTCAGCTCCGCGCCGAGCACGACCGCGACGTTCGTGATCCACATCCACACCAGGAAGCAGATGACACCGCCGAGCGCGCCGTAGGTCTTGTTGTAGGAGCCGAAGTTGGCGACGTAGAACGCGAACGCGGCGGAGGCGACGATCCACACGGCCACCGCGAGGATGCTGCCGGGCGAGACCCAGCGGAAGCCGGCCGACTTGGCATTCGGCGAGGGCCAGTAGAGGACCGCCAGCATTACCATCACCACGACGAGCATCACCGGCCATTTGGCGATGTTCCACGCGGTGACCGCGGCGTCGCCGAGGCCGACCGCGCCGCCGATCGCGCTCGCGACCGGGCCGGTGACGACCAGCGACAGCACGACGAGCGCCGCCATCAGCACGAGTACCAGCGTCACGGCGATCTGGAGCGGCCGCAGGACGTAGAACGGCCGGCCCTCCTCGCGCCCGTAGATCACGTTCGAGGCGCGCATGAACGCGCCGACGTAGCCCGAGGCCGTCCACAGGGCCAGGGCGATACCGAAGATCAGGCCGAGCAGCGCGCCCGACCGGTTCGAGGAGATCTGCTCGATCGGGCCCTTGAACGTGTCGGTCGCCGACTTCGGCCCGAGCGAGGACACGACGTCGGTGATCACGCGCGTGATCGTCGCCGGGTCCACGACCAGCCCGAGGATCGAGATCAGCGCGATGATCGCGGGGAACAGCGACAGGACGGCGTAGTACGTGAGCGCCGCCGCCCAGTCGGTGCCGTTGTCGTGGCTGAACTCCTTGACGGTGCGCTTGAGCGCGCCGAGCCAAGAGCGCTTGCTCAGGTCGGTCGGGGTGTCGGGTCCTCGGCGGAAGCGGGCCATACCGGAAGCGTTCCCGCCCGGCCGCGACCCTGAACTCAAACGCGCGCCAAGTTCGCCGACCACCCGCCCTCGTACGCGTGCGCGGCGCCGTCGGCGACGACCACGATGCGATCGGCGATCCGGTCGAGGAAGTAGCGGTCGTGCGAGACCGCCACGACGGTGCCGTCGTAGTGCTCGAGCGCGTTCTCGAGCGCCTCGATCGAGTCGATGTCGAGGTGGTTGGTCGGCTCATCGAGCAGCAGGCAGTTCGGCGCGTCCTCCATCAGCAGCAGGAACGCCAGCCGCGTGCGCTCACCGCCCGAGAGCGTGCGGACCGGGCGGCGGACCTGCTCGTAGTCGAACAGGAACGCCATCAGGCGCCGCACCGCGGTGTCCTCGGCCATCGAGCGGCCCGCGCGCAGCACGTCGATGACGCTGGCGTCCGCCGGCAGCCCGGCGGACGCCTGCGAGAGGTAGCCGACCTCGATCCCGGAGCCGATCCAGCGCTCGCCGCCCGCCGGCGCCAGCGTGCCGCCGAGCGTCCGCAGCAGCGCGGTCTTGCCGGCGCCGTTCGGGCCGACGACGCCGACCCGCTCGCCGCGGCCGATCACCAGCTCGACGTCGAGCAGCACGGGGTCGTCGGGGTCGAACGCCACGTCGACGCCCTCGAGTGCGATCACCCGCTGGCCGCCGCGCACGCCGCTGCGCAGCGCGAGGCCCATCTTGCGGCGCTCGAGCACCGGCCGCTCGACCTTCTCCATCCTGTCGATCTGCATCTGCTTGACGCGCGCCTGCTTGGCCGCCCGCTGGTTGACCGTGATGTGGGCCCAGTGGCGGAAGCGGCGGACCGCCTCCTCCAGCCGGGCGATCTCCTTCTGCTGGGTGACGTACTGCTGCTGCTGCGTTTGCAGCTCGAGCTGGCGGGCGACCGCGTACGCCGAGTAGCCGCCGGGCCAGATGCGGATCCGCCCGCGGTCGAGCTCCGCGATCGCGCCGACGCACGCGTCGAGCAGGTGGCGGTCGTGCGAGACCATCAGCACGGCGCCGTCGACGTCGCCGACGATCCGCTCGAGCAGGTCGCGCCGGTGCATGTCCAGGTGCGCCTCGGGCTCGTCGAGCATGAGGACGTGCGGGCGCCGCGCCAGGCAGGCGGCGAGCGCGACGAGCTTGCGCTGACCGCCGCTGAGCTCGCTGGTCGGCATCGCCAGCGCCTCCTCGGGCACGCCGAGCTCGTCGAGCAGCCCGCGCGCCTCGCCCTCGGCGCGGTCGCCGCTCTGCTCGTCCCAGCGCGCCAGTAGCCGCTCCTGGTGGCCCAGTGCGCGGGTCATGGCGTCGAGGTCGGCGGCCAGCGCCGGGTCGGCGAGCCGGCGCTCGACAGCGTGCAGCTCCGCGTCCAGCGCCGCCAGCTCGGGCCGGGCGGCAGCCACCCAGGCGAGCGGCGTGCGCTCGTCGCCGGGCACGTGCTGGGGCAGGAACGCGTGGACGAGCCCGCGCCGCCGGGTGACGGTGCCGCCGTCGGCATGCTCCTCGCCGGCGAGGATCGCGAGCAAGGTGGACTTGCCGCCGCCGTTGGGCCCGAGGATGCCGACGCGCATGCCGTCGGCGACCTCGAGGTCGAGCCCGTCGAGGACGAGGCGCCCGCCGAACGACTTCGCGATGTCGCGGGCCGAGAGGAGCGGGACGGTCGCCATGGGGACGGGTACGTTCGCAGCATGCAACCCGTCGTGCACGTCGCTCCCGAGTCCGATCGCGCCATCGAGGACGCCGTTTCCGCGGCCGGCGGGCGGATCGGGCCGCTGGACCAGGCCTCCGCGCTCGTCTGGCTGGATTCGAACCCGGCGTCGTTCCCGGACGCGCTCCCGGACGGCGTCCGCTGGGTGCAGCTGCCGTCCGCCGGCGTCGAGACGTGGCTGGCCCGCGTGGACGGCGACCGGCGGTGGACCTCGGCGGCGGGCGCCTACGGGCTGCCGGTGGCCGAACACGCGCTGGCGCTGATGCTCGCCGGCGCGCGGCGGCTGGCCGACTGCGCGCGGGCGACGACCTGGACCGCGCCGCCGGCCGAGCCGCTCGACGGCTCGACGGTGGCGATCGTCGGGGCCGGCGGCATCGGGCGGGCGCTGATCGGTCTGCTCGCGCCGCTCGACGTCGAGGTCCTCGCGGTGACCCGCCGGGGCCGGGGCGGCACGCTGCCCGCCGACCGGCTCGGCGAGGTCCTGCCGCGCGCCCACCACGTCGTGATCGCCGCGCCCGCCACGCCGGACACCCGGCACATCATCGGCGCTGCCGAGCTGGAGGCGATGCGCGCGGACGCGTGGCTGGTCAATGTCGCGCGCGGGTCGCTGGTCGACACCGGCGCGCTGGTGGACGCGCTTGCCCGCGGCGCGATCGCCGGCGCGGCGCTTGACGTCACCGATCCCGAGCCGCTGCCCGACGGCCATCCCCTGTGGAGCGAGCCACGCGCGCTGATCACACCGCACATCGCGAACCCCACGGCGACGCTGCGGCGCTATCTGGCGCGGCACGTGCAGGAGAACGTCACCCGCTTCGCGAACGGCGACGCGTTGCTCTCGCCGATCGATCCCGGGGCGGGTTACTGATGGTCAAGGAGTTCCGCAACTTCATCCTGCGGGGCAACGCGATCGACCTCGCCGTGGCCGTCGTGATCGGCGCCGCGTTCGGCGCGGTCGTCACGTCCCTGGTCGAGGACGTCGTCACGCCGATCATCTCGATCGTCTTTGGCAAGCCCGGCTTCGCGGACGGCGAGATCCGCGACCTGCTGAAGGCGCGCGGCTAGACGTTGGTGCCGTCGCGCCCGACGTAGCCGCCGTCGCCGCCGACGCAGAAGTACACCGCCTCGGCGTCGGGCGAGGTGTTGCGCAGCCGCCGCACGGTCTTGGGGTCGACCCGCGCGATCCCGCCGCGGCCGAGCGTGTGGCGCTCGTCGTCGCCGAACTGGAACTCGATCTCGCCCTCGAGCACGAGATAGAGCTCCTGCTGGCGCTCGTGGAAGTGGCCGTGGGTCTGGTAGGAGGGCGGCAGGACGACCGCGTTGACGCCGAAGGCGGTGACGCCGAGCGCCGAGCGGATCTTGCGGAAGCCCGGGCCCTCGCCGAGATCCGTCAGGGAGGCGACGGCCCAGCCATCGCCCTTTATCGGGTCCTTTGGCATCGGGCGGCATACTAGTTCGAGTGCATGGCCCGACAGGAACCCTCACGGAGATCCTGCAGCCACTGAAGGCCGCGCCGAAGCGGTCGGCGGTGCTGCTCGACGTCGACGGGGTGCTCGCCCCGATCGTCCAGCATCCCGACGACGCGCACATGCCCGAGAGCACGCGGCGGCCGCTGATCGAGGTCGCGCGGCGCTATGGCGTGGTGGCGTGCGTTTCCGGCCGCCGGGCGTCCGACGCGCGGCGGATCGTCTCGCTCGGCTCGATCGCCTACCTCGGCTCGCACGGGTCGGAGGTCCTGCGCCCCGGCGCGACCGCCCCCGAGCTGGACCGCGAGCTGCAGGCGTGGACGCGGCGCGTGCAGGCGTTCGCCAACGAGGCCTTCGACGAGCCGCTGCGCAAGCTGCGCGTGCGGCTGGAGGACAAGGAGGCGATCGCCGCGCTGCACTGGCGCGGCGTGCCGGACGAGGACGAGGCGCAGGCGGCGGTCGAGGAGGTCGCGCGGCGCGCCGAGCAGGCCGGCTTCACCGCGCACTGGGGCCGCAAGGTGCTCGAGATCCGGCCGCCGGTGCGGATCGACAAGGGCGCCGGCATCGTCTCGCTGCTGCGCGACCGGGACCTCGCCGCGGCGCTCTACGCAGGCGACGACACCACTGACCTCGACGCGTTCCGCGGCCTCGGCGAGCTCGTCGAGGCGGGCCGGCTCGGCACCGCGGTGCGCGTCGGCGTGCGTTCGGACGAGGGCCCCTCCGCTCTGGCGCAGGAGGCCGACGTGATGGTCGACGGGACGGACGGGGTCCGCGACATGCTCCAGGCGCTGCTCGACTGAGCGCCGGTGCGGTTCGGCGACTTCCTCCGGGCGACGGTCCTCCTCAGCGCCGGCGCCGCCACGCTGCTGGCCGCGCTCGCGGTGATCGGGCTGTCGCGGGAGTACGACCGCACGCTGGTCCTGTTCAGCGCGTTCTGGTGGGGCGGATCGGTGGTGATCGGGATCTGGTTCGGGCGTCGGGCGGAGGCTTCGCCGCCGATCCGGCGGCTGCTGTTGAACGCGCGCTCGCAGACCACGCTGCCGGAGCTGCGCCCGGGGCTGACGCTGATCAACCGCCTGTGGCCGCTGCTATTCGCGACGCTCGGCGCCTCGATCGCGGCGGTGTTCGAGCCGCAGGTCGCTTCGATCGGGGCGGGGTTCTGGATCATCTGGGCGCTCGCGCTGCGCCGCCAGGCGTCGGCGGTCGCAGCGATCGAGGAGCGCGACGGCGTCCGCTTCTATATCGACCGCACGTCGCCCGTGCACCCGATCCAGCTCGTCCGCACCCCGGGCTTCGGCGGCTCGTTCCTCCAGACGCCGTGACCGACGTCCTGCTCGTCTCGCTCGGCGGCACCGTCGGCCTGCGCGAGGCCGACGCGGAGCTGGCCGCGTCGCTGCGGCGGGCGGGCGCCTCGGTGACGATCGCGGCGGCGCGCCGCCCGCGGGAGTGGCGGACGCTCGCGCTGATCGAGCTCGCGTGGGCGATCGCGGCGCGGCGGGCCGCGGCGGGCGCGCTCGCGCAGTCGCGCCCGCGCGCCGTCCTCTACTCGTCGGTCACCGCGGCGCTGCTCGCCCCGCGGCCGGGCGCGATCCGGTTCGACGCCCCCGCGGCCGGCAACCGCCCCGGCCGCCACGGGATCTGGCAGCGGCCGGTCGAGCGGCGCCGGCTGGCCGCCGCGCCGCTGCTCGTGCCGTGGAGCGCCGGCGGCCTGGCCGAGGCGCCGGTCTCCGGCGCAGACGCGGTCGTCGTCCCGGTCCCGGTAGAGCCGTCGGGCACGCCCGGCGCGCGCGACATCGCGGCGATCACGTACGGCGCGAACCCGGAGAAGAAGGGCCTCGACCGGGTGCTGGCGGCATGGCGGGCGGCCCGGCGTGACGCCGAGGAGCTGGTCGTCGCTGGCCTTACGGGGCGCGACGAGCCGGGCGTCCGCTACACGGGGCTGATCCCGCGCGACGAGTACCGCGCGCTGCTGCGCCGCGCTCGCGTGTTCATAACCGCCCCGCGCCGCGAGGACTACGGGATCGCGCAGCTCGAGGCGCTCGCCGACGGCTGCGTCCTGGTGACGACGCCGTCGCCGGGACCGTACGCCGCGCTGCCGCTCGCGCGGCAGCTCGACCCGCGGCTGGTCAGCGATCCGCTGGCGATCCGCGTCGCTTTGGATGATCCGGTCGCGAGCTACGCGGCGCGCGCCGCGGAGCTGCTGGCGCCGTGGAGGGTTGCGGCGGTCGATCGTGTGGTGGAGACCGAGTTGTTGCCGCGGCTCTTACGAACTGCGGCTGGGTAGGGGAGCTGGTGCGCCGGCGGGCGTGTGGGTTTCGTAGCAATGGCGACGCCGACGGTGATCGTTGCTGCGAAACCCACCTGTGGCGTGGGTTTCGTCGCAGTCGCGCCGCGGAATCCGATCCTGCGACGAAATCCACACGCGCCAGCAGTATTTCGTCGCGATCGCGTCGCCCGCGCCGGCGAATGCGACGTTCGTCCTCTGTTGCCAGCGTTTCGTCGCACTCCCAACCACCGACCCGACGATTGCGACGAAACGCTGGCTCTCCAGCGCCCTACCCAGCCGCAGTTGACGTTGCCGGCGCTACCGCGCGCGCTTGCGCAGCGGCGCGAACTCCTTCCACGGCAGCGTGTTGGCCACGTCCGCGGCCGTCAGCCAGCCCCTCCGGGCGGTGGCGATGCCGTAGCGGTGCTGGTCGAACTCGGCCGGTGCGTGGGCGTCGGAATTGATGAGGATCCGGACGCCGGCCGCGGCGGCCGCGCGCGCGTTGACCTCGTTGAGGTCGCGGCGGTCCGGTGAGGCGTTGATCTCGATCATCGTGCCGGTGCGGGCGGCGGCCTCGATCACGCGCTCGATGTCGAGCGCGTACGGCTCGCGGCGCTCGATCTTGCGGCCGGTCGGGTGGCCGATCGCGTCGATTAGCGGGTGCTCGATCGCCGCAACCATGCGGTCGGTCATCGCCTTGGCGCCCATCTGGAACGACGTGTGGACCGACGCGATCACCCAGTCGAGCTGGGCGAGCAGGTCGTCCGGGTAGTCGGGCGACCCGTCGGGCAGGATGTTGGTCTCGGTGCCGATCAGCACCTCGAAGCCCTTCGTCCGCGCGTTCAGCGCGTGGATCTCCTCGATCCGGGCGCGTAGTTGGTCGTCGGTGACGTGGTCGCCGAAGCCGTGCGAGGCCGAGTGGTCGGTGATCGCCAGGTACTTCAGGCCTCGCTCCTGCGCCGCCGCGACCATCTCCTCGGCGGTCGCCGTGCCGTCGGACGTCGTGGTGTGGCAGTGCAGATCGCCGCGCAGGTCGTCGGGCTCGATCAGGTCCGGCAGGCCGCCGCCGCCCGGCGTCGCCGCCTCGAGCTCGCCGCGGCCCTCGCGCAGCTCGGGCGGGATCCACGCCAGTCCGAGCGTCGCGTAGACCTCCTCCTCGGTCGCGCACCGCAGCGTCTCGCCGGTCGCGTCGTCGAGGATCCCGTACTCGGACACGTGCAGGCCGCGCCGCACGGCCGACTCGCGCAGCGCGACGTTGTGGGCCTTGGAGCCTGTGAAGTGCTGGAGCACGTTGCCGAACTGGTCGGGCTCGACCACGCGCAGGTCGACCTTCATGCCCGAGTGCGTGACCACGCGCGAACCGGCCTCGCCGGACGAAGCGGCCGACTCGACCTGCGGCAGCTCGGCGAGCGCAGCCAACAGCGCCGCCGGGTCGGACGCGGTGGCGATGATGTCGAGGTCCTTGACCGACTCGACCATGCGGCGCAGCGAGCCGGCGACCTCGACGCGATCGGCCGCTGGGTGCGCGCGCAGCGCGCCGGCGATCTCCTCGGCGACCGCGATCGCCTTCGAGAGCACCACGCGGGGCGCCGGCCGGCCGTCCTCGGCCTCGGCCAGCGCCTGGCGCAGGCTCTCCTCGGCCTTGATCCCGAACCCGCGCAGCGCCCGGAGACGACCGTCCTCGACCGCGGCCCGCAGCGCATCGAGCGAGTCGACGCCGATCTCGTCGTAGAGCCGGCGCGCCCGCTTGGGCCCGAAGCCCGGCAGGTGCATGACCGAGACGAGGCCGACCGGGATCTTCGCCCGCAGCTTGGCCGCGGCGGGGATGTCGCCGGTCTCGTCGAGCGCCAGCAGCTTCTCCTCGAGCGTCTTGCCGATGTTCGGCAGCTCGGTGACCTTGCCCTCGCGCGCGAGCGCGGCGACCGACACGGCGGAGTCGCGCACCGTGCGCGCGGCGTTGCGGTAGGCGATCACGCGGTACTGGACCGCGCCGTCGAGCTCGTAGAGGTCCGCCAGCTCCTCGAAGGCGGCGGCGATCTGGGCGTTGGTGAGGTCGGCCACGTGACCGTAGGCTAATCGCCCCGCCCCATGTGCCGATGATCAAGGAGATGAAGGCCGAAGAGCTCGCGGTCGTCCAGGGCTGGGCGGATACGAGGCGCGCACTCGCGCGCTGGCGTCGCCATCCCGGGCGCATGCTGGTGCCGTGGACGCTCGGGGCGGTCGCGGTCGCGGGCGTGCTGCTGGCCGCCGTCTGGCTCGTCGCGTCCGTGTCGAACCCCGATCCGAGCGGCGCGGGCTTCCCCGGCGTCTCGTATCCGGCGAGTGCCCACGACTTCGGGTTCGTGCTTTACCGCAACGGGCTCGTGCTCGCGCTCCACGCGCTGGCGTGCGTCGCCGGCTTCATGGCCGGGTCGTCGCTGCCGATGGTCGCCAAGGACTACACGGGCTTCGCGCGCACCGTGCACGAGCGGGCCGGCCCGCTGGCGATCGGCTTCGTGATCCTCGCCACCGTGTTCTCGCTCTGCACGCAGGCCTACGCGCTCGGGCGCGGGGCCTCGAACCTCGCCGCCGAGCTCGACGTCTCGCCGCTGTTGCTGCTCGTCGGGCTGCTGCCGCACGCGCTGCCCGAGCTGACCGCGCTGTTCCTGCCGTTGGCGGCGTGGACCCTCGCGTCGCGCCGCGGCGCGTGGCAGGATCTGCTGGCCGCGACGTTCGTCACCGTCGCGATCGCCGTCCCGGTCCTGGTGGCCGCGGCGGCAGTGGAAACCTGGGTTTCTCCGCGGTTGCTGCTGGCGCTCGCGGGGTAGGACCCTCGCTATACTTTCTGAAGTAAGGGAACACTTCGACAGGAGCTAGATCACAGATGGCCGGCACCCTCCAACACGTCACCGACACCACCTTCCAGGCGGAGGTCCTCGAGTCCGACAAGCCCGTGCTCGTCGACTTCTGGGCCGCTTGGTGCGGGCCGTGCCGCGTCATCGCCCCGATCCTCGAGGAGATCGCCGCCGAGCGCGACGACCTGCGGATCGTGAAGATGGACATCGACGAGAACCCGCACACGCCGGCGAGCCTCGGCATTCTCGCGATCCCGACGATGATCCTCTTCCGCGACGGCCATGAGGCCAAGCGCATCCAGGGCTCCAAGCCCCGCAAGCGCCTCGAGGCCGAGCTCGAGCCCGCGCTGGCTTAGGCCCGCCGCACCGAGATCTGCAGCGGGCGGCCCTTGACCGTCGCCTCGTCATCTGACGCGCCGTCGTAGGACACTGCGACGGCGAGCGTCTCCCCCGCCAGGTAGGGCTCGTAGGCGCGCGCGGCGTCGAGCAGCTGCTCGTCGCCGCCGAGCGCGAGCTCGATCCGGTCGGCGACCTCCAGGCCGGCGGTCTTGCGCGCGTTCTGGACGGCGTGCACGATCTCGCGCGCGAGCCCCTCGCGGACCAGCTCGTCGTCGAGGTCGAGTTCGAGCGCCACGGCGTGCGAGCCCTCGCGCTCGAGCTGGTAGCCCTCGAGCGGGCGCATCGCCAGCAGCAGATCGTCGGCGCCGAGCTCGTGCTCGTGCCCGTCGACGTTGACGCCGACGCGCTCGTCGTCGCTCAGCGCGGCGGCGACGTGCGCGGGGTCGAGCGCCGCCACGGCGGCCGCCACCTGCGGCATGTGCCGGCCGAACCGCGGGCCGAGCGCGCGGTAGTTGGGCTTGACCTCGTAGGAGCCGAGCTCGTCGGCCTGCGAGACGTAGCGCAGCCCCTTGACGTTGAGCTCGCCGAGCACGATGTCCTCGAGCCGCTCGATCGCGGCGCGCTCGGCGCCCGCGGCGACGACGACCGCCTCGCGCAGCGGCTGGCGAACGCCGAGCTTGGCCTGCCCGCGGGCGGCCAGCCCGAGCCGGACGGTCTCGCGGACCACGCCCATCGTGACCTCGAGGTCGACGTCGCGCGGTCCGACCTCGGGGAAGTTGCAAAGGTGCACGCTCGGCTCGGCGCCGTCGAGGTTGTCGTAGATCTCGTCGGCGATGAACGGGCAGAACGGCGCGAGCAGGTGGGCGACGCCGACCAGGCAGCGGTGCAGCGTGCCGAACGCCGCCGGGTCGCCGTCCCAGAAGCGCGGGCGCGAGCGCCGCACGTAC
This sequence comes from Solirubrobacteraceae bacterium, assembly GCA_036520135.1. Classification (GTDB taxonomy): domain Bacteria; phylum Actinomycetota; class Thermoleophilia; order Solirubrobacterales; family Solirubrobacteraceae; genus DASSUW01. The sequence continues at coordinate 19,818 of DATDKF010000413.1, forward strand.
CAGTTCGACAGCTCGTCGACGAACGCCGCAATCGCCTGGCCGGCGCGCGTGGCGTCGTAGTGGTCGAGCCGGTCGCGCACGACCTCGGTCGTCGCGTGCAGGCGCGAGATCGCCCAGCGGTCGAGCTCGGTCTCCGGCTCGCCGAGCGCCTGGACGACGTTGACGTTGGCGTACAGGACGTAGAAGCCGTACGTGTTCCAGAGCTGGAGCAGGAACTGGCGCACCGACTCGCCGACCGTGTCGGCCGAGAACAGGTAGCCGTCCCACGGCTGCTTGGACGTCAGGTAGTACCAGCGGAAGGCGTCGGCGCCGTGCTGGTCGATGACGTCCCACGGCACGACGATATTCCCGAGCGACTTGGACATCTTCTTGCCGTCGGGATCGGCGATGTGGCCGAGGACCAGGCACGTGCGGTACGGCGCCCGGTCGAACAGCAGCGCCGAGATCGCCAGCAGCGAGTAGAACCAGCCGCGCGTCTGGTCGATCGCCTCGCAGATGTAGTCCGCCGGGAAGCGCTCCTCGAAAAGCTCCTGGTTGTGGTACGGCGCGTGGTGCTGGGCGAACGGCATCGAGCCCGAGTCGAACCACACGTCGATCACCTCGGGGACCCGCCGCAGCGGCTCGCCGCCGCTCGGCGACGGGATCTCGACGTCGTCCACGTACGGCCGGTGCGGGTCGTCGAGCCGGGTGCCGCTGAGCTCCTCGAGCTCGGCGAGCGAGCCGACGCAGACGGTCTCCCCGGCCTCGTTACGCCACACCGGCAGCGGCGTGCCCCAGTAGCGCTCGCGCGAGAGCGCCCAATCGACGTTGTTCTCCAGCCACTTGCCGAAGCGGCCGTGCTTGATGTGCTCCGGGTGCCAGTCGATCGTTTCGTTGGCGGCCAGCAGCCGGTCGCGCATCTGCGAGGTGCGGATGTACCATGACGGCTTGGCGTAGTAGATGAGCGGCGTCCCGCAGCGCCAGCAGTGCGGGTAGGAGTGCAGGTAGGTCTCGGCGCGCAGCAGCCGCCCGCGCGAGCGCAGATCCTCGATCAGGTCGGGATCGGCGTCCTTGACCCAGCGGCCGGCGTATGGGCCGATGCGCTCGTCGTACGTGCCGTCGAGCTGCACCGGGTTGACGACGTTCAGGCCCTGCTCGGCGCCGAGCCGGAAGTCGTCCTCGCCGAACGCGATCGCCGTGTGGACGATGCCGGTGCCGTCCTCGGCCGTGACGAAGTCGCCCGGCAGCACCGTGTGGCCCTTCTCGCCGTACTCGGAGGCAGGGATGAACGGGAACGGCGGCTCATAGGCGGCGCCGAGCATGTCGGCGCCGCGGAAGCGGTCGGTCACCTCGGCGTCCTCGCCGAGCACGCGCCCGACCAGCGGCTCGGCGAGCACCGAGCCGTCGCTCGTGCGCACGTACGTAAGGTCGGGGTCGACCGCGACGGCCGCGTTGGACACCAGCGTCCACGGCGTCGTGGTCCAGACCAGCAGCGTGTCGCCCTCGCGCAGCGCGCCGGCGGAGCGCGTGACCGGGAAGCGGACGTAGACCGACGGGTCGGTCACGTCCTCGTACCCCTGCGCGACCTCGTGGGAGGACAGCGCGGTCCCGCAGCGCACGCAGTAAGGCACGACGCGATGGCCCTCGTAGAGCAGCTCGCGGTCCCACATCGTCTTCAGCGCCCACCAGACCGACTCGATGTACTCGGGGTCGAGCGTGCGGTACGCGCCCTCGAGGTCGACCCAGTAGCCGATCCGCTCGGTCAGCGCATCCCAGTCCTCGAGGTACTCGAGCACCGACTCGCGGCACTTCGCGTTGAACTCGGTGATCCCGTAGCGCTCGATGTCGTCCTTGGACGTGAAGCCGAGCTTCTGCTCGACGGCGATCTCCACCGCCAGGCCGTGGCAGTCCCAGCCGCCCTTGCGCTCGACGTAGCGCCCGCGCATGGTCTGGTAGCGGGGGAAGATGTCCTTGAAGACGCGCGCGAGGACATGGTGGGAGCCGGGCCGGCCGTTGGCCGTCGGCGGCCCCTCGTAGAACACGTACGGCTCTGCCCCCTCGCGACGGCGCAGCGACTCGCGGAACACGTCGCGCTCGCGCCAGCGCGCCAGGACCTGCTCCTCGAGTGCAGGGAAGTCGGGCTTGGCTGGCAACGGACGGGGCAAAGGACGGATGATGTTAGTTGTGGCCCGCCTCGACGACCTGGATTTGAACCTCAAGCTGAATCGCGAGGAGGAGGCCGAGCGGCTGGAGGCGGCGCAGACGCGATTGCTGCAGCTGCGGCTCACCCTCGGCGGCCTGATCGGCAGCGGCGAGATCGGGCCGCCGCTGTGCGTGGTCTTCGAGGGCTGGGACGCGTCCGGCAAGGGCGGCGCGATCAAGCGGCTCGTGGCGCCGCTCGACCCCCGCCACGTGCGCGTGAAGCAGTTCGCCGCGCCGACCTTCGACGAGAAGCGCCACCACTGGCTGTGGCGGTTCTGGCCGCAGCTCCCGGGCTGGGGCGGCATGGCGGTGCTCGACCGCTCGTGGTACGGCCGCGTGCTCGTCGAGCGCGTCGAAGGGTTCGCCGACCGCGCGGCGTGGCAGCGCGCCTACGAGGAGATCCGCGACTTCGAGCGGATGCTCACCGAGGAAGGCACCGTGCTCGTCAAGTTCTGGCTGCACATCTCCTCGCGCGAGCAGCTCAAGCGCTTCGAGCGCCGCGCCCGTGACCCGCTGCGCAAGTGGAAGCTCACCGACGAGGACTGGCGCAACCGCTCCAAGCGCCGCGCCTACACGCGCGCGATCGAGGACATGCTCACCGAGACCGACCGCGAGAACACCCCGTGGACGCTGATCGAGGCCGACTCCAAGCGCTACGCGCGCGTGAAGGTGATCGAGAGCGTGATCGCCGCGGCCGAGGACGGCATGCGCCGCCACGGGCTAAAAGTCCCAAAGCCGGTCTAGGGCCGCGATTCGAGGCCTCGGCGACTGCCGTCGAGGTCCTGAATTGCGGCGCTAGCGGTTGCGGCGGCGCGCATCGCGCTGCGCCTTGGTGCGCGCGCGGGCGCGCGCCTTGGCCTGGCGCTTGTGGCGGTGCGGGCCCTCCTCGCGCAGCCGGTGGCCGGGCCGGTGGTGCTCTGGCAGCGAGCGGCGCGCGTCGCGCGAGATGAACATGCCGATCCCGAAGAACGCGATGAGCAGCGCCGCGCCGATGACGTAGAGCGTCTCGCGGCCGCCGAGGTCGCTCGTGAGGCTGTCGTTGGACTGGTCCGGCGTCGGCGTCCCGGTCGGCGCGGTCTGCGGCAGCGGGCCGAACGCGCCGCCGGGCTGCTGCTGCTGTGTCGTCTGCCCGAGCGCGGCGGCCGGCGCCAGGAGCGCGAGGAGCAGGGCGATGGCGAGCGTGCGGCGGATCATGCGGGCGCGGAAGGTACTACGCGGGAGCGCCGGTGAGAACCCACCGACTGCCCAGGAAGCGTAGCCCGCACGTGAGCGCGCGGACCGCGATCAGGCCCGCGAGCCCCCACCAGACGCCGACGATCCCCCAGCCCTGGTCGAGCGCCAGCAGCGCCACCGGCACGTAAACGGCGGCCGCCGCGAGCATCCCCCACATCAGGAAGCGTGTGTCGCCGGCGCCGATGAGGATCCCGTCGAGCGCGAACACCGCGCCGTTGAGCGGCATCAGCGCCGCGAACAGCCACCAGATCTCCTGCGCGCGCTCGACCACGAGGTCGTCGTCGGTGAACGCGTGCGGGATCACGTCGATCAGCGCGACCAGCGCGAGCCCGAACGCCCCGCCGACCACCACCGACCACAGGATCACGCGGCTCGCCGCCGCGCGCGCCCGGGCGGCGTCGCCGGCGCCAAGCAGGCGGCCGACCAGCACCTGCGCGGCGATCGCCAGCGCGTCGAGCACGAGCGCGAGGAACACGAACAGCTGGAAGGCGATTTGGTGCGCGGCCAGCGAGGCGGCGCCGACGCGCGCAAGCACGGCGGACGCGACGAGGAACGAGCCGAGCAGCGCCGTGGTGCGCACCGCGATCTCGGTCCCGATCCGCATCAGCGACCGGATCAGCGCGAGCACGGGCGGCTCGAATCCCGCGCGGCGCTGGACCTCGACGAACGCGAGGCCCATCCCGGCCTGGGCGATCACGGTCCCCCACGCCGACCCGGCGAGCCCCCAATCGAAGCCGTAGACGAACAGCACCTCGAGCGCGGCATTGACGAGGTGGGCGACGACGAGGATGACCAGGGGCGTGCGCAGGTCGCCCATCCCGCGCAGGAAGCCCTGGCCAGCGCTGGCGATCATGAAGGACGGCGCCCCGAGCGCGGCGATCCGCAGGTACAGGACCGCGCCGTCCGCGACCTCGTCCTCGCCGCCCATGAGGCTCACCGCCGGCACGGCCAGCGCGGCGAGCGCGACGGTCAGGAGCGCGCCGATGGCCAGCGCCAGCCACAGCGCCTGCGAGCCGAGCGCCGCGGCGTCGCGGTCGCGGCCCGCGCCGTGCAGGCGGGCGACCTGCGCCGTGGTGCCGTAGGTGAGGAAGTTGAAGACCGTGAACGCGGTCGAGAGCACGGTCGCCGCGATGGCCAGGGCCGCGAGCTGGACGGTGCCGAGGTGGCCGACGATCGCGGTGTCGACGAGCACGTACAGCGGCTCGGCCGCCAGCGCGCCGAGCGCGGGCAGCGCGAGGGCGAAGACTTCTCGGTCCAGCGGCCGCATAACCTGCGCAACATTGTTGCCAGGGTCATCATCCAGCCGACCCCTTGACCACGACGGACGCCATCCTTGGCGTCCGAGACGATGAAGCTGCGGCTGTACCACCATCACGACGGGGCGCGCGTGGCGTACCGCGAGGCGGGCACGGGACGGCCGCTCGCGCTGCTGCACTCCAAGCTGCTCTCGCACCGCGAGTGGGAGCCGGTGGTCGAGGAGCTCAGCCACCGCTACCGGCTCGTACTCCCGGACCTGCCGCTGCACGGCGACTCCGAGGACCGCCCGAACCACCCGTACACGCCGCAGTGGCTCGCCGAGGTGATGGCCGGCTTCATCCGCGAGACGTGCGGGCCGCGGCCGCTGGTGGGCGGCCACGAGGCCGGCGCACAGCTGCTGCTGCACGCGATCGCCAGTCGCCAGCTCACGCCGGCACGGCTCGTGCTGATGCCGAACCCGATGCACCGCCGCCCGGAACGCGACCGGACCGAGCGGCTCGTCGCGTTCGGCGTCAAGGCGGCCGCCGTGCCGGGGCTCGACCGCGTCGTCGCCCAGGGCGCCCGCGCGCTGATGCGGCCCGCGGCGGGGGAGCGGCTGACCGCGCGCGGCAACCCGGCGGCACGCGACCTCATCCGCCACGCCTCGGGCGGCCTCGGCGGCAACGCCAACCGCGCGCGCTCGTGGGCCAAGGCCGCGCGCCGCTGGCCGTCCGGCGCGCAGGTCGACCTGCTCGACGCCTACCGCCTGATCGAGGTGCCGACGCTGCTGCTGTGGGCGGACGGCGACCCGATGCACCCGCTGGCGATCGCCGAGGAGGCGCTCGAGCTGCTGCCCGACGCCCAGCTGCGCGTGCTCGACGGCACCGGCTTCCTGATGGCGTACGACGACCCGGTCGGCCTAGCCCGAGAGCTAGCTGCCTTCTGCGGCTGACCCGCTACCGTGGGAACCCATGTACGAGCTGGAACGCCCGCCCTTCTGCTCCGTCGGCCGGGCGATGGAGATCCTCGGTGAGCGGTGGACGATGCTGATCATGCGCGAGGCCTTCTACGGCGTCCGCCGTTTCTCCGACATGCAGCGCAACCTCGGCATCGCGCGCAACATCCTCTCCACCCGCCTGCAGAGCCTCGTCCGCGCGGGGATCCTCGAGCGCCGCCTCTACCAGGAGGAGCCCGAGCGCTTCGAGTACCGCCTCACGCAGGCGGGCCGCGACCTGTACCCCGCCGTGATCGCGATCATGAAGTGGGGTGACGAGCACCTTGCCGACGACGCCGGCCCGCCCGTGGTCCTGCGCCACTCGTGCGGCGAGCTGATCGACCCGGTGCTGGTCTGCGACCATTGCCGGGAGCCGCTGCACCCGCACGACGTCACCCCCGAGCCCGGCCCGGGCGCGCAGATTCCTACGCCGACGGCCTCGTAGCGCACCTCGGGCAGAGCCCAGCGCTAGCGTTCAGGGCATGACTCTCGAGACGACTGAGGAGCTGTGGGGAGGGGAGACCCGCAAGGCGGTCGCGAACTTCCCGGTGTCCGGCGAGCGCGTGCCGGTCGCGGTCGTGCGCTGGCTGGGCCGGATCAAGGGCGCGGCGGCGCGCGCGAACGCCGACCTCGGCCTGCTGGACGCCGATCTCGCGCAGCGGATCGCGGCGGCGGCGGACGAGATCGCGCGCGGCAACCACGACGGGCAGTTCCCGATCGACGTGTTCCAGACGGGCTCCGGGACGTCGTCGAACATGAACGCCAACGAGGTGATCGCGAACCTCGCGGGCGAGGGCGCGCACCCGAACGACCACGTCAACATGGGCCAGTCGTCCAACGACGTGTTCCCGAGCGCCGTCCATCTCGCCGCGCTCGACGAGGCCACCAACCGCCTCCTGCCCGCGCTCGAGCGGCTCGAGCAGGCGTTCGCCGACAAGGCATCCTCGTTCAAGGACATCGTCAAGTCCGGCCGCACGCACCTGATGGACGCCGTGCCGGTGACGCTCGGCCAGGAGTTCGCCGGCTACGCCGCGCAGGTCCGGCTCGGGCGCGCGCGCGTGCAGGACGCGCTACCGCGCGTCGCGCAGATCCCGCTCGGCGGGACCGCGACCGGGACCGGCCTGAACACGCACCGCGACTTCGCCGGCAAGGTCCGCGACACGCTCTCGGCCGACACCGGCCTGACCATCAGCGCCCCCGAGGACCCGTTCGAGGCGCAGGGCAACCGCGACGCGCTGGTCGAGCTGTCCGGCGCGCTGAAGGTGATCGCGGTGTCGCTCACCAAGATCGCCAACGACCTCGCGCTGATGGGCTCCGGCCCGCGCGCCGGCATCGGCGAGCTGTTCCTGCCCGAGCTGCAGAAGGGCTCGTCGATCATGCCCGGCAAGGTCAACCCCGTGCTGCCTGAGGTCGTCCTCCAGGTGAGCGCGCAGGTGATCGGCAACGACACGGCGATCACCGTCGGCGGCCTGCAGGGCCAGTTCGAGCTCAACGTGCGGATCCCGCTGATCGCGCGCAATCTGTTGCAATCGATCCACCTGTTGTCGACCGCGAGCGCGCTGTTCGCAGAGAAGTGCGTCGAGGGCATCAAGCCCAACCTGGAGGGCTGCGAGCGCTCCGCGGAGTCCACGCTCGCCGTCGCCACGGCGCTCAACCCCTACATCGGCTACGACAAGGCGGCCGACATCGTCAACGACGCGGCGGCCAGCGGCCACACGCTGCGCGAGGTCGCCCGCGAGCACGGCGTGGACGAGGCGACGCTGGACGAGGCGCTGGACCTGCGGAAGATCGCGGCGGGATCGTCGGCGTCCTAGACGACATCGAGGAGTACTACGACGCCGTCCCGCGTGCGGCCGCGCGCGTGGAGGAGCACGGGCCGCTGCGGCTGTTCGTCGCGCAGGACGTCCCGTGGCCCTACTACGCGCGGCCCGCGGGCGGAGACATCACGGCCGACGACGTGCGGGCCGTGCGCCGGCGCCAGTGGACGCTGGGCCTGCCGGAGGCGTTCGAGTGGATCGTGGATCTCGCGCCGACGCTCGGGCCGGCCGCGCGCGAGACCGGCCTCGACGTCGACGAGGTGCCGCTGATGGCGCTCGCGACGCCGCTCGACGTGGGCGGGCGGGATCCCCATCTCGCACGGCTGCGGCGCCTGGAGCCCGACGACGCCGCGCTCGCCGCCTCGCGCGCGGTCGCGGACATCGCGTTCGGCGCACCGGGCACGGCGCGCGGCGACGCCGGGCCGCGCGAGCGCGACGCGGCGCTCCCGAACTTCCCCGAGACGCGGCTGAGCGCCGTCCGCGAGCGGATGGCCGCCGGCCTCATGGTCACGGTCGTGGCCGAGGACGACGACGGCGTGCTCGCGGTCGGCAGCCACCAGCCGGTCGCGGGCGTGACCGAGATCGTCGGCGTCGGCACGCTGCCGTCCGCCCGCCGCGGCGGCCTCGGCGCGGCGGTCACCGCCGCGCTCGTGCAGGACGCCCGCCGCGGCGGCGCGGAGATCGTGTTCCTCTCCGCGGGCAGCGACGACATCGCACGCGTGTACGGGCGGCTGGGATTCACGCGCGTGGGCACGGCGGGGCTCGCCCTGCCGCCCGTGTCAAGCTGACCGGGTGACCCGCGTCCTGCACCGGCGGCCGGGCGTCGCCGCCGTGGCAGGCGCCCTGACCATCGCGTTCTCGGCGATCCTCGTCAAGCTCGCCGACGTCGAGCCGGCGACGGCCGCGATCTTCCGCTGCGCCTACGCGCTGCCCGTGCTCGGCCTGATCGCCCACCTCGAGGACCGCCGCTACGGGCCGCGGCCGCTGCGCGAGCGCCGGATCGCGATCCCCGCCGGCATCTTCTTCGCCGCCGATCTGATCTTCTGGCACCACGCGATCGCCGACGTCGGCGCCGGGCTGGCGACCGTGCTCGGGAACCTGCAGGTCGTCGTGGTGCCGTTCGTGGCGTGGGCGCTGCTGGGCGAGCGGATCGAGGCGCGCCTGCTCGCGGCGCTGCCGCTCGTGTGCAGCGGCGTCGTACTGATCTCCGGCGTGCTCGAGACCGGCGCGTACGGCGACCACCCGATCCGCGGCGTGCTGTTCGGCTTTCTCACCGGCGTCACCTACGCCGGCTTCATCCTCGTGCTGCGCCACGCGGGCGCCGACCTGCGGCGGCCGGCGGGCCCGCTGTTCGACGCGACGGTGGTCGCGACGGTCGCCGCCGTGATCGCGGGGTTCGCGATCGGCGAGGCCGACCTCGTGCCGAGCTGGCCCGCGCACGGCTGGCTCATCACGCTCGCGCTCACTTCCCAGGTCCTCGGCTGGCTGCTGATCACGGTCTCGCTGCCGCGCCTGCCGGCCGCGCTGACCTCGGTCACGCTGACGATCCAGCCCGTCGCTTCGGTCCTGCTCGGCGTGATCCTGCTCGGCGAGGACCCGAGCGCGCTCCAGCTCGCCGGCGTCGCCTGCATCCTCGCGGGGCTGCTGTCGATCGCGCGTCGCCGCGCTGCTGCGCCGGTCCTGGAACCGGCGTAGCTGTAATCAAGTAAGCCGCATATGATCATCTCGTGTATCCGCCGCCGTTGCACGAGCTCGAGACCGAAGTGATGGAGGAGCTGTGGCGGCGCGGCGAGGGCACCGTGCGCGAGGTGCTGGAGGCGCTCAACGGCCGCGGCAGGACCCAACGCGCGTACACCACGATCCTCACCGTGATGCAGCGCCTGCACGCGAAGGACCTGTTGCGGCGCGAGCGGCGCGGCCGGCACGATGCCTACGTCCCGGCGCTCACGCGCGACGAGTACGCCCAGGCCCGCTCCGGCGCCGAGTTCGGCGCGCTCGTGCGCGAGTACGGCGACGTCGCGCTCGCGCACTTCGCCCGCCACATGTCCGGCCTGGATCCCAAACGCCGCGAGCAGATCCGGCGCCTCGCCCGCGGTGACTGAGATCCGCGCCCTGCGCCGCGTCGAGCTCGCGCTCGCGGTGCTCGGCCTCACCGTCGCGCTGCTGGCGTTCGTCGTCGCGCTCGACACGCTCTACTACCACGGCCTGACACTCGAGCCGCAGCTCGCCTTCGCGGTGCTCGACGCCGTGGTGATCGCGCGCGCGCTCGCCTCGGCGCTGCGCCAGGTCCGCGCCCAGCGCCGCTTCCTGCGCGAGCTCGTCGTGCTGCGGACCGAGGTGATCGGCGGGCACCGCGTCCGCGTGGTCCCCGGCCGCGAGCTCGCCGCGTTCTGCGCCGGCCTGCTGCGGCCGGAGGTCTACGTCTCCGAAGGCACGCTGAGCGCGGCGGGCGCCGCCGAGCTGCGCGCGATCGTCGCCCACGAGGCGCACCACCGCGCCCGCCGCGACCCGCTGCGGCTGCTGCTCGCCCGCGTCGTGTCCGACGCGCTGCGCCCGCTGCCCCCGTTCGCGGCGCTGGCCGAGCGCCAGGCGGCGCTCGCCGACCTGCTGGCCGACGCGGCGGCCGTCGACGCGCTCGGCGACCGCACGCCGCTCGCCTCCGCGTTCGTCCGCTTCGACTCCGTGGCGCCGGAGCGCGTCGACCGGCTCGTGCGCGCCGGGCCGGCGCTGACGATCCCCTCGGCGCTGCTCGCCGCGGCCGGCGCGGCATTGATCGGGATCGCCGCGCTGGTGGCGCCGATGCTGCTCGCCGGCTGGCACCCCGACCTGGCGATCCCGCCCGCGATCGAGTTCGCCGCGCTCGTGCTCGTGTGCGCGCCCGCCTGCCTCGCCGCCCGTCGCGCCGGGATCTGCGTGCGCCCGGCAGCCTGAGCAACTACGCTGCGTCGTAATAGGCCCCGAGGGGGCCAACGTACGCAAGTGCCGCAAGCTGCGGCGCGCCGAGCGCTTCGGCTGGGCCGGGCACTGATCCACTAGGAGTGCCGGACGACCGCCCCGTGCGAGCGCACGGGGCGGTCCCGTCCGGTCCGGGCTCAGCGCGTGCGCGCGCGCCGGTGGCCCTGGTACTTGAAGTGCCGCTTGCTAGCCAGCTTGCGCGCGGCCTTCGCGGTCGTCGCCCGCGGCGGCAGCACGCCCCGCTTGTTGGCGAAGAACCAGACCGCGTGCGTCACCGCGCCGGACATCTCGCGCAGCGACTTGAGCGCGTTGCCGTTAAGCGCGTTCGCTTGCTGCTGTGCCAGCAACGGGTCGGTGGCGAACGAGTTCATCGTGCTGGCGGGCGGCTGCCCTGTGACCGTGTCGATGTTGTCGCACGCCTCGTGGTAGCACGGGTCGTACTGCTCGCCCGCGACGCCACCGAACACCGCGACCTGCGCCGCCGTCTTGGGCACCTCGGCGCCGGCGAAGATGCCGCCGCCCGGGATGCCGCGGTTGATGAACCCGACGTAGTCGGAGCGGCCGTCGAACGCCTGCGGCAGGGTGGCCATCCCGCGCCGCTGGAAGTAGCGCTTGAAGACGTCCTCGATGACGCCGGAGCCCTCGGGGCCCGCTGGCCCGAGCTCGTCGCCGTTGCCGTCATAGACGAGGCGGACGTAGTTGGGCGACGCGATCATGTCGGTGTCGATCATCACGTCGATCCGGTTGATCTCGTCCTGCGTGAGGTGCGCGGCGTAGTACTGCGAGCCGACGAGCCCGTCCTCCTCGCCGCCGAACCACATGAAGCGGATCTTGTTCTTCGGCTTGAGCTTGGCGACCTCCTCGGCGAGGTCGAGCTGCCACGAGGTGCCCGAGCCGTCGTCGTTGATGCCCGGCCCGGCCGGCACCGAGTCGAGGTGCGCGCCCGCGAGCACGACGTGGTTCGGGTCGCCCTTCTTGGTCTCGGCGATCACCTGCGGGAAGAAGCGGTCCACGTTGACGCCGTTCGTCTGCAGGTGCACGGTCGGGTTCTGGCCGGCCGTGAACGCGTCGTAGAGCTCCTTGCCGACGGCGTAGCTGGAGAACACCGCCGGGATCGCGAGATCCGTCGGTCCGCTGCGGAAGCCGGCGTTCATGCGCCCGGCGCTGTCGCCCTCGTTGAAGAGGATGACGCCGACCGCGCCCGCGAGCTGCGCGTTGGCGATCTTCTGCACGAACGGGCACGTACCGCGCTGGATCAGCGAGATCGCGCCGGTCGTCGCCGCCGGGAAGTCCGCCGCCTCACAGCCCGCCGTGTTGCTGTTGGCCGCCGGGCTCGGAACCACGTTGTCGCTCACTGGGACGACCGGCGCGCTCGCGACGTTCGCGGTCGGCGAGAACTCGAACGTGATGTAGTCGACCGCCGCGCTGTCGTCGTCGGCCTCGGTCCCGGGCACGTAGGTCTTCGCCGCCGGGCTGAGCTGCTGGAAGACCGGCGGCGCGGTCTCCCGCCACTCGGGCATGTTGAACTGCGTGATCGTGACGTTCAGGCCGGCGCGCTTCATCTTCTCGCGCACGTACGCGACCGAGGCCGTGTAGCCGGGCGTCTCGGTGTGCCGGGTGCCGCCGCTCATGTCGGCGATGCCCTGCAGCGCCCGCTGATGGGCGACGATCCCGCGTACGGTCGTGCGCGGCTTCTTCTTCTTGCCGTGATGACCGTGATGGTGGCCGTGATGGCCGTGCTGCGGTTGTGCCTGCGCAGCCGGCACGAAGGCGAACGCCGCGACCATGGCGGCGCACGCGAGCAGACGTGTCTGTCGCACGTCCCCTCCCTCTTTAAGCACGGGTGTTCCCCTCCCGGAGCCCCTGTTGCGACCTACGATACCGCGTAGTACGTCACGGCGAGAGGCGCTGTATCAGCCATGTGCCGTCGGGCTGCAGCAGGAAGTGCTCGCGGTCGTGCAGGCGGTCGGGGCGGCCCTGCCACAGCTCGAGGGCGTCCGGCCGGAGGCGATAGCCGCCCCAGTGATCCGGCCGCGGCACCGCGTCCGGGAACCGCCGCTCGACCGCGCGCACATGCTCGTCGAGCTCGGCGCGGTCGCGCAGGACGGACCCCTGCGCGGACGCCCAGGCGCCGATCTGCGCGCCCCGCGGGCGCGAGGCGAAGTAGGCGTCAGACTCGTCCGCGCTGAGCCGCTCGACCGGGCCCTCGAGCCGGGCCGCGCGGGCCAGCGGCTGCCAGTACAGCGTGGCCGCCGCCCGCGGGTTGGCGTCGAGCTCGCGGCCCTTGCGCGACTCATAGTTGGTGAAGAAGCGGATGCCGCCCTCGTCGATGCCCTTGAGCAGCACGATCCGCACCGACGGTCGGCCGTCGGGCGTGGCGGTCGCGAGCGCCATCCGCTCGGCCTCGATGATCCCCGAGGCGGCGGCCTCCTCGAACCACTCGCGAACGAGGGAAAGCGGGTTCACATCGCCATCGCGACGTACTTGATCTCCAGGTACTCGTCGATCCCCTCGGGGCCGCCCTCGCGGCCGAAGCCGGAGGCCTTGACGCCGCCGAACGGCGCGGCCGGGTTGGAGACCATGCCCTGGTTGAGGCCGACCATGCCGGTCTCGAGCTTCTCGCAGACGCGAAACGCCCGCTTGATGTCGCGGGTGTAGACGTAAGCGACGAGGCCGTACTCGGTGTCGTTGGCCGCGGCGATCGCCGCGTCCTCGTCGTCGAACCCGATCACCGGGGCGACCGGGCCGAAGATCTCCTCCTTGAGCAGCCGAGCGTCGGGGCTGACGCCGCCGAGCACGGTCGGCTCGTAGAAATAGCCCGCGCCGTCGCGCTCGCGGCCGCCGACGAGCACCTGTGCGCCCTTGCCGGTCGCGTCTTCGACGAGCTCCGCGACCTTGCCGCGCTGCGTGCCGTCGATCAGCGGGCCGACCTTGACGTCGTCCTCGGTGCCGCGGCCGACCTTCATCGCGCCGAGCTTCTCGGCGAGCTTGGTGGCGAACTCGTCGGCCACCCCGTCGGCGACGTGGAAGCGGTTGGCGGCCGTGCACGCCTCGCCGATGTTGCGCATCTTGGCGATCACCGCGCCCTCGACCGCGGCGTCGACGTCGGCATCGGGGAAGACCAGGAACGGTGCGTTGCCGCCGAGCTCCATCGAGGTGCGCAGGAGGCCCGGCGCCGACTGCTCGACGAGCTTGCGGCCGACCTCGGTCGAGCCCGTGAACGTGAGCTTGCGCAGCCGCGGGTCTTCGATGATCGGCTTGGAGACCTCGCTCGACGAGGACGACGTGATGACGTTGAGCACGCCGGCCGGCAGCCCGGCCTCCTCGAACAGCTTCGCCAGCGCGAGCATCGACAGCGGCGTCTGCTGGGCGGGCTTGATAATCATCGTGCAGCCGGCGGCGACCGCCGGGCCGATCTTGCGCGTGCCCATCGCGGCCGGGAAGTTCCACGGCGTGATCGCGTAGCACGGGCCGACCGGCTGCTTCATCGTGATCAGCCGCCCGATGCCGTTGGGCGCGGTCGCGAAGCGGCCCTCGATCCGCACGGCCTCCTCGGAGAACCAACGCAGGAACTCCGCGGCGTAGGCGATCTCGGCCTTGGACTCGGCCAGCGGCTTGCCCATCTCGAGCGTCATCAGCAGGGCCAGCTCGTCGGCGCGCTCGGTCATCGCCTCGAACACGCGGCGCAGGATCTCGCCGCGCTCGCGCGGCGGGTGCACCGCCCACTCGTCCTGCACCGCCACGGCGGCGTCGAGCGCCGCGATCGCGTCGTCGGGCGTCGCGTCGGCGACCTCGACCAGCGTCTCGCCGGTCGACGGGTCCTCGACCGCGAGCGTCTCGCCGCCGCCGGCGGCGCGCCATTCGCCGCCGATGAAGAGCTGGGTGGGGGCGGCCTCGACGAC
>DATDKF010000414.1:0-12124 GCA_036520135.1 Solirubrobacteraceae bacterium
CCACTACTCGCTGGCGGTCCGGTACCCGACCGCCACCCCGCAGCAGACGGTGCAGGGCCGGGTCACGATGTACGCGCGCGCCACGCAGGCGCTGTCGCGCTTCAACCTCGACTTCGCGGGCGACTCGGTCGAGTCGGTCCGTGTCGACGGCCGCAGCGCCGGCTGGACGTGGGCGGACGAGGAGCTCTCGATCACGCCGAAACGCCCGCTGCACGATCACGAGAAGTTCGCCGTGCGCGTGACCTACACGGCGCACACGCGCACTCAGGACGCGACGGATCAGAACCTCCCGTTCGGGTGGTTCACGGTCAACGGCGGGTCGGTGACCGCCGGCCAGCCGAACTTCGGTCACGTGATCTACCCGGTCAACGACCATCCCGCCGACAAGGCGAGCTACGACATCAGCTTCGACGTGCCGGCGGGCACGACCGCGGTCGGCAACGGCGACCTCGTGTTCCGGCGCACATCGCAGGGACGGACGTACAGCACGTACTTCATGCGCGAGCCAATGGCGTCGGAGCTGATCCAGCTCGCCGTCGGCCAGTTCGACGTGATCCAGCGCGGCGAGGTGCGGGGTGTCCACGTCCGCGACGTGTCGAGCAGCTCGGTCACCGCCGCGGTCGAGCCGGCGCTCGCACGGACGCCCGATCACCTGCGGTGGATGATCGATCAGGTCGGGCGCTACCCGTTCAACGCGTACGGCGTGCTGGTAGGTGACGAGCCGTTCTTCTACGCGCTCGAGACGCAGACGCTGTCGCTCCACCCGGCGCTCCTGTTCGTGCCGCCGTTCACGCCGCCGGCGTACGAGCCGATCATGGTCCACGAGCTCGCCCACCAGTGGTTCGGCGACAGCGTCGCGCCGGTGCGCTGGCAGGACGTCTGGCTCAACGAGGGCCACGCGGACTACTACCAGCAGGTGTACGCCGAGCAATTCTTCGAGGGCCCGGGCTACACCGAGGCCTACTGGAAGGACGCCTACCGGCGCGCCAACCAGCTGCGGCACGACTTCGGCCCCGTCGCGAAGCCGACCGGGAACGACATCTTCACGCTGTTCAGCGACAACGTGTACTCGGGCGGCTCGCTCGCCCTGTACGCGCTGCGCCAGGTGATCGGCGAGGACAAGTTCTCCGAGGTCGAGCGCACGTGGGTCAAGCGCTACAAGGACGAGTCCGTCAGCACCGAGCAGTGGATTTCGCACGTCAACCGGGTCACGCACCGCAACCTGACGCGGTTCCTGCGGGACTGGCTGTACGGCGACACGGTCCCGCCGATGCCCGGCCATCCGGACTGGACGGCCGACCCGGTGACAGCGGCCGCAACCGCGCGGACCGCAGCGGCCACGCGCAGCGCGGCCTTCCCGACCGCCCGCGCACTGGAGCTGGGGCTCTACAAGCGTTGATCGCGGGCAAGCTCCAGATCAAGCCCGGAATGTCGGTGGCTCTCGTGGGCGTCCCGGAGGACGTCCACGTGGAGCTGCCGGACGACTGCACGGCTGCGGATCCCGGGACCGCCGACGCCGTGCTCGTGTTCGTGCGCGATCGCGGCGAGCTCGCGGCGCGCGGCGAGCCGGCGATCACGGCCGGGCGCCGCGACGCGCTCGCCTGGGTCGCTTACCCCAAGGCCGGGCAGCTGGGAACCGATCTGAACCGCGACACGCTCGCCGCGGCGGTGAGAGAGCGAGGCGTGCAGCCGGTGCGGCAGGTCGCGATCGACGAGGTCTGGTCGGCGCTGCGGCTGCGCCCCGCGTAGCGTCCGAGAACCCCATTCCGGGACCATAGTCGGCGCCGCGGGCGGCGCCTACGCGGCTTCGGGCATCGCGAACGCGGCCTCGTCGGCGTGGTCGAGCGCGAGCCGCGCGGAGCGGACGGCGTAGCGCAGCGACGTGGCGCCGGCGCGCGACAGCGGGCCGGACGGGTCGGAGAGCAGCTGGGCGACCAGCGCGGCGCCCTGCACGTCGATCGGGCGCTCGTCGTCGAGCCGCCGCACGAGCGCCAGGATGTCCTCGTCGCAGGCGCGGATCTCGCTGTGGCGCAGCTGCAGGCCCGGCCCGTGGGTCGGGGCGCTGCGCGCCTCGCGCAGCGTGGCGTCGAGGGCCCGCGCGAGCTTGGCGCGCTCCGCGCGCGACCCGAGCTGCTCGGCGCGGTGGTGGAGCAGCGTGCCGGCGACGGGCTGCGCGCCCGCCGCGAGCTGCTCGTCGAGCTCGAGGCGATGCCACCACACGCGCAGCCGGACGGCCGCCGTGTGCGGGCGGCGGTCGGCACTGGGGCGGAACTTCGGTACGGGGTAGACGCCGTTGGGCATGTCAGGCTCCTGTCGGTCTCGCGGTACTCCCGTATCGTGCGCGTGACCGGTCTCGATGCCCATGGGGATGCGTCCCGATCCTGCCGTGGGGCCAGTCCCTATCCGGCGGCCCGCGCAGCTCTCACTGCTCACGCGCGTCTTCCTCGCGAACGCGTCGGTGCTCGCAGTGGTAGCGCTGCTGCTGCTGTTCTCGCCCGTGGAGATCAGCTTCCCGGTCACCGACACCCAGGCCGTGGTCATCATCACCGGCTTCGTCGTCTCGGTGACCGTGAACCTGGTCCTGCTGCGCGGCATCGTGGCTCCGCTGCGGCGGCTGACGGCCACGATGCGCTCGGTCGAGCCGCTCGAGCCCGGCCGGCGCCTGGTGGTCGCGCACGCCGACGCCGAGGTCCAGGCGCTCACGACCGCGTTCAACGACATGCTGGCCCGGCTCGAGCATGAGCGGCGTGAGAGCGGACGGCGCGCGCTGGCGGCGCAGGAGCACGAGCGCCAGCGGGTCGCGCGCGAGCTGCACGACGAGGTCGGCCAGGTCCTCACAGGCGTCATGCTCGAGCTCGAGCAGGCACAGCTCCCGGCGGCGCGCGACGCGGTCCGGCACGCGCTCGACGAGGTGCGCCGGATCGCCCGCGAGCTGCGGCCCGAGGTGCTCGACGACCTGGGGCTGCAGAGCGCGCTGCGCGCGTTGTGCACGACCGCCGCCGCCCACCCGGGTCTGCGGGTCGAGCGCCGCCTCGAGCTCGGGGACACCCAGCTCACCCCGGAGGTCGAGCTCGTCGTCTACCGGATCGGCCAGGAGAGCCTGACCAACGTGCTGCGCCACGCCGAGGCCTCGGAGGTGCTCGTCGCGGTCGGCATCGTCGACGGCGGCCTGCGGCTCGTGGTTCGCGACGACGGCCGCGGCCTGCCGCCCGGCGCCGAGGGCGGCGACGGGATCACCGGCATGCGCGAGCGGGCGCTGCACATCGGCGCGCGCCTGACGGTGACGGCGGTGCGCGACGGCGGCACCGAGGTGCGCCTCGACGTCCCGCTCCCGGAGGGCCCAGGATGACCATCCCGCTGAAGACGAAGATCCTGCTCGCCGACGACCACCCGATGGTCCGCCGCGGCCTGCGTATGGTGCTCGACGCCGAGCCCGACCTCGAGGTGGTCGCCGAGGCCGGCGACGGCGCCGAGGCCGTGCGGCTCGCGCTCTCCGCCGAGCCCGACCTCGCGGTGCTCGACGTGGCGATGCCGAACATGACGGGCCTCCAGGCGGCGGCCGAGCTCCATCGCCGCCGCCCGGAGCTGCGCACGCTGATGCTGTCGATGTACGACAGCGAGCAGTATTTCTTCGAGGCGCTGAAGGCCGGCGCCTCCGGCTACGTGCTCAAGAGCGCGGCGGACCGCGATCTCGTCGAGGCGTGCCGGGCGGCCATGCGCGGCGAGCCGTTCCTTTACCCGGCCGCGGTCACCGCGCTGATCCGCGACTACCTGGCGCGCGGCGACGACCCGAGCGACCCGCTGACCCCGCGCGAGCTCGAGATCGTCAAGCTCGTCGCCGAGGGCCGCACGAGCGAGGAGATCGCGGCGGCGCTCGTGATCAGCAAGAAGACCGTCGAGCACCACCGCAGCCACATCCTCGAGAAGCTCGGCATGCGCGACCGCGTCGACCTCACCCGCTACGCGATCCGCCGCGGGCTCGTCGAGCCCTGAGCCGGCCGGGGTAGGCGGCGCGGATCCGTTCCGCGACGGCCGGCGGGCGCGCGCCCTCGGTGCTGAGCGCGAGCGCGATCCCGTCGAGGCCGGCGATAACCGGGGCGAGGCGGTCGGCGGCCGCGAGCAGCTGGTCGAGACCGGGCCACCCGTCGGGCTCGCGCTCGGCGATCCGCCGCCGCAGCGTCAGCGGCTCGGCCTCGAGCCGGACGACCGCGTGCTCGTCGGCGGCGATAGCCGCGAGCACCGCGTCCAGGTCGCGCTGGCTCTCGACCGTGGCGGTGGCCAGGATCCGGTCGTAGCCGAACCGGCGGTAGAGCCCGCACACGGCACGCACGGGCTCGCTCCACTGGTCGTCGGTCAGCGCGGGATAGGCGGACGTCAGGGCCTCGACCTCGACCGTGACGTGGCGGAGGCGGTCGGCGGTGAGCGCATCGTCGAGGGCGGCCAGGACCTCGGTCTTGCCCGCTCCCGGCGGCCCGGTGATCAGCAGCGCGAACACCGCTCTCAGCCGCTCAGCACCGCGTCGATCGCCTCGTCGCCCGTCGGCGGCGACAGCCGCGTCGGCGCCCCGGCGGCGACCAGCGCTTCGACCGTCCCCAGGTAGTCCCCGTCGTCGGCATGGTTATGGCGAAGTCCCCAGAGGGCGCAGTCCAGCGGCGTCGGATGCTCGTCGTCGAACGCGCAATCCGTGAGGTCAGCCCCGCGCTCGATCAGCAGCCGCACCGTCTCGCTGCGGCCGTGCATGGCGGCCTGGTCGAGCGGCGTGAAGTTGCTCCAGCCGCGGGTGTCGACCGCCATGCCGGCGTCGAGCAGTGACCGCACGACGTCGGTCCGGCCGAGTAGCGCGAACTGGCCGAGGATCCAGCCGAAGCCGTCGCCGCCTGGATTGCCGAGCGACGGCGGCGGTGCGGTCGGCAGCCGCACGGACTCGCCGCGCGCGACAGCGAGCACCGCGGCGTCGACGGGATCGAGGTCCGCGGTGGCGCCGCGCGCGGCGAGCAGCTCGTAGGCGGCGACGTGCCCGCAGCGGGCGGCCAGCGCCAGTGGCCGGCGACCGACGTCCCAGCGGTCCCACGGCCGGTTCGGGTCCGCCCCGGCGTCGAGCAGCATCGCGAGGATGGTCAGCCCGCGGCCGCGGGCGATCGCGTGATGCAGGCAGTGGTGGGCGTTGACGTCTACGCCGCGGTCGAGGAACCACCGGAGGCCCGGGGCGTCCTCGAAGTCGAGCTTGTGGTTGACCAGGTTCTCGTGCCCGGGCGCGTACAGGAGGTCCAGGAACGCCGTGTCGCCCTGCTCGCACGCGTGGTAAAAGGCGTCCTCGTCACGGTCGGCCCCGCGCTCGACCAGCAACCGGACGAGCTCCAGGTCGCCGCGCTCGACGGCGTGGAAGAGCGCCGTCATCGTCCCTTCGCCGCCCCACTCGACCGTGTGGCTGTTCGGGTCGGCGCCGGCGTCGAGCAGCAGCCGGGCGCACTCGCGCACGTCGTCGCCGGCGGCGGTCGACCGGCGGAGGAGCGCGAGCAGCGGCGGCAGCTCGCCGACGGGCGCGGTGGCGGCGGCCGGCTCCTCGCCCAGCAACGCGGCGAGCGCCGGCGGGGCGGCGAGCACCAGCGCACGCTCGATGCCCTCGAGCCCGGACGCCTGCACGTGGTGGACGAGCTTCGGCCAGCTGTCGAACCCGTACTCGCGCGCGAGTTCGTGCTGCGCCTGGCTCAACGCGATCTCGCGCTCACGCCTGCGCGCCTTGGCCTGCTTGCGCAGGTGCTCGAGCGATGGACGCTGCGGCAGTTCCGGCACGGCGAACCTCCTGTCTGCCCGTGTCCGCGTCGGCGGGCCGAGGTCCGTCGTCACATCGGCAGCTGCGACCGGTGGGATGATCCCTTCCCCGCGGACAGGGTGCGCCCGGCGACGCAACGCAAATCTACCGGGTGCGGCCGGGAGACGGAGAGGGAGGGATTCGAACCCTCGGACGAGGTCGACCCCCGTCACACGATTTCCAATCGTGCCCGTTCAGCCGCTCCGGCACCTCTCCGGGCCGGGGTCAGATTAGCCAGTTCCCGTGCACGAGCACGGGGATGCGCTCGCCGGCGGCGGTGATGCCGGTCACGCTCATCTCGAGCGACCCGATCATGAAGTCGATGTGGATCTGGCTCTCGTTGGCCCGGTCGCGGTGCTCCTCGCCGATCAGGAACGGGAAGCCCTGGCCGAACGCGAGGTGGCTGGCGGCGTTCTCGTCGAGCAGCGTGTCGTAGAAGACCGTGTCGAGCTTGCCGATGCGGCCCTCGCGGTCGACCAGCGCGAGCTCACCGAGGCGGCACGCGCCGTCGTCGGTCTGCGTGATCGTGCGCATCGTGTCGTGCGCGGTGTCGGCCTGGATCTCCACCGCGCGGCCGCTCGCGAAGCGGACCTTCAGACCGCGCACGACGGTGCCGTCGGCGAGGACGAGCGGCTTGCTGGCGGTGACGTGGCCGTCGGCGCGCTCGGGGTCCGGGGTCGTGAACACCTCCTCGGTCGGGAGGTTGGGCATGTGCTCGATGCCGTCCACGGTCTCGAAGCGGGCCGCCTCCCAGCGGGCGCCGGGCAGCAGCCCGACGGTCAGGTCGGTGCCCGGGGCCTCGTAGTGCAGCGCGTCGAACCCGCGTTCGGTGAGCCGGGCGGCGGCGGTCACCAGCGCGTCGGCGCGGGCGCGCCACGCGGCGATCGGGTCGTCCTCGTCGAGCCGCAGCACGTGGGCGATCTGCTCCTCCAGCGTCGCCAGCGCCTCGTCCTCCGGCTTGTCGGGGAAGACGAGCTTGGCCCAGCTCGGCGTCGGGCACGGGATGATCGACCAGTTGGTCGTGCGGTCGTTCACGACCTTGCCGGACTCCTTGACCGCGGGCAGCCGGTCCTTGCCGGCGCGCACCGGGTCGAGATCCTCGAGCAGGCCGGGCGCGACGACCCCCGCGAGCGCAATCCGCGCCGCCCGCGCGTCGCCGAGCGCGAGGATGCGCCGGCCGTACCACTCGGGAACGAACTCGAGTGTCTCCTCGCGCGCGTGCGCGATGCGCTCGCGCTTGACCCAGGGGTCGAACCACTGGACGTCCACGAACTTGGCGCCGCGCCTGTAGGCGCTGCCGGCGATCGCCCGCGTGAGCCGCTCCTTGCCGGGCTCGCACGTCACGGACACGATCTGACCCTCTTGCACGTTCGCGCCGAAGCCGACCACGAGGTCGGCCAGGCGCTCGAGGTATGCGTCGTCCATTCCCGCGGACGATAACTACCGGGTGATGCAGCGCATCGACGCGTCGGCGGGATCTTGCGTCATCCTTGGCTGGTGAGCGCACGCGCGTGGGCGGCCTTCGCCGCGGTCTCGACGCTGTGGGGGATGCCGTACCTGTTCATCAAGGTCGCGGTCGACGACGGGGTCTCGCCCGTGTTCCTGGCCTGGGTGCGGATCGTGCTCGGCGGGGTGGTGCTGCTCGGGCTCGCGTGGCGGGCCGGGACGCTGCACGCGCTGCGGGGCCGCTGGCGCTGGATCGCGGTGTTCGGCGTGGCCGAGATCACGCTGCCGTTCCCGCTGATCGCGGCCGGCGAGCAGCACGTCGCATCGTCGCTGGCGGCGATCATCGTCGCGGCGGCGCCGCTGTTCGTGGCGCTGCTCGCGCTGCGGTTCGACGCGTCCGAGCGGGTGACCGGCAGCCGCCTCGTGGGGTTGGTCGTCGGCCTCGGCGGCGTGGTGGCGCTGGTCGGGATCGACGTCGCGGGCCGCGGCGACGAGATGCTCGGCGCCCTGGCGATCCTGACCGCGGCGTTCTGTTACGCGGTCGGGCCGATGGTGCTCAAGCGGCATCTGGCAGACCTCGACCCGCGTGCGTCGATGGGCGCGGCGCTGGCCGTGGCGGCGGCGATCCTCACGCCGGCGGTGGTCGCGTCGCCTCCCGACGAGATGCCGTCGGGGTCGGCGATCCTCGCGCTCGTCGTGCTCGGGCTGTTCTGCACGGCCGCGGCGTTCGTGTTCTACGGCGCGCTGGTGGCCGAGGCCGGCCCGGGCCGGGCGCTGGTCATCACCTACGTCGCGCCGGTGGTCGCCTTGGCGCTGGGGGTGGCCGTGCTCGGCGAGCACGTCGGCGCGGGCGCGGTCGTGGGGCTGCTGCTGATCCTGGCCGGGTCGTGGCTGTCGACCGACGGGCGGCTGCCGCCGGGGTTGGCGCGGCGGGTGTCGCGGTTTGGGTCGCGCCGTGTTCGTTCCAGCGGTGCTGCGGTCCCTGACGAACCGCGCTGGGTCACGCGTGAAACGCCGGACCGCGAAGCCCGCGGCTGCACGCGTTGCTCGCCACCAAAGATTGAGGGTTTCCGAGCTTTCGCCGCGGCCGGCGCAGACGTACCGTCCGTGCCATGAGGGAGTTCATGGTCGAGCTGTACGTCTCCCGGGCCGACCCCGAGGCGGTCGAGCGCGCGGCGCTTCGCACCCAGCGGGCCGCGATCCGGATGAGCCGGCGCGGGACGCCGGTCCGCTACCTGCGCTCGATCTACGTCAGGGAGGACGAGACGTGCTTTTTGCTCTACGCGGCGGAGTCGATCGACGCCGTCCGCGAGGCCGCGCGGGCGACGGGCCGCGGGTTCGAGCACGTCGCCGAGGTCATCGAGGCAGGGACTTCAGCGGAGGGGGAGGGATTCGAACCCTCGGTGCAGGGGTTACCCACACAACGGTTTTCGAGGCTCCTGTAACTCCGCTCTACAGCGTCGTTTGCGGCTCCATGCCGCAGTTCGTGTCGCAGTGTTGCTGCTGGACGGTGGCACAGGCCGCCGGCTGGCTGATGGTGTTCTGGGTCGTCGGCGGCGCTGTGCTCTACGGCGACTAGGAGCTGGTCCAGGTAGCGTTGCTTCATGACGGACTCGACGACGAACCTTGACGAATCCCTCAGGTTGCTCGTTGCCATGGCGGCGGCCTTCGAGACCCCGCACCCGAGGACAGGTCGACGAGAACCGCTGATGTTATGCGTCACGGCGGCGGTGGTGAGTTACAGCATCACGCTTTCGTGAAGAACGAGTGGCCCCATCTTGACGAGGAGATGCTCGACCGACTCGCGAGCCGCGGCTTGATCAGGCTCGACTTCGGCGGGCAGCACACCGACAAGGTCTACGTCACAGAAGACGGCGAGCGGCTCGCCGCCTAGGTCAAGCGACTTCTTGAAGGCGACGAGGACTCGGAAGCAGAACCCGTCGACCTGAGTTGGGAGGAAGCCGGACGGCCGACGCTTGAGACCGCTTACAGGCTCTGGGCGGCACGTGGCGCGCCGAGTGAGGGCGTCCTGACGACCAAGGTGATCGATGCGATGGGCGAGGAGCACGAGGAGCGCTCCATCCGCATCGTCGCCTTGCTCGTCCAAGACGACTACCTCGCTCCGGTGAGCGTGCTGGGCACTCAGTACGGGCCTACAGCGGTGACCGTCACGGCGCGAGGCCTTCAGGTCGTTGCGGGGTGGCCAGCAACCACTGCGGAGGCTGCCGCAGGATCGCTGCTGGCGGCCCTTGAGCAGGCGATTGAGGAGGCTGACGAGCCAGAGCGCCGATCAAAGCTCGAACGGCTCCGCGATGTGGCTGTGGACGTCGGCCAGGGCACGCTGACGGAGGTCTTGAAGCACGTCATCACAGGCGGCATCTGATCAGTGACGACAGCGGTCCTCACAGTTGGCTATCCCACTCGATTCGACTGGGGATGGTAAGCCGCCGCGAGTTCGGGTGCCGAAGTTCCACGGGCGGGAGCAGCGAGAGCCGTCGCTGCTCCATCTGCCTCATCGCGATAGCGCGGTTGCGCAGCTGCGGGCCTCGCGCCGCGCTGCTTCTAATCGTCCGAGGCAATGGCGCGTGTTCCGTGAGTGAGACGGCCTCTGGTCCCACGCGGCGGCAGCGGCTACGGCTCGGGTAGTGTCGCCGCGGCGGTGGTGAGGATGAAGATGAGCAGGGTGAGCCTGGGCACGAGGTCGGTGTTGGTGTGGAAGGTGGATACCGTGCGGCCGGTCGCGCGCTCGACGGCGGCGCTCATGGTCGGCGCGAGCGCGAGCTCGAAGGCGTGGCGCTGATCGCGCACCGCGTCGTGGTGGTCATGGGAGATCAGGAGCGTCTCGGCGTGCGTGAGCTCGAGTCGCAGCGCGCACATCACGAGGTCGTCGTCGAGCATGGTGCTGACGTGTTCGCGGTGCTCGCGTTCGTAGGCGGCGGCGTGAATGCGAGCCACCTCGGCAGAGATGTCCAGGGCTGCGGCGCTCGGGCTCACGAAAGGCCTCCGGTCCATGGTGGTACCGCGAAGCTGGAGTTGCCGGCGCTGAGAGGCTGCCGGCGACCCGTCCCTCCGTTGCTGGATGCACCGCCCGCAGGTCCACGCATCCGAGCCGTACAGCCCGGCTCGTCTCTGTCGACGGGTACTTGCAGTCTAGCGCCAGAGACGATCCCGAGCTAACGTTTCCGCTGATCGGAACCATGAGCGAGCCGAAGCCGACTGGAGCCCTGGGTGAGGCGCTGGCGGAGATCTCGAACGCCCTCGTGGGGCTGCACAAGCGCTTCTACGGCAAGGGCCCGGTGCGCGCGAAGACGTTCCTGGTCGACAACACGGTGCTGTGCCTGCTCGAAGGCGGCTTCACAATCGTCGAGCGCACGCTGATCGACATCGGGCGCGACGAGGTCGTGCGCGACCTGCGACACAACTTCCAGCTCGCGATGCAGGAGCAGTTCACCCAGGTCGTCGAGGACCAGCTCGACCGCCGCGTAGTCGCGTACCTCAGCCAGGTGCACACCGACCCCGACATCGCGGTCGAGCTATTCATGCTCGAACCGACCGGGCGGAGCGCCATCGCCGAGCACGAGCAGGAATTCCCAGCCGACGACGGCGACGCGGCCTAGCAACCCCGCCCCCGGGGTATAACCTTGCGAGTGTCGGACGCGTAAGCGGCGACCCCGCGACACGGGCGTCCGCATCCTCGACAAGAGGGACAACCGGTGGACTCGTGCCGCCGAGCGGACCTCCTGCTGGCCAACCCCACCACAGCAGGAGCAGCTCCAGTGTCCGCCGAGTCCCCCCAGCAACTCCGCAGCACCACGCCAGCGGCGTGGGATCAGCCTCCCGAGTTCTCCGTCAGCCGCCGCCGCATGGCGGCTGGGACCTGCGTGTCGCTGAGCGGCGAGCTGGATCTCGGGAACGTGCCGGTCGCGGACAACGAGCTTCGCCAGGCGCAGAGGCAAGCAGGTGACGTCGTGGTCGACATCCGCGCGCTGACGTTCATCGACGTCTGCGGGCTGAACATGATCCTGGCCGCCGGCACGCGCGCCCGACAGGACGGAGCGCGGATGGTCGTCCTGCACGGATCGTCCTGCGTGAGCCGCATCTTCGAGCTCACCGGGAGCGACCGCATGCTCGACACCACGACCGACCCGGCCGGCGCAGGAGCGTCGGCCGAACACAACGGCGCGCGACCCGGCGTGAGCACCCCCGGCATGCCCGAGCGGTTCCGCTGGGACATCGCGTACGAGGACCACCGCGTGCGGATCGCGCCAGTGGGCGAGCTCGACATGGCCGCCACCCCACAACTTGAGCAGGCGATCCGCGCTCTGCTCCACGCCGGTGCCGCTCACCTGATCATCGACCTGCGCCGCGTCACTTTCATCGACTCCACCGCCCTGCACCTCGCACTCGACCTCGACGCCGCCGCCCGCGACGACGGCCTTCGGCTCGAACTGCTCCCTGGCCCACCCCAGGTCCAGCGCATCTTCGAGCTGACCGGAACCCTCGAACAGCTTCCGTTCATCACGCCAGACCGCTAGGCGGCCTCGCCCGCGGGCGACGGCGACGGGCAGCGCAAGTAGGCGCCCCCGCGCAGAGCAGGCTCGGCAGTCAGTCCTCCGGCAGAGATCTGCGGGTAGACCGCTCAATGATGAGCCCGCCACCACGCCCCGCTGCGCCGCTCGACATCGAGCTGCCCGCCGTAGCCAGCAGCGTGAGGAAAGCGCGCCGCGCGGTCGCGGCCTACTGCGTCGGCCACGCCCTCGATCACGAGGGGATCGCGATCGCCGTCTCCGAAGCAGTCGCAAACGCCGTCACGCACGCCTACCGCGATGGCGCCGGGGGACCGGTGCGCATCTTCGCCGACCTGGA
>DATDKF010000415.1:0-18601 GCA_036520135.1 Solirubrobacteraceae bacterium
AAGCAGTACCTCTACCACCCGGACTGGCGGACGCGGCGCGACGCCGAGAAGTTCGAGGACATGGCGCGCTTCGCCCGCGCGCTGCCGGATCTGCGCGAGCGCGTGGCCGAGGACCTCGACGGCGACGACCTGACGCTCGTCCGCGTCCAGGCGTGCGCGGTGCGGCTGATCGACCGCGGCTTCTTCCGGATCGGCTCGGAGGAGTACACGGTCCAGAACGAGTCGTTCGGCCTGGCGACGATGCGCAAGTCGCACGTCACGCTCACCGCCGACTGCGAGATGGTCTTCGACTACCCGGCCAAGAGTGGCCAGCGGCGGGTGCAGGCGGTGATCGATCCGGAGGTGGGCGCGATCATCGCGGCGCTCAAGCGCCGCCGCGCCGGCGGCGACGAGCTGCTCGCCTACAAGAACGGGCGCCGCTGGCGCGACCTGCGGTCGGAGGACATCAACGCCTACATCAAGGAGGCGACCGGCGACGACTTCTCCGCCAAGCACTTCCGCACCTGGAACGCCACCGTGCTCGCCGCGGTCGCGCTGTCGGTGTCCGGCGAGGTCGCCGGCTCGGTGACGGGCCGCAAGCGCGCGATCACGCGCGCGGTCAACGAGGTCGCGTACTACCTCGGCAACACGCCGGCGGTCTGCCGCGCCTCCTACATCGACCCGCGGGTGTTCGACGCCTACCGCGGCGGACTGGTGATCGGGCGCCCGCTGCTGCAGGAGGCGGCCGAGGGCGAAGCGGGCGAGCTGCCGATCCACCACCGCGCCGTCGAGGAGGCGGTGCTGGACCTGATCGCCGAGCGCGAGCGCTCGGCGGCGCTCGAGAACGTCGCCGCCTAGCTCTCGGACGGCTGCTCGTCCGGCTGGAGCGGCAGCGGGTCGTCCGGCGGGGGCGCGTCCGGCGGCTCGGCCGGCGTCGCCGGCGCCTCGCGGTCGGGCGTCGGGTCGGCGGGCGTGACCGGCTCGCTCGGCACGACCGGCTGGTCGGGCGTCACGGGCGTGGTCGGGACCTCCACACGCATCGCCAAGATGGTTGATTCCGCGGCCCGCGTGCTCGCATGGCCGCGTACCGTGGATGCCGGGCGGTGCCCGCGCGATCGGCACAGTGGCGGAGCCACGGGCCGATTCAGCGGGTGCCGATCCGGCGCCGCGGGACGCGTCCAGGCGGGTGCGGGGGTCGTGGAATCAACCATCTAACCGCGCTTGCCGTAGTCGTAGAGCTTCTCGAGCGAGGAACGGATGATGCGCGACACGTGCATCTGCGAGCAGCCGACGTGCTCGGCGATCTCGGACTGCAGCAAATCCTCTTGGAAGCGCAGCCGCAGGATCTCGCGCGCGCGGTCGTCGAGGATGCCGGTCATCCGCTCGATCGTGATCCCGGCCTCGACGCGCTCGTACTCGGCGTCCTCGTCGCCGAGCAGGTCGCCGGCGCTCGCCGAGTCGCCCTCCTCCTCGTGCACCGGCGCGTCGAGCGACCGGGCGGAGCGGCCCTCGGTCGCCTGCAGCGCCTCGACGACCTCCTCGGGCGAGCGGTCGAGCCGCTCGGCGAGGTCGGCGACGGTCGGCGAGTGGCCGAGCTCGGCCCACAGTTTCTCGCGCGCCTCCTCGACCGACAGGCACAGCTCCTGCAGGTCGCGCGCCGGGCGCACGTCCCACGTCGCGTCGCGGAAGTAGCGCCGGATCTCGCCGAGGATCGTGGGCACCGCGTAGCTCGAGAACGCCAGCCCGCGGTCGGGATCCCAGCGGTCGACAGCCTTCACGAGCCCGACCGACGCGACCTGCACGAGGTCGTCGAGCGGCTCGGACGCGCGGCGGTAGCGCAGCGCGAGGCTGCGCGCGAGCGGCATGTACCGCTCGATCAACTCGTCGCGCGCGCGGCCGTCGCCGCTCTGGTGGCGGCGCATGAGCAGCTGATCGTCACGCTGACGGCGCGCGCGTTCGTGCGCCGTCGTCCGGCGTGCGGCGCGCTCTGGGGCTGGAGCGCTGATTGCCATCAGCCGTTGCCTTACCCCGGTCGCGCGCGTATCAGGGCATCGAATGGTCCGTTTCCGAACCCCGCTACGCCGGGCGCGTTCCCCTCGGCCGATCTCCTCGTCGAGGAGCGGTCCCGCACGCTCGGTAGACTGCCCGCGCTCCGGGGGAAGACCGACTGTGACCGACAGGACCTTCCAAGCACCCGAGCCCTTCCGCTGTGCGATAGACCGCGACGGCGACACCGCGTGGGTGCGCCCGCAGGGGGAGCTCGACCTCGACACGGCGCCGGCGCTCGAGCACGAGCTGGCGAGCGTGCGCGAGCAGGGGACCTCGCGGCTGGTGCTCGATCTGCGGCGGCTCACGTTCATGGACTCGACCGGTCTGCGGCTCGTGATCCGCTGGGACACCGCGGGCCGCGAGGAGGGGTTCGACTTCGCGATCGTGCCCGGTCCGGACGTGGTCCAGCGCGTGATTCGGCTCACCGGGATGGAGGATCTCCTGACCGTTGCGGAGCCCTCTGCGGAGGGGTGAGATCCGCCCGCCGGGCGCGCCACGGCTGGTCCGTCAGGACGCGGACACGGACGCGCCGCTCGGCGCTACTGTCAGGCGGATGACGGGCAGGCACTTGGTGTGGAACCGTTCACCGTCGAGGCCGATGTGCCCGGCGGGCCCTATGCAGCCGCACGCGCGCGGCGGCTGGTCGAGAACGAGCTTTCCGGCAGGGTGCCTGGTGATCTGCTTGCGGACGTCGCGCTGCTGATCACCGAGCTCGTGGCCAACGGGGTCCATCACGGGGGCGCCGGGCCGGACACCGCACTGCACCTGCTGCTCGAGGGCAGCCGCCCCGGGCTGCACGTCGAGGTGTTCAACGTTGCGGACGGCGGCGGCGGCGTGACGCGGCGAACGCCGGACATGGACGGCGGCGGCGGGATCGGGCTGCACCTGGTGGAGGAGCTGGCCAGCCGCTGGGGTGTGCGCCACGTGCCGCGCACCGCGGTCTGGTTCGAGGTGGACTGCTAGTACCGTCCCGTTCGTGGCTGCCGCGAAGCGCCTCGAGGTCGAGATCGACGGCCGGCGGCTGTCGCTGTCGAACCTGGACAAGGTCCTGTACCCCGAGGTGGGGTTCACGAAGGGCCACGTCATCGACTACTACACGCGCGTGGCACCGGCCGTGCTCAAGCACCTGTACGGGCGGCCGCTGACGCTCAAGCGCTACCCGAACGGGGTCGACGCGCCGTACTTCTACGAGAAGCAGTGCCCGTCACACGCTCCCGAGTGGGTGCAGACGACCGGCGTCGACAGCAGCCGCGCGCGCGACGGCAAGATCAACTTCTGCATGGCTAACGACCTGCCGACGCTCGTGTGGCTGGCGAACCTCGCCGACCTCGAGCTGCACGCGTCGCTGGCGCTGGCCGAGGACTACGGGTCGCCGACGGTGATCGCGTTCGACCTCGACCCAGGGCCGCCGGCCACGATCGTTGAGTGCGCCGAGGTCGCGCTGGAGCTGCGGATGGTCTTCGAGCACCTCGGGATGGATGCGTTCGCCAAGACGTCGGGCTCGAAGGGCATGCAGGTGTACGTGCCGCTCAACACGCCCACGAGCTACGGCCAGACGCGCCCGTTCTCGCGCGGCCTGGCGGAGCTGCTCGAGCGCCGGCGGCCCGAGCTCGTCGTCTCCGAGATGGCAAAGGCCAAGCGCCGCGGCAAGGTGTTCGTCGACTGGAGCCAGAACGCCGACTTCAAGACGACGGTCTGCGTGTACTCGCTGCGCGCCCTGGCGCAGCCGTCGGTGTCGACCCCGCTCACGTGGGACGAGGTCGAGAATGTGACCGCGTCGCGCGACCCGGACGACCTCGTGTTCACCGCATCCGAGGTGCTGGAGCGGGTCGCGGAGCACGGCGACCTGTTCGCGCCGGTGGTCGAGACGCGTCAGGAGTTGCCCGACCGGCTATAAACGCGGTCATGGACCTCGAAGAGCGCACCCTCGAAGACACGCTCGAGAAGACCTGCACGGTCTGCGGCGCCCGCCTCACCGAGCTGGAGATCGAGGCCGCCCGCGAGGCGGGCGGCCCGTTCCTGTGCAGCGTCCACGCCGCCGAGGAGCTCCCGGCGGACGACATCGTCAGCGACGAATCGGACTGAGCGCGCGCGCCGCGGCGGCGATCGCCTCCGCGTCGATCCCGGCCTCGTGGAGCAGCTCGTCGGGCGTGCCCGATCCGGGGAGCTCGCGGACCGCGAGCTTGGTCACCGGCGGCCGGTCGTCGGCGTCCGCGAGCGCCTCGAGCACCGCGTCGCCGAGCCCGCCCTCGGGCGCGTGGTCCTCGACGGTGACGATCGCGCCGCACTCACGCGCCGCGGCGCGCACCGCCTCGGCGTCGATCGGCTTGAGCGAGTAGCAGTCGAGCACGCGGGCGGCGATGCCCTCGTCGGCGAGCGCCTCGGCGGCGCGCACGGCCTCGTCGACGGTGATGCCGCAGGCGGCGATCGCCACGTCGTCGCCCTCGTGCGCGACCCGGCTGCCGCCGATGCGGACGTCCTCGTCCGCAGGGGTGCGCACCGGCGTCTTGCCGCGCAGCGTGCGCAGGAACGAGATCCCCTTGGTGTCGGCCATGGCCGACACGAGCGCCGCCGTCTGGTTCGCGTCGCTCGGGTGCAGGACGGTCGAGCCGTGGATCGCGCGCAGCGACGCGATGTCCTCGAGCGCCATCTGCGACGGGCCGTCCTCGCCGATCGACACGCCGGCGTGCGAGCCGGCCAGCCGCAGGTTCGCGCGCGAGATCGCCGCCATCCGGACGAAGTCGTACGCGCGGCTCAGGAACGCCGCGAACGTCGACGCGAACGGGACCCAGCCGCGCACCTGCATGCCGACGGCCGCGGCGATCATCTGCTGCTCGGCGATGAACATCTCGAAGTAGCGGTCCTCGTGCGCCGCGCGGAAATCCTCCGAGTGCGTCGAGTTGGAGACCTCGCCGTCGAGCGCGACGACGTCGCCGCGGATCGAGCCGAGCGCGGCCAGCGCCTCGCCGTAGGCCTTGCGGGTGGCGACCTCCTCGCCGAGCTCCCAGCTCGGGAGCTCGCCGCCGCCCGCCGCGAACGTATGCGGCGTGCCGCCGGCCGGCGCGGCCAGCTGCACCGACAGGTCGCGCTCGCCGCCGAGCTCGGCGATCGCCTCCTCGGGGTCGTCGAGCGGCTTGCCGTGCTTGCCGGGCTGGTCCTCGACCGCCTTGACGCCCTTGCCCTTCTTCGTGCGCGCGACGATCGCCGTCGGGCGCCCCGTGGTTGCCTCGGCCTCGGCGTAGGCGGCCTCGATCGCGTCGACGTCGTGGCCGTCGATGGCGATCGCGTGCCAACCGAACGCCTCCAGCCGCCGCACGTAGCCGTCGAGGTCCCAGCCGAGCATCGTCTCGCGCGTCTGCCCGAGGCGGTTGACGTCGATGATCGCGACCAGGTTGTCCAGGCCCTCCCAGCCGGCGTGCTGGAAGGCCTCCCACATCGAGCCCTCGGCCATCTCCGAGTCGCCGCACAGGCACCACGCGCGGTAGGGCAGGCGGTCGAGCCGCTTGGCCGCGATCGCCACGCCGACGGCGATCGGCAGGCCCTGCCCGAGCGAGCCGGTGGCGACGTCGGTCGGCGGGATCCGCGGCGTCGGGTGACCCTCCAGCCGCGAGCCGAGCTTGCGGAACGTCAGCAGCTCGGCGTCGTCGATCCTCCCGGTCGCCTTGAACATCGCGTAGTACAGCGGCGACGCGTGACCCTTGGAGAAGATCAGGTGGTCGTCCTGGCGCAGGTGGCCGTCGATGAGGACGGCGATCAGGTCGGCCGCCGACATCGACGAGGTAGGGTGACCGGAGCCGGCGGCGGCGCTCGCGCGGACCGAGTCCACGCGCAGCTGCTGCCCCAGCTCCCGCCGGAACTCGCTTCGCTCGCCCATCACGCGGCCACCAGCGCGTCGCGCTTGGACTCGAGGTCGGAGAACAGGTCGCGGAACGACTTGGCGAACTTCTCGACGCCCTCGCGCTCGAGCGTCTCGACCACGTCGTCGTAGTCGATGCCGACCTCCGCGAAGGCGGCCAGCACGCCGCGGGCGGCCTCGACGTCGCGGTCCAGCGTGCGGTCCACCTTGCCGTGGTCCTGGAACGCCTCGATGGTCTCGCGCGGCATCGTGTTGACAGTGTCGGACCCGATCAGCTCCTCGACGTAGAGCACGTCGCGGTAGTCGGGGTTCTTCGTCGAGGTCGACGCCCACAGGCAGCGCTGCGGCGTCGCGCCCTTGGCCGCCAGCGCATCCCACTGCGGCCCGGAGAAGACCTCGTGGTAGGTCACGTAGGCGAGCTTGGCGTTGGCGATCGCCAGCGTGCCCTTGAGCTCGTCGTGGCCGCCGGCCTCGTCGAGCCGGCGGTCGGCCTCGGTGTCGACGCGCGAGACGAAGAACGACGCGACGGAGGCGAGCGTCGACGGGTCGCCGCCACCGTCGACGAGCCGCTGTAGCCCGCGGATGTACGCGTCGGCCACCTCGCGGTGGCGCTGCAGCGAGAAGATCAGCGTCACGTTGACCGGGATGCCGGCGGCGATCGTCTCCTCGATCGCGCGCAGGCCCTCGCGCGTGGCGGGGATCTTGATGAAGAGGTTCGGGCGCTCGACGAGCGCGTGCAGGCGCTTGGCCTCCTCGACGGTCGCGTCGGTCTCGTGCGCGAGGTTGGGGTCGACCTCGAGCGAGACCCAGCCGTCCTTACCGTGGCCGGCGTCCCAGACGGGGCGCAGGATGTCGCAGGCCGCGCGGATGTCGTCGCGCGCGAGCGCGAGGAAGATCTCCTTGGGCTCAGACTCGGTGGCGCTGAGCTCCTTGATCTGCTCGTCGTAGGCGTCGCCCTCGGCGATCGCGCCCTGGAAGATCGTGGGATTCGATGTCACGCCGACGACGCCGTCCTCGACCAGGCCGGCGAGGTCGCCGCCCTGGACGAACGGGCGCGACAGGTAGTCGATCCAGACGCTCTGGCCGGCGTCGGCCAGCTGCTTCAGGGGGGTCATGGCTCTCCTTCGCTTCGCGAAACTCGTGTCGTCCCTACATGAAACCGTGCCCGAGGGCTCGGCGCGTGAAACGACGGTGGAGAGCGGAGCGGCCGGGCGCTTCAGCGAGGGCGCCCGGCCAGCTCCCGAAGCCAGGCCGCAACGGCCTGTTCGTCACGACGCGCCTCGCGCTGGCGTGCGGCGCGCGCCTGACTGGCGGTGATGGTGTTGGCAGCGGCGCTCGCCTGACGGGCGAACCGACCCGCCACCGTCTGCGGCGATGCGCCCCGGACCATGGGACGCCGCCGCTCGGCGTCATAAGCCAGCGACATCGCGGAGGACCATACTCCGCCGAACGCGCCACGTCCACTACAAAGTGTCCACCGAACAAACTAGGTATTGACCCACTGGTCCAACTTTCCAGGGGGAAAACGTTCACCCTGATTTGTCAGCCGGCGACCACTGCGGCCGGCACGAGCGCGTACTCGAGGAAGAACAGCGCCCACACGCGCATGTAGAAGCCGGTGAACGCCGCCGGATCGGCCGGATCGGCTCGCCGCGCCCACGTCAGCAGGAGCACGAGCGCGGCCACGTGACCGCCCGCGAGCACGGCCGGCTGCGCGTCGCTGACCAGCAGCGGCCCGAGGACGGCCATCCCGAGGTACGCGATCGCCAGCGCCGCGAGGCCGAGGCGGGCCGCCCGCCGCGGGCCGAGCCGCACGGTGAAGGTGGCGATCCGGTAGCGCCGGTCGCCCTCCATGTCGGGCACGTCCTTGAGCACCGCGATGGCGAACGAGAACGGCAGCACGAACGCCGTCAGCGCCCACACGGACGGCGGGATGTCCAGCGACCCCCCGAAGGCGAGGCTGAAGTGCCCGTACATGCCGAGGTTCACGACCGTGGCGCGCACGCCCGCGATGCACAGGGCGGCGGCGATCGGGAAGCGCTTGAGGCGGACCGGCGGCAGCGAGTAGGCGGCCCCGACCGCGAGCGCGGCGACGACCGCGCCGGTCTCGAGCGCGCCCTGCGTGAGGCCGAGGACGAGCGGCAGCAGCGCGGCGACGGACACGATCCGCCACGCTCCTTCGCGCGTGAGCTCGCCGGCGGCGAGCGGCAGGTGCGGCTTGTTGACCCGGTCGATCGCGACGTCGGTGATCTGGTTGACCCCGACGATCGCCAGGTTCACGCCCGAGCCGGCGACGATCACCCACAGCAGGTGGTCCAGGCCCGAGCCCGGCAGCTCGTGCACCGCGATCAGGTACAGGCCGGTCGCGCTGACGAACGTCCCGATCAGCGTGTGCGGGCGCGAGAAGCGCCACAGCACGCCGAGCGCGCCGAGCACGCCGGTGCGGCGCACCGCGGCGGCGTGGCTGCTCACCGGCGCTCCCAGCGCGCCCGCAGCGTCAGCGCCAGCGCGATCGGGATGAACGCGAACCCGGCGAGCGAGCCTGCCGCGAAGCGCGCGGCGACGCGCAGCCGCTCCAGCGGTCCGGCCGGCGCCCGCAGCTCCTCGGCGGGCGGCGGCGGCGCGAGCGGCGACGGCCCGGCGGCGCGCTTGGTGCCGGACACGGCGACCGCGTACGGGACGCGCCGGTCGCGGTACCAGTCCGGCGCCACCGGGTGCAGCTCCACGTCGGCGAACCCGGCCCGCTCGAACCACGCCCGGTAGTCGACCTGCTCGGGGAACAGCATCCAGACGTCGGCGAGCGCGCGGGCGATCCGCCCGGCCGGCCGCACCGGCCCGATCACGACGCCGACGCCGCCGGGCCGCAGCACGCGGTAGGCCTCGGCGATCCCGCGCTGCGGGTCCGGCCAGTACTCGATGCTGCCGGCGGAGACGTAGCGGTCGAACGCGTCGTCGCCGAACGGCAGCGCCTCGGCGTCGCCGAGCAGGCGGGTGCAGGCGGCGAGGGCGGGGCGGCGGGCGGCGCGCGCGAGCTGGTGCGGGCTCTGGTCGAGCATCGTCACGCGCGCCGGGTCGACGCGGGCGACGATCCCTTCAGTCGTGAAGCCGGTCCCGGCGCCGACGTCGAGCGTGTCGAGCCCGGGGTCATCCAGCCGCGCGGCGGCGAGCGCGCGCTCGCGCATCCGCGTGGTCCAGAACAGCGGGTTGACCCACTCGTCATAGCCGAGCGAGAGGAAGCGGTAGAACCAGTAGGCCTCCTTCTTGTGCTGGACCAGCCGCATGCGAGCCGCCGACGATACCCGCCCGACCGAACCCGCCGACCTCCTGGACGCCTGGCTGGCGGATCCTGCGGTGCGCACGCACCACCGGCGCACGGCCGCGAGCGCGCCGGCGGACCTGTGGCGCGCGGCGACCGACCTGCGGCTATCGGAGACGCGCACGCTTGGCCACCTGATCCGCTGGCGGATACCGGGCCTGGCGAGCGGCGACCTCACCTACGGCGAGCTGTTCCGCGCGTACCCGTTCACCGTGCTCGAAGAGGGCGACGGCTACCTGCTCGCCGGGCTGTGCGGGCGGATCTGGACGCTCGCGCGCGACTACCCGCGGCTCGACGGGCCGGACGCGTTCGCGACCTGGCGCGAGCCCGGGACGGTGCGGGTCCTGTTCGGCCACTGGGTGCGGCGGGACGGCGACGGCGCCGAGCTGGTCAGCGAGGCCCGCGTGCAGCCGGTGGACCGCAGCGCGTCGCTGCGCCTGCGCGCGCTGTGGAAGCTGATCGGCCCGTTCGAGCGGCTCGTCGGCGCCGAGGCGATTACTGTTGCGGTACGTGGGACCGAACGCAGGGCGGATAAGCCGGCCCGCCGGGATCCGTCGTGATTTTGGTCCCGCGTACCTACCGCTCGATCTGCGCGTGGGTGACGGGGACGCCGAAATCGGCGTCCTCCAGCCCTTCGCGGTAGTCGAGGTCGGGGTGGCTGAAGACCACGATGCGGTCGGCGGGGAACGTGGCGAGCGCGTCCTGGATCGCCACGGCGGGCTCGCTCTCGCCGGTGTCGCCGGCGGCGTCGAGGCCCTCTTCGTCGAGCCGCTCGACGGTCTCCTCCTGGGCGGTCTCGGCCTCGTGGATCGCCTCGTCGGAGTCCGAGACCCAGAACGCGAGCCTGGACCGGTTGGTGGCAGGGGAGACGACGAGCACCTCGGCGCCGCGGACCTCCTCGCCCAGCGTGGCGCGCAGGAGCTTCGCGTCGACCGGCTCCGGGGTGACCACCAGCAGCTTCACGTGGCTGTCGCTACCCCGCGCTCCCGGGGGCCAAACGGCGCCGGGACGCCCACGCGGGCGCGTGCGACGAGGACCGCGACGTCGTCGCGGACCGGGCCGCCGGCGGCCGCGAGCGCCTCGCGCTCGATCGCCGTCGCGATGTCCGCCGCGCCGGCGCCCGCGCAGCCGGCGAGGACGTTCGGGAGGCGCTCGGGGCCGGCCGCGCGGTCGGCTTCGGTGACGCCGTCGGTGAACAGTACGAGCGCGTCGCCGGGCGCGAGCTCGGCCCGGTCCTCGGCCAGCTCGGGCGGGTCGACGATCCCGAGCAGGCTGCCCGGCGAGCCGACGGACTCGACGGTGCCGCCGGCGCGCAGCACGAGCGGCAGCGGATGTCCGCCGGCGCTCAGGCAGACGGCGATGCGGTCGGGCTCCGGCGTGAGCGACACGTACAGCACGGTGCAGAAGCGGAAGTCGAGCCGGTCGCGCAGCAGCGCCGCGTTGAGGTGGCCGAGCACGGCGCCAGGGCTGCGCGTCTGCAGCGCCGCGGCGCGCACCGTGTAGCGGGCGAGCGCGGTCAGCGCCGCCGCCTCGGCGCCCTTGCCGCAGACGTCGCCGATCACGAGCGCCCAGTCGCCGGCGCCGGTCGCGAAGCAGTCGTAGAAGTCGCCGCCGACGATGTTTCCGTCACCCGCCGGGAGATAGCGGGCGGCGAGCTCGACGGCCGGGATCTCCGGCAGCTCGTGCGGGAGCAGCGAGCGCTGCAGCGTGCGCGCCACGTGGTCGCGCTCCGCGTACAGCGCGGCGCTGTCGAGCGCGAGCGCGGCGCGGCGGCCGACGTCCCCCAGCAGTGCCCGGTCGTCGGCGTCCGGCTCGCGGTCGAAGCCGGCGGCGAGCACGCCGTGCACGCGGCCGCGCGCGAGCAGCGGGACGAGCACGGCGCGGCCGGTGACCAGCGCGTCGCCGCTGCGCATGACGGCCTCCATCGGATGCTCGGCGCCCTCCTCGAGCGTCGCGAGCAGCTCGCGCTCGCGGCCCTCCTCGCGCCCGGCGGACGCGACGCGCCGCACCCGCACGGGGTCGTCGCCGAGCACGATCACGCACGCCTCGGCCAGCTCGCGGACGCACAGGCGGGCGACGCTGCCCAGCGTCTCCTGCTCGTCGAGCGACTGGTCGAACAGCTCGCTGGCCTCGGCCAGCAGCGCCGAGCGGGCTAGCAGCCGCTCGCGCTCGGCCTCGGCGCGCCGCCGGGCGGTGACGTCGCGGACGACGACGACCATCTGCCGCCGGTCCTCGACGTCGAGCCGGACGCCGCCGACCTCGACGTCGACCAGCGCGCCGTCGCGGCGGCGCAGCGTCAGCGCCAGGGCGGGCGTGACGAGACCCTGGTCGAGCCGCGCTGCCGCTCGCCGGCGGACCTCCTCGCGCTCGTACTCGACGACGAGGTCGAGCGCCGACTCCATCGCCGCGAGCTCCGGGAACGTATAGCCGCAGAGCTGCTCGAAGGCCGAGTTGGCGAACGCGCAGCGGCCGTCGCGCTCGAGCACGACGAGCCCTTCGCCTGCGTCCGAGAGCGCGACCAGGAGCGCCTCGTAGCGGTCGGTCTGCTCGCGCAGCGCCCGCTCGGCCGTGCGGCGCTCGGTCACGTCCATGACGACGATCCCGACGCCGGTGACCTCCTCGGCACGCCTGACGGGCCAGTACGACGCGAGGAAGCGGCGGTCGCCGGCGTCGGCGCGGGTGGCGCCGCTCACCTCGACCTCGATCAGCGGCTCGCCGGTGCGGGCGACGCGCAGGACGTCGGCGGCGACCTGCGGCGGCAGGTCGGGGAACAGCTCGGGGATCGTGTGGCCGACGTGCTCGCCGCCCGGCACGCCGTTGATCTCGGCGAGGCGGTCGTTGACGCGCACGTAGCGCACGTCGGTGCCGAGCAGCGCGAGCCCGATCGGCGCGCGGTCGAAGACGACGTCGAGCAGCGCGACCGTGGACTGCAGGCGCTGACGGAGCAGTGCGACCCACACCGCGAGCGCCGACCCGAGCACGACGGTGAGCAGCCGGATGACGTCCTGCCCGGCGCTCATCTCGGTCTGCGCGACCAGGACGGCGGTCCCGAGGACGCTGGCGAGGACCGCCACGACGGCGGTGGCCCGCGGCCCGGCCGCGAGCGCGGCCAGCAGCGGCCCCAGCACGTACAGCGGGACGATGATCGTGTCCTCGCCGGTGACGACGTCGGCGCCGGCCATCACGACGACGAGCAGAGCGGCGAGAGCGGGGACCCAGCGCGGGTGCAAGGTCCGTGTCTATCACGCCGCCGGGACTTAATGGGGACAGTCCCCTCTAGCTGCGGCGGGGACAGTCCCCCCGGTTTCAGGGGGACTGTCCCCGCGTGATTTAGTGCTTCGCGTTCGTGACGGCGGCGAGCGCGTTGACGATGCCGTCGCCGTAGAACCCGTTGTTCGACGGGGGCCCGTCGCAGAACGCGGTGTACTGGTCACCGCTCGCGGGCTCCGGGTAGTCGAACAGGCGCGGCTCCGGGCACGGCGTGTCGGTCGCCGTCCGGCGCAGGATGTTCTCGACCCGGTCCGGGTTCATCTTCAGCCCGCCCTCGCGGCGGTCGCGATGCCCGTACTCGGCCACGATCAGCGCCGCGACGCCGACCGCATGTGGCGACGCCATCGACGTGCCCTGCAGGTAACGCCAGTAGACGTGCGGGTTCTCCCGCGACCGGATGACCTGCGAGTTGGGCAGCGGCTCACCGGTCGTCGTGTCGATCTGGCACAGATCCGGTGTTTGCGTGCACTCCTCGTACAGCGCGGCCTCCGGGTACGAGGACAGGACGCGATTGGCCGGGTTCGGCAAGCCGGTCCCGGTGTCGCGCGAATCGCCGCCCGGCGCCGAGACGTCGGTCTGCTCGGTGCCGTAGTTCGAGTAGAACGACTTGCGCTTGCTCGGCCCGACCGCCGAGACGCCGATGACGTGGTTGCCCTCGGTCGGCATGCTCAGGCACGTCGCGTTGTCGATGGTCCGCGGCGGGTCCTTCTCGGTGCCCGGCGGATAGTCGGGGCTCGTCTCGTCGGGCTCGGGCGCCCCGAGGTCGTCGTCCTCGTTGCCGAGGGCGGAGATGAGCGTCACGCCGTGGTTGTGCGCGTAGTCGAGCGCGCGCTGCGTGGCCGCGACGATCGTCCGCTGCTCCTGCTGCTCGGCCGGCGTGTCCGCCGGGTTGCTCGCGCAGTTGTAGAGCCACGGGTCGATGAAGTAGCTCATGTTCACGACATCGATCCCGTGGTCGGCCGCGTAGGTGAGCGCGTTCACGCTCGGCTGCAGGAAGAAGAAGCCCGAGTCCTGCCCGGCGCGGATGTTCACGAGGTCCACCTTGGGCGCCACGCCCGCGACGCCGACGCCGTTGAGCGCCGCGCCGACGGTTCCGGCGACGTGCGTGCCGTGGCCGCCCTGATCGACGTCCGCCGGGTCATGGCAGTCGCGCTGCTCGCACGGCCCGTCGATGTTCGGCATGTCGGTCACGAAGTTGACCGACAGGCGCGCGTCGAAGTTCGGCGCGATGTCCGGATGCGACGCGTCGATGCCCGTGTCGATGATCCCGACGCGGACCGCGTGCGAGCCCTGCTGCCTGCGATACGAGCCGTCGGCGGTCGCCCCGATCATCCTCATGTCCCACTGCGCACCCGCGAAGGGATCCTCCTGCGGCGCGGCGGCCGGGACCTTGTTGCGTCCGCCGCCGCCGGCGGTCTCGACGCGCCACTGCGGCTGCCACGGCGTGGCCCCGGGCGAGTGGCCGATCGGCTTGTTCTGCGCGGCGCCGGCGATCGCGCCCTCGCGCGTCGCCTTGGCCACGAACGCCTTGTCGGTCGACCGCACGGTGGCGACGCCGATCTTGGAGTTGACGCTGACGATCCGGCCGCCGGCGTCCTGCACCGCGTCGCGTCCCTGTGCGGCGCTGGCGCTGGACTTGTAGAGCACCACGTACTCGCGTGGCTGCGACCCGGCGCTCGACGACTGGATCACGCCAAACGCGATCGCGGCGAGCACGCCCGCGATGACGGGTCTGCGCATGCTGCGCATGCCGTACCTCCCTTGATCTCCCGCGGCCAGGCTCCCCTGCCCGGCCGCCCTCTAGTTACGTCGAGGGTACCCAGACAGCACCGATTGCGCGCCGACCGGCAGGAAATCCCTGGTAACGAGGTATTTACGCGATCCTCCGGGCGCCGGGCCACCCTGACCTCATGGCCGCTTCGACCGCCGCCGTCACGGCACTCGCGCCGGCTGACGGCCACTCCCACCGCGGGCGCCTCCTCCTCGCCGGGGGCGCCCGGACGACGATCCACGTCGGCTGCTACGACGCGGAGCACACCGAGATCCGCGTCGCCGTGCTGCCGGGCCAGCAGCGCCTCGAGCCGTGGTGCGCCCGCCGCGGCGTCGCTGAGGCGCTGGTCGGCGGCTTCTTCACCAGGCCCGAGGGAACGCCGCTGGGCGAGGTGCGCACGCACGGCGTGGTCCGCGAGCACGTGCCGTTCGACGCGCCGTGGCACGCGATCCGCGCGTGCGTGCACGTTGAGGGCGGCGTCGCCCGGATCGCGCGCCGCGACGACCTCGACCCCGAGCCGCGCGGCGACCTGCTGCAGGCCGGCCCGGTGCTCGTCGCCGACGGCGACGTCGCCTACGACCCGCAGGCCGACGCCGAGGGCTTCCGCGCTGCGGCCCACCAGTTCGACCCCGATCCGAGCGACGGGCGCCATCCGCGGGCCGCGCTCGGGCTCGTCGACGGCCGCATCGTCGCGTTCGCCTGCGACGGCCGCTCGCGCCGCGACGCGGGGCTCACGCTGGTCGAGCTCGCGCGCCTGATGGCCGCTCTCGGCTGCGAGCACGCGATCAACCTCGACGGTGGCGGGTCGACCGCGCTGATCTCCGGCGGCCGGCTGCAGAACCTCCCGCGCGGCGCGTTCGAGGTGCCCGAGCCGGGCGGGCGCCCGATTTCCACCGCGCTGGAGTTCCGAGCGGGCGAGGTCCGCAAGGCGACGGGTATGTTCACGGCCTGGTCACGAATCGGTCACCGACGCCGCGGTCCGTCATGGGGCTCGCGTTCTTCCCGCGTGGCGGCTCCGCGCATGTCGCGCGCAACCTCGCGGCCGCGCTCGGCGGCGCCGGCTGGGACGTCACGATCCTGACGGGCTCACTCGCGCGCGGGGGCGAGCCGGGCAACGCGCGCGAGTTCTACGCGGGACTGGACGTGCGGCCGCAGGACTTCTCGCGGGCGCTCGAGGCGCCCGACCCGATGCGCGCCGACCCGCCGATGCACCCGTCCTACGAGGACCGGCCGGGCGCGCCAGACCGCGTCTTCGCTTCGCTCGACGACGCCGATTACGAGCGCCAGGTCACGGCCTGGTGCCGCGCCCTGCAGTCGGTCGACGCCGCGAACGCCGACATCCTGCACCTGCACCACCTGACGCCGATCCACGAGGCGGCGCGGCGCGTCGCCCCCGGCGTGCCGATCGTCGGGCACCTGCACGGCACCGAGCTGCTGATGCTCGAGGAGATCGAGGCCGACCCCCGCCGCTGGGCCTACGCCGAGGCCTGGGCGGCGCGCCTGCGCGCGTGGGC
Source organism: Solirubrobacteraceae bacterium (assembly GCA_036520135.1). Lineage (GTDB taxonomy): Bacteria > Actinomycetota > Thermoleophilia > Solirubrobacterales > Solirubrobacteraceae > DASSUW01. The sequence continues at coordinate 15,756 of DATDKF010000415.1, forward strand.
GGGCGCGTGCGAGCGGGTGATCGTCCAGTCCCAGACCCTCGTCGCCCGGGCCGAGGACTTGCTCGGGCTCGACGCCGGGCGGTTCGTGCTCGTTCCCAACGGCTTCGATCCGAAGACCTTCAAGCCCCACACGGTCGACCACCGGGCGCTCTGGCGCCGCGCGCTCGTGGACGAGCCGCGCGGCTGGGCGCCGGGCGAGCGCGCCGGCTCGGTCCGCTACGACGTAGCCGACCTGGAGGCGTTCGACGACGACCAGGGCCGGACGCCGGTGCTGCTGTACGTCGGGCGCTTCACCGAGGTCAAGCGGCTGCCGCTGCTGATGGAGGCGTACGGGCACGGGCGCCCCGGCTTCGCCCGGCGCGCGCCGCTGGTGCTGGTCGGTGGCTTCCCGGGCGAGTGGGAGGGCGAGCACCCGCTGGAGGCGATCCGCCGCACGGGCGTGCCGGACGTGTTCCTGGCCGGCTGGCATACCCATCGCGAGCTGCCCGAGTTCCTCGCCGCGTCCGACGTCGTGGTGCTCCCTTCGGTGCGCGAGCAGTTCGGCCAGGTGCTCGTGGAGGCCATGGCCTGCGGCCTCCCGGCGATCGCCGTCGACGCCTGGGGCCCGGCCGACATCGTCGAGCACGGCGAGACCGGCTGGCTCGTCGAGCCCGACGACCCGATCTCGCTCGAGAACGCGCTCGTGCACGCGGTCAACTGCCCGACCGAGCGGCGCCGCCGCGGCGAGCGCGCGGCCGTCGAGGCGCGCGAGCGCTACTCGTGGCCTGCGCTCGCCGAGGACGTGGCGGCGGTCTACGACGCGGCGCGCAGCAGCTTCAGCGGGCTGCTCGGCGCGGGCGCCTGAGCCGAGGCCTGCAACGATCCGTCGGTCTCGCGCAACAACGTTGCGTTCAAGGCCCCCGATGACCGGGTGATCGCTGCAAATGGCGCACGAACTCGACACACGGGCCAGGACAGCAGCCTGACCCACTGCTACCTTTCCGCCCTCCCGCCCAGTCGTACCGCCGCCGCCTCCTCGGGAGCACATGGGAATGTCTCGCACGCCACGGCCGACCGGCCAGGTCGGTCTCTATGACCCGCAGTACGAGCACGACGCGTGCGGCGTCGCGTTCGTCGCGCGTCTGAACGGCGAGCCGTCGCACGAGACGGTCCAGCGCGCGGTCGTGGCGCTGGCGAACCTCGAGCATCGCGGCGCGGCGGGCGCCGACCCGAACACCGGTGACGGCGCCGGGATCCTGCTCCAGATGCCCGACGCGCTGATGCGCGAGGTGATCGGCGAAGCGCTGCCGCGCGCCGGCGCCTACGGCGTGTGCGTCTGCTTCCTGCCCCAGGACGAGGCGCGCCGGGCCGAGCTGCGGGAGCTGCTCGAGCGCGCGGTGACCGCCGAGGGTCAGCGCGTCGTCGGCTGGCGCGACATCCCGGTCGACAAGGACTACGTCGGCATCACCGCCAACTTCTACGCGCCCTACATCCAGCACCTCGTCGTGGCCGCCGAGGGCCCGCTCGCCTCCGACCAGGACGCGTTCGAACGCAAGCTGTACGTGATCCGCCGCGTCGCCGAGCTGGCCGCCGGGCCGGAGCTCGTGATCCCTTCCTTCTCGTCGCGGACCGTCGTCTACAAGGGCATGCTCACCGCCCCGCAGCTGCTCGGCTACTACCCCGACCTGCAGGACGCACGGACGAAGTCGGCGCTCGCGCTGGTGCACTCGCGGTTCTCGACGAACACGTTCCCGAGCTGGGAGCTGGCGCACCCGTACCGGATGATCGCCCACAACGGCGAGATCAACACGCTGCGCGGCAACGTCAACTGGATGCGCGCCCGCGAGTCGCAGCTCGCCTCGGAGCTGTTCGGCGAGGACCTCCCGAAAGTGCTGCCGATCGTGCGCCCCGGCGGCTCGGACTCCGCGACCTTCGACAACGTCCTCGAGCTGCTCGTGCTCGCCGGCCGCTCGCTGCCGCACGCGGTGATGATGATGATCCCCGAGGCCTACGACGGCCGCGACGATCTCCCCGAGCACCTGCGCGGCTTCTACGCCTTCCACTCCTGCCTGATGGAGCCGTGGGACGGCCCCGCCGCCGTCGCGTTCACCGACGGCCGCGTGATCGGCGCGACCCTGGACCGCAACGGGCTGCGCCCCGGCCGCTGGCTCGAGACCAAGGACGGCTGGGTCGTGCTCGGCTCGGAGACCGGCGTGATGGACGAGCCGGCCTCCAACATCGTCCGCAAGGGCCGCCTGCAGCCCGGCAAGCTCTTCCTCGTCGACCTGGCGGAGGGCCGGATCGTCGCCGACGAGGAGGTCAAGCGCGGGATCGCCACGCAGCAGCCCTACGGCGACTGGTACCGCGACGGCGTCGTCCGCCTCGCCGACATGCCCGACGCCGAGCCGGCCGTCCCGCGCACCGAGCCGCTGCGCGACCTGCAGCTGGCGTTCGGCTACAGCCAGGAGGACCTGCGCGTCCTCATGGCGCCGATGGCCAAGGCCGGCGAGGAGCCGATCGGCTCGATGGGCAACGACGCCGCGCTGGCCGTCCTGTCCGACCAGCGCCCGCCGCTGTTCTCCTACTTCAAGCAGCTCTTCGCGCAGGTCACCAACCCGCCGATCGACCCGATCCGCGAGTCGATCGTCATGTCGCTGGGCACCGGGGTCGGCGCCGAGGGCAACCTGCTCGACGCCTCGCCCGAGCACGCGCGCCAGCTCGTGATGAGCCAGCCGATCCTGCGCAATTCCGAGCTGGAGACGCTGCGCTCGGTCTCCACCGACGTCTTCCGCGCGCACACGATCGACATCACCTGGCCGATCGACGAGGGGCCGGCTGGGATGCAGAAGCGCTTGGCCAACGTGTGC
>DATDKF010000416.1:0-5786 GCA_036520135.1 Solirubrobacteraceae bacterium
CCAGCACGAGCTGAGCATCCTCGAGGACGGCATCTTCGGCCCGCAGACCGAGGCGGCCGTCAAGAGCTGGCAGCGCGGGCAGGGCCTGGCGGTGACGGGGATCGTCGACGCCCGCACCTGGGCCTCGCTGTTCCAGGCCAAGGTCCTGTTCTACGACGACGCGGCGACCTCGTCCTCGTCGACGTCGTCATCGCCGTCGTCGGTGCCGGTGTCCGACACCGGGTCGACGGACGAGCCGGAGGCCACAGGCGGCCCTGACCTCGCCGATCGCGTCGAGGTCAAGGACGAGATCACCGACACCTCGTCGAGCGCGCCGTCGACGACCGAGGGTTCGGCCCCGGCCCCGGAGGCCGCGCCGGACTCGACGCCGCTCTCCACCGGCGGCGACGGCTGCTCGACCAACGGCCACATCGTCGCCCCGGTCAGCGGCGGCACGGTCACCGGCAACTTCGGCGAGGACCGCGGCGACCACGCCCACAGCGGCACCGACATCGCCGTGCCCACGGGCACGACCGTCCGCGCCGCCGACTGCGGCACGGTCAGCATCTCCGGCGAGGAGAGCGGCTACGGCCAGATGGTCTGCATCCAGCACGCCGGCGAGACGACCACCTGCTACGCCCACCTGTCCGAGCGCGACGTCTCCGTGAGCGAGTACGTCAAGGCCGGCCAGAAGATCGGCGAGGTGGGCTGCACCGGCAACTGCACCGGCCCGCACGTGCACTTCGAGGTCCGCCAGAACGGCACGGCCACCGACGCGGCCCCGTACCTCGCGGGCGCTCGCTCGGTCAACGGCCAGACCGTGACCATGGCCCACGGCTCAGGCGGCATCGGCGACGCCACCCCGAAGCAGCAGGCCGAGGTCTTCGGCGACACCGGCGGCACCGCCGCCCCGACACCGACGAAGCACAACCAGCTCGCCCGCCCCGCCACCCCGGCCCCGGCGGCGACCACGCCGGCCGCGGCGACGCCAACCTCGTCGGGCACGGCGACGACGACGGGCGCGGCGAGCGCGCCGGCGGCGACGACGTCGTCGGACGCTGCGATCACTGCGTCGGGCGACACGGCGGCGACGACGAACACCGCGGCGACGGACACGGCGTCCGCGGGCGGATCGACGGCATCGTCGGACACGGCAGGCGCGCCGACGGACACGAGCGCGGCATCCACGGGCGCGGCGACAACGACCTCGTCGGCCGCGGCGCCTGCTCCGGCCGCGACGACACCGGCCGAGGCCGCGCCCGAGTCGGCCGCGACGGCACCGGCCGAGGCCACGCCCGCGGCGCCCGAGCCGGCCGCCGCGGCACCAGCCGAGGCGGCGCCCGCGGCGCCGGCCACGGAGGCCCCGGCGCCCGCTCCTACCGCGCCCGCTGAGCCGGCAGCGCCGGCCGCGGAGGCCCCGACGCCCGCACCCGCAGCACCCGCTCCGGCGGCGCCCGCTGAGCCGGCCGCTCCGGCGGCGCCGGCCGTTGACGCCCCCGCGCAGGGTGCGGGGGCCGATGCCGCCGCTACGGGAGGCGTGGCGGCGCCGTAGTTCCTTGGTGGGGTTGGGCGGGGCGTCGTCGGGGGGCGGCGCCCCGCCCATCTATCGCCGGCGCACCGCGGCTGCGGAGGAGAGGTTTGCCCACCTGCGCGAGATCCGTTGGCGTTCCGGGCACCTCACCGTTCCCTCATGCGGCCTCCATACGGTCGCCGGCGACCCACGAGGAGGTTCGGAGATGCGCCGGTATCGACCCATCGCAGGCCTTGCCGCCGTGACCATCGCCCTCGCCGCCACGGCGGCCGAGGCCTCGGCTGACCCCACCTGCGCCGCGAGCGCGAGAACCGACGTGCCCCAGCCGACGCACGCGCAGCTCGCCGCGGCCGGGCTCGCGAAGTTCCCGCTCGCGCCGCTGGCCCAGCGCGTCGACCTCGTCGCGCCGCCCTTCTCGCACCCGACCAGCGTCACGAACCCGCTGTTCCCGATCAGCGCCCTGCACTCGGCCGTGATCAACGGCCACGTCGAGGGCAAGCCGCTGAAGATCGAGACGACACTGCTGCCGGAGACGCGGATCATCGAATGGAGCCCGGGGCAGTGCGTGCGGACGCTCGTGTCCCAGTTCGTCGCCTATCTGGGCGGCCGCATCGAGGAGGTCGCGCTCGACCACTACGCGCAGGACGACGCGGGATCCGTCTGGTACTTCGGTGAGGACGTCTTCAACTACCGCGACGGCGTGATCGGCGACACCGCCGGCACGTGGCACGCCGGCAAGGAGGGCCCGGCGGCGATGATCATGCCCGCCCACCCCCAGGTTGGCGGCGTCAACCGCAGCGAGAACATCCCCGGCCTCGTGTTCGAGGAGGTCACGACCAAGCAGCTCGGCCTGAACCTGCACGGCCCGCGCGGCCCGGTCGCCGGTGGGATGCTCGGCAGCGAGCTCCACGACGACGGCACCCGCGAGGACAAGGTTTTCGCCCCCGGCTACGGCGAGTTCCGCTCGGCCGCCGGCGGCGACCTGGAGGCGATGGCCCTCGCCGTCCCGACCGACGGCCGGCCCGGACCGGTCCCGGCCGAGCTGACCCGTCTGCTCGCCGCCGCCGATCGCGCGTACCTCGCCGCGACGGAGCGCCGCTGGCGCGCGGCCGCAAGGGCAACGCGCCGCGCGGCGGCCGCATGGCACGCGCACCAGACCGCAGCCGTGCCGCCGCGGCTCGTCGCGCCGCTGACCCAAGCCCTCGCGCGCCTGACCCGCGCCGTGGACCACCGCCGGCGCACACCCGCCCGCGCCGCGGCGATCGCGACCGCCCAGGCCGCCCTGGACCTCGAGCTCCAGTACCGGCCGCCGGCCGACATCGACCGTGAGCGCTTCGCGCTGTGGGCGCGCCGCGCGGCCGTCGACGCCGCCGCCCGCAACACCGCCGGGGCCTACAGCGACATCTCGGCGCTCGAGTGGATCCGCGACCGGATCATGCGCGCCGTCGACCCGGTCACCCTGGCGCGCGTCGACGCCGCGCTCACCGACCTGCGGAGCCAGGTCGACGACGGGAAGCTCAAGCCGGCGGCCCGGACCGCGCACGCCCTGAGCCGGGCGGTGACCCGGCCGTGAATCGGGTAGGGCCCGCGCATGGACAAGGACCCGCTCGACGTCGACCTCGCCCTGGACCGCCTCGGCACCGCCCTGCCGCTCCAGCTGCGATCGGCGGCCGCCTACACGATCGCGGCAGCCTCGACCACCGGCTTCGAGTACCTCGGCCTGACCGAGCTGCTGTGGCGCTTCGCCCAGGCCGACCTCGACGACGCCCGGCGGCTCACCGAGAAGATCGTCACGCTCGGCGGCTCCCCGGTCGACAGCGTGAGGGGTTTCGGCCTGCCCAGCGACGGCCCCGGGATCGTCGGCCGGCTCATCGAGCTCGAGCGCGAGGCGATCGAGGCGCTCCAGGACACGATCCCGGCGACCGGCCACACGGGTGACTCGGAGGCGCTCGAGCACCGGCTCGAGCACATCATCATGCGCAAGCAGGAGCAGGTCGACACGCTGCTGCGCGCCCAACGCGGGTGAGTCAGCCCGGCCCGAGCCCGAGCGCGAGGAACCCGACGCCGAACACCAGCCCGAGCTGCACGCCGACGCACGCCAGCGCCCACGCGACCGCCTCGACCGCCCCGAACGCCCGCGCCACCCATGCGCTCAGCAGCGCCGGGACCGCGAACAGTGCCCCCAGCGCGAGCGCGACCTGCCACGAGTCCCACCCCTTCAGGTCGGCCTCCTCGACGAGCGCGACGACCGCGACCGCCCCGAGCACCGGGAGCACGACGGCACCGACCAGCCACGGCGTCCAGCCTCGCCGCGCGGCCTGCGCCGCGTCCCCCGTCGTCATGCAGGAGATCGTTGCAGGCGGTGCGCCCGGAACGCGAGCACCAGCCCTGCGACGACGGCGCCGGCGAGCGTCAGATGCGCCACCAGATCGGCCGCCGAACTGAACGACTCGTGGAACGCGTAGCCCACGAGCGTGAACGTGAAGCCCCACGCGGCGGTGCCGAGCAGGCTCCACGGAAGGAACGCCCGCAGCCGCATCCCGGACGCGCCGGCCAGGAACGGCGCCACCGCGCGCACGATGCCGATGAAGCGACCGATCAGAATCGCCTTCGCCCCGTGGCGCTCGAAGAACGCGTCGACCCGCTCGAGGCGCGGCGCCGTCACGCCCAGGCGCGGCCCGCGGGCGACGAGGAACCGCCGCCCGAGCCGCCGGCCGAGCATGAAGCTCGCGAAGTCGCCGGCCGCCGCCGCGAGCCACACGATCAGCAGCATCGGCGCGAGGTCCACGCCGCCCTCGGCGGCGACGACCCCACCGAGCACGACCGCCGTCTCGCCCGGCGCGATCAGGCCGACAAACGCGCCGGTCTCCACGAACGCCAGCGCACCGACCAGTGCGTAAGTCCACGTACCAAGCGTGTCCGAGAGATCGGTCAGCGCCTGGTCGAGATCCGGCAGCGGGACGGTCCCCGACGCGGTCAGCCCGAACAGCACTGCCGCGATCGCGGCGAGCGCGATGAGCGCGGCCGGTGGCCGGCGGGTCATGCCGCGGCGTGGACGGAGGACGGCCGCCACGTGGGGCGCCCCTCGGGGCGGGCCACCACGGGCGCCGGCGCGGGCGCTTCCTCGCGGCCCCAGGCGGCGATCGTGCGGCGCAGCGCACTCAGCGCCACGAGCCCGACCGGCGCCGGGACCCAGATCGCAATCGCACGGTAGGCGAGCACGGAGACGATCGCGAGGTCGGCGTCGACGCCGAAGGCGAGCAGCGCGCCGACCAGGCCGCCGCTGACGGCACCCGGGATCGGCACCGTGTTGCCGACCTGGCCGAGGAAGTACGCGAGCACGACGACCTCGAGCGCGGGCGGCGAGCCGAACGCGTGCAGCATCGCCCACAGCACGGCCATGTCGAAGCCCCACCAGGCGAAGCCGCCGAGCAGCCGCGCGTCGAACGAGCGCACGTGCGCGATTGCGTCGCGCACCGCGCCGCCGAGCACGGACGCGCTGACGCTCAGCTTGCCGGAGCCGGTCGGCCGCAGCCAGGCCGCCGACAGCGGCAGCGCGATGCCGACCGTGGCGAGCGCCGCGGGCAGCGCCGTCAGCGCGAGCGGCTGGCCCTCGAGCGCCATCACGGCGCCGGTCACGGCGATCGAGCCGAGGAAGACCGAGTAGAGCAGCACCAGGAACGTGAGCAGCGTGCGCGTCGCGCCGCGGGTCGACAGACCCGAGCGCCGCAGCGCCCACAGCGTCAGCGCGGCGCCGCCGGCACCGGCGGTGGGGAGCAGCCGGGTCGCGGCGGCGCCGCCGAGGGTGATCTGCGTGGTCTCCCGCAGGCCGAGGCGGGCCGAGGCACGGCGGCCCACCAGCCACAGCAGCAGGACGTAGCCACCGAACGAGGCCAGCTCGAAGGCAGCGGCGCCGACGACCCAGGCAGGGTCGGCGTCGAGCGCGCGCCTGAGCGCGTCGGCGAACGCCTGCAGCGGCCCGCCGAGGACCACGACGGCAGCGACCAGCGCCGCGGCAGCGGCGGCGGGCAGAGCGGCCCGGCGCGCCAGTACGCGGAGATCGGGAGTTCCGAGCGTGAGGTCCTCGGCGGGCATGTATCGAGTATCCGGACCGCCGGGGCCGCGCGCATCGGAGATATCACCAGAGTGAGGGTGAGGCGAGCCGTACCGCGGCGCGCAACTGGGTACGGTGCAGTCGTGAGCGGGAACGCGTGGCAGCGGCTCCGTCGAACGCCCGGAATCGGACGCATCGCCGACTGGAGCATCGCGCCGAGCC
>DATDKF010000417.1:0-7798 GCA_036520135.1 Solirubrobacteraceae bacterium
CGGACGAGCAGCAGCCGCCGCTGCTCGCGCCGCGCGCGCCGGTTGGCCGCGAGCAGCCGTGCGAGGCCCGACGAGTCCAGGAACGACAGACCGCGCAGATCCAGCACGAGGCACGACGGATGCGCTCCTTCGACCCGGCGCATCTCCTCGTCGAACGTGTATGCGTGCTCGAGGTCCAGCTCACCACGGAGCGCTACGCGCACCGCGTCGCCCGCTAGCGGCTCGATGGTCAGCGCGAAGCCTCGCATCGCTCCCTCCCCCTAATCGGTTGGCCGAAAAGGTACCCCCTTTGAGCCAATTCACACAGCCCTCGCGCGGAGCCCCGTTTCACGCGTGCGGGTGGCGGGCGCGAGGACATCCAGGAAGGCTTCCACCACGCGTCGAGCAGGTCGACCCCAGTCGTCGGCCGTCGACGTCTGCCCGAGCAGCAGGCGCCGCGCCTCGTCGCTGCCCTCGACGACGACCGTGTGGAAGTCGTCCCACGCCGGCCGGTACAGGTTGATGACCGCCGTGCCGTAGCCGAGGCAGGCGGCGGTGGTGCGCGCGACGGCGCGCAACACGGGCTCGAGGTCGTAGGCGGTCTGGGGCACTGAACGGTGTTATCGGCCCCATCCGCGATGATCGACAGTGTGGACGCCGATCAGCGGGTGAGACGACGACGACGGCGCGATGCCGTGCGGCGCCGCCGCCTGCGGCTCGGCGTGGCCGCGCTCGTCGCGTTCGTGGCAGGCGCCGTGCTGGGCGCCGGCGGCGGCGGCGACGAACCGGGTCGCGGCAGGCCCGCCGCGGCGTCGGAGCCCGCGCAGCAGGCCCGCGCCGCGGTCGACCGACTGTCGCTCGAGCAGCAGGTGGGCCACATGGTGATCCTGCGCTTCGAGGGCACGCAGCCGCCGGGCTACGTGCGCCGCGCGGTCCGCCAGGGCCGGGTGGCGGGCGTGATCCTGTTCCGCGACAACGTCGTCTCCCCCGGCCAGATGCGCCAGCTCACCCGTGCGCTGCCGGGCGCGATCGTCTGCGTCGACCAGGAAGGCGGGGACGTCCGCACGCTGTCGTGGGCCGCGCCCGCCGGCACGGCCGCCGAGCAGGAGGCCGCCGGCACCGTCCGCGAGGACGCCCGCAGCGGTGCGCGCGACCTCAAGGCGGCGGGCGTGAACGTGACGCTGGCGCCGGTCGCCGACGTGCCGAGCGTCGACGGCGCCGCGCTCGCCGGCCGCGCGTTCTCGAGCGATCCCGAGGACGCGGCGCGGGCGGTGACCGAGGCGATCGAGGGCTGGCACGACGGCGGCGTCGCGACCACCGTCAAGCACTTCCCCGGGCTCGGCGGAGCGACCGTCAACACCGACGACGGGCCGGCGACGATCAAGCGCAGCGAAGCTGAGCTCGAGGCCGACCTGGCGCCGTTCAAGGCGGCGATCGCCGCGGGCACCGAGTACGTGATGACCGGCCACGCCACCTACCCGGCGCTCGACGGGCTGCACATCGCCTCCCAGTCGCCGGCGATCATCGACGGCCTGCTGCGGCACGACCTCGGCTTCGACGGCGTGGTGATGACCGATTCGCTCGAGGCCGCCGCCGTGCAGGCCGTCGGCGACGTCGAGGAAGCGGCCGTCGCGTCCGCGCAGGCGGGCGTCGACCTGATCCTCACCACCGGCCGCGGCTCCTACATCCACGTCTACCGGGCGCTGCTCGCGAAGGCCCGGCAGGACCCCGAGTTCCGCCGCCGCGTGCGCGCGTCGGCCGCCCGCGTGCTCGCCGCGCAATGATCCAGCGATGGCTGACACTGCAACGGGGTTCGGGATCGGCGACGCCGTCCCGTCCTTCACGCTGACCGACACCGAGGGCGCCCGGCACGAGGTCCCCGCCGCGCAGGCGCCGCCCGCCACCGTCCTGGTCGAGACCTGCAACCACTGCCCGTACGTAGTCGCGTGGAACCCGCGCCTGCGCGCGGTCGCCGAGGACTACGCCCCGCGCGGCGTGCGCTTCCTAGCGATCAGCTCCAACGATCCGGCCCGCCACCCGGCCGACTCGCCGGAGCGGATGGCGCAGTTCGTGCGCGAGCAGGACTGGCCGATCCCGTACGCCTACGACGAGTCCCAGGACGTCGCCCGCGCGCTCGGCGCCGAGCGTACGCCGGAGGTCTTCGTGCTCGACGGCGAGCAGCGCCTGGTCTACCACGGCGCGCCCGACGCCGACCACACGGATCCGGCCCAGAACGCCGCCTGGCTGCGCGCCGCGCTCGACGCCGTGCTCGCCGGGAACGAGGTCGAGCGCGCCGAGACCCCGCCCCGCGGCTGCTCGGTGAAATGGCGGGATTGACGCCGTAGAATCGGTCCGTGGCTCGCCGGGTCAACGAGCACAGCATCGCCCTGGCGCGCGAGTGGCGGCGGCTCGGACGCGCGGCGACGGTTGTTGCCGTCCTCACCTCACCCGCCCTCTTCCTCACGCTCTGGGACCGGTTCGAGTGGCCGCTGTTCTGGGCGATCCTCGGCACGTTCCTGGGCATCGCGGCGGTCCGCGGGGCGATCGACGTGGTCGCCCACAAGCTGATCCCAGCGCCGTCGCTCTACGGCGTCGAGGAGGAGCTGCGCGCCGAGGACGTCACGACCCGCCGGCGCCTGTGGTACTGGCGCCGCAAGTACTGGCGGCTGTTCCTGCTCGCGCTCGCGGTCGGGGGCGTGCTGCTGCTGATCGTCGCGATCAACTCGATCACCGGCGACGACACGTCGGTCGGCAGCGCGCTCGACGCCATCGGCGACGCCTTCGTCCAGTTCGCGCCGATCCTGCTCGTGCAGGCGCCGTACATCGCGATCATCTTCCTCGCGAACTTCCTGATCCTCTTCGGGCCGATGCTGATGCTGGGCATCATGCAGATCAAGTCCTACGAGCCCGGCGACGCGAACTGGGGCGTGGAGCTCGGCGACGTGCGCGGGCAGGCCGAGGCCAAGCAGGAGATCACGCGCGTCGTCTCGCTGTGGCAGTCGGGCGAGGACTTCGTGAAGGCCGGCGGCAAGCGCGAGCGCGGCGTGCTGTTCCTCGGCGCGCCCGGCACCGGCAAGACGATGCTCTCGAAGGCGATCGCGACGTCGTTCAACTGCCCGTTCGTGACGATCCCGGGCTCCGGCTTCGCCCAGAGCTTCATCGGCATGGACGCGGTGCTCGTGCGCTGGCTGGCGTGGAAGGCGCGGCGCGTGGCCCGCAAGTGGGGCGGCCAGTGCATCGTGTTCATCGACGAGATCGACGCGGTCGGCAGCCGCCGCGCCTCGCTCGGGAACAGCGACCCGCAGCCGCACGCGATCCCGAGCCTGCACGACGACCTGTTCTTCGGCCCGCGCGGCGCGCTCACCCAGGAGGGCGACCTCGTGCTGGAGACCGCCGCGTGGCGCGAGCGCCTGTTCGCCGCGCGCGCCGACCCGCCGCGCCGGATCTACCCGGCGTTCTACGACAGCATCCGCAAGATCGTCCCGGGCTATGCCGGCCAGGGCAGCGGGCTGGCGCTCAACCAGCTCCTCGTCGTGATGGACGGGATCGACGAGCCGCCGCCGCTCCGCAAGTTCCTGACGCGCAAGTGGAACACGTTCCTGGACGCGATGTACATCGTCCCGCAGCGGGTCGGCAAGCTGCCGCTGCGCAAGCGGCCGCCGCGCCCGCGGCCCGAGCAGATCTACTTCATCGGGGCGTGCAACGTCGACGTCGAGCGGCTCGACCCGGCGCTCGTCCGGCCGGGGCGGATGGGCCGGCACATCTACTTCCGCACGCCGACGTGGGAGGACCGGCGCGACATCTTCGACCTCTACCTCAAGAAGGTCGCGCACGACGACGAGCTCGACACGCCGGCCAAGCGCGACGAGCTCGCGCGCATCACCAACGGCTACTCGCCGGCGATGATCGACCAGGTCTGCTCGCTCGCGCTGACCTACGCGCACGACGACGACCGCGACCGCTTCGACCGGATCGACCTGCTCGAGGCGATGACGACCGTCGAGTCGGGCGTCGCGATCGGCCAGCCGTACCCCAAGCACGAGGAGCGCGCGACGGCGATCCACGAGGCCGGCCACGCGGTCTGCGGGCACCTGTTCATGGAGAACCGGCTGTCGACGCGCCTGTCGATCCGCAAGCGCGGCTCGTCCGGCGGCCACCACCAGGCGATGGAGGTCGAGGACCGCTTCGGGCACTGGCGCTCGGAGGAGGTCGGCGACCTGATCTGGGGCCTCGGCGCCCTCGCCGCCGAGCACGTGTTCTACGGCCAGAACACGACCGGCGTGACCGGCGACATGCGGGCCGCGACCACGCGCGCGGCGCTGATGGTCGGCTTCCGCGCCATGGGCCCGACGTCGATCGACCTGTCGGACCGGATCGAGGATCCCGAGGAGCGCGCCGAGGCGGAGGAACGGGTGCGCGACCGCTTCCTCGCGATCGGGCGCCAGATCATGAACCTCTCGCCGGGCGGCCTCGACACGAACCCCTACCGCGCGACGCTGACCGACCCCGACAAGCGCCCGCTCGTCGCGGGCCTGCTCGGGCAGGGGTTCGTCGTCGCCTACCAGACGATCCTGCAGAACCGCGCGGCGACCGCGCGCGTCGCCGACGAGCTGATCGGCGCCGGCGAGCTGTACGGCGACGACGTCACGTCGCTGCTCGACGGCGTCGGCCTGCGCAAGCCCGAGATCGATGTGCTCGACGAGGCGACATGGCCCCCGATCTGATCCCGCCCCCATCGCCCGCCGGACGGCCTCCGCCCGACGACGGCGCCGCCGCCGAGGCCCGAGCCGACGAGGCGCTCGCCCAGGCCGCGCAGGGCCCGCGGAAGGCCGAGCCGGCCGCCGCCGGGCCGTCGCCGTTCCGCGGTCGCTTCGGGTTCCTGTGGGGCGCGCTGGTCGGGATCGTGGTGTGCGTGGGCGCCGTGACCGTCGGCCTCGCGGCGACGGCCGGCAACGACAGCGGGCCGGAGCTGGCGGAGAACTGGTCGGCCTGGAAGCCGAGCACCTCGCGGATGATCGACGGCGCGGCCGACATCGCCGCGCACGTCGGGCGCCAGTACAAGTTCGAGTCCGGGGACCAGCTGGTGGCGGTCCGCAGCGGGGCGATCGCGCTCGGCGGCACGCCGCTCGGCGTGGCGGTGCGGCCCAAGGGCGGCAACCTGGAGACGCTCGAGGGCGACGGCCTGCTGTACGTGCTCTCGGGCCTCGGCCCGGACGGGCGTGTCAGCGGCAAGGCGACGCGCGAGCGCGGGCGGCTGCTCATGCGCGAGGCGCTCGAGCTGTCGCTCTACTCGTTCCGCTACCTCGACGACGTGACGATGGTCGCGGTCATGCTCCCGCCGCCGGGCAACGACGGCTCCAAGCCCGCGACCGCGGCCAACCAGACGCGCGCGATCTTCTACCGGCCCGGCGACCTGCTCCCGGAGCTGCAGGTCCCGCTGAGCAGGACGCTGTCGGCCGACACGCCGACGGCGAAGTCGATCGCCAAGCCGGAGGCGGCGCGGATCGACTCGCTCGCCCTGCGCAACCTGTTCCTGGCGACGATCCAGCAGCTCGACTCGGACCTCAGCTACCTCGTGCTGGTCGAGCCGGACACGGTCTCCTGACCGCCGCGCGGCTCGTGCCCCGCGCACGCGCGCACGGGCAGCGGCGGGTACTTCGGGTAGCGCTCCGGCTCGGTGCGGTGGCGCAGGCACATCGAGAACGTCGAGCCGCGGGTGGTGGTGACGAGCTTCTGGTGGGCGCACGTGTCGCAGAGCCCGCCCGGGATCCGCGTCACCGGATGCCGCGGTGCCCGAGGCGCGCCAGCTCCTCGTGATGCTGCGTCACGCGCAGCTTGACCGGGTCGTCGTCGTCGCGGCTGTGGACGAGGCCCCACATCGCGTCGGCGATCTGCTCGGCGTTCTCGGGCGTCGCGCGCTCGCGCATCCCGTCGACGAGCGCGATCTCCAGCCGCTCGATCTTCTGCTCGGCGGTCCCCTCGCCGAGGGCCGGGAACGGCACCCCCCGGAGGTTCTCGTCCCAGGCGCCCTTGACCATCGCGAACCGGTTGCGGAGAGAGATCGCGTCGGACATGCGGGGCGCGAGTGTCGCACACAGCCCTCCGTATCGTGTCTGCCAAGTGCGCACCTTCACCCGACTTCTCGGCTTCCTGCGGCCATACCGCGCCAGCGCGACCTGGTCGCTGGTCCTCGCCGGATTGGCGATCGGCGCGACTGTCGCGATCCCGTGGCTGACCGGCCGCGGGATCGACGCGGTGACGCGCCACGACCGCGGCGAAGTGCGGCTGCTGGCCGCCGCCGTCGTCGGCGCGGCGCTCCTGCGCGTCGGGCTCTCGGTAAGCCGCCGGCTGGTGGCCGGGCGCGTGTCGCTGGCCATCGAGCTCGACCTGCGCAACCTCATGTACGCGCACCTGCAGGCGCTCGAGCTGGGCTTCTTCGCGCGGCAGCAGACCGGGCAGCTGATGTCGCGCGCGACGGTCGACCTGCAGAGCGTGCGCTTCTTCCTCGGCTACGGCCTCGTGTTCATCGCCCAGAGCGCTTTGACCATCGTCTTCGCGTCTGTGGCGATGTTCGCGGTGCAGCCGGGCCTGGCGGCGCTGGCGCTCGCGCCGGTGCCGTTCGTGGTGCTGGTGGCCGCGCGCTACGGCCGGCGGTCGCGGCCGGCGCTGCAGGAGGTCCAGCAGCGGATCGCCGAGCTGACCGCCGACGTCGAGGAGAACGTCTCGGGCGTGCGGGTGGTCAAGGCCTTCGCGGCCGAGCCGCGCCAGCTCGACCGCTTCCGGACGTCGGTCACGCGCGTGTTCGACCAGTCGATGGACGCGACGCGGCTGCGCGCGTTCTACAACCCGTTCATCGGCTTCCTGCCGAACCTCGGCCTCGCCGTGACCCTGCTCGTCGGCGGGCGCCAGGTGATCGACGGCAAGCTCTCGACGGGCGACTTCGCCGCCTTCTACACGTACCTGCTGATGCTGATCTCGCCGATGCGCTCGCTCGGCGTGTCGCTCGGCTTCGCGCAGCGCGCGACCGCCTCGGGCAAGCGGCTGTTCGAGCTGCTCGACCGCGAGCCGCGGCTGCGGTCCTCGCCCGACGCGCAGCCGCTCGGGCCGGGCAACGGGCGCGTCGAGCTGCGCGGCGTCTCCTTCGCCTATGAAGACGGCCCCTCGATCCTGCGCGACGTCGATCTCGAGGTCGACGGCGGCACCACGGTGGCGCTGGTGGGCGGCACGGGCTCGGGCAAGTCGACGCTCGTGGGCCTGCTCGGCCGCCAGTACGACGTCACCGACGGCAGCGTCCTGATCGACGGGGTCGACGTGCGCCAGATCGCGACCGGCTCGCTGCGCCATGAGATCGGGGTCGTCACCGACGACCCGTTCCTGTTCAGCGCGACTGTGCACGACAACATCGCCTACGGCCGCCCGGAGGCCACGCGCGAGGAGGTCGAGCGCGCCGCCGTGCTGGGCGCCTCGCCCACCGCGCGCGCGGCGCTCGGGTTCGAGGAGCTGCTGACCGGCGACCTCGTGGCGATGAAGACCCGCACCCGCCGCTACGCCAAGCGCCAGCTGACCTGGATGCGCAAGCTGCCCGGCATCCACACGATCGACGTCACCGGCCGCGGGGCGGAGGACGTCGCGGAGGAGCTGCACGGCATGATCCGCGGCACATGAAGTTCGAGAAGTGGCAGGCGCTCGGCAACGACTACCTGATCGTCGAGGCGGACGGCCTCGAGCCCGAGCGGGTGCAGGCCCTCTGCGACCGCCACCGCGGCGTCGGGGCCGACGGCGTGCTCGCGCTCGCCCCGGCCGACGAGCCGGGCTATGT
>DATDKF010000418.1:0-7975 GCA_036520135.1 Solirubrobacteraceae bacterium
GTGTCGCGCAGCCCCTGCTTGCCGCCGTACAGCACGCCGCCGCGGAGCCGGGTCGGCTCCTCGGCCGCGAGGACGATCGCCTCGACACCGCGGCGCTTGGCCTCGTGGACGATCGCCTCGCCCGCGCGCCGGGCGCGCACGACCGCGGTGGCGACCTCCACGCCCTCGTACTCCTCCCCCACGGCCTTCGCCCGCGCCAGCGCCCGCCGCGCCCGCTTGAGCTCGTCCTCGGGGATCCGCGCGTCGATCGGCAGCGCCATCGGCACCTCGAACACCCACAGCGCCTCGATCACGGCGCCGCCCTCGCCGAACTCGTCGTCCTCCTCGGCCGCCAAGCGCCCGGCGGTCTGCACGATGTCGTCGTCGAGCGGCGAGCCGGAGACCGGCACGAGGATCGAGTCGTACTCGGCCTCGGCGCGCTTGCGCGTAAGCACCGCCTCGGGCACGGTGATGCGCTTGAGCAGCGGCTTGTCCTCGGACAGCCGGTAGTAGACGTAGACGAGCAGGCCGAACGCCGTCCAGCCGAGGCCCATCCAGCGGGCGCCGCCGTGCAGCGCGAGCACGGCAATGAACGCTGCCCCCGAGAGGACGGTGCCGAGCGCGGCGGGGAGCGGGAGCAGCCCGCCGCCGACGCGGACGTTGAACGGCATCCGGTAGGGGCGGTCGCGGTCGGGCTCGCGGTAGCGCAGCCGGCACACCGAAAGGCACACGATCGTGAACGCGAGCGTCGCGCCGAAGGCCGAGATGCCGAGCAGGAACTCGAGGTCGGCGGTGAGCAGCAGCAGCGTGGCGATCGACGCGCCGATGCCGATGATCACCACCGGCGTCGAGAAGTCCGGATGCAGGTACCCGATCCGCGACGGCAGCTGGCGGTTGACGGCCAGCGAGTAGCCGAGCCGCGAGACGCCGAGCATCGCGGCGTTGCAGGCGGCGGCGAGGATCGCGATCGCGGAGATCGCCACCAGGTAGCGCAGCGGGTCGTGCAGCCAGCTCTGCGTGAAGTCGTCGACCACGCCGAGCATCGGCGCCTCGACCCACGTCTGCCCGGGCTCGTCGGGCAGTGCCGTCGAGGCCACCATCGCGATCCCGACGTACGGCACGATCGCCGCCAGCATCCGCACCGCGATCAGCCGCCGCAGCCCCTTGCGGCCGATCGCCACCTGGCCGGCGAGCCCGGACGACGCGTCGAGCCCGCTGAACGCCACCAGCACGAGCGGGAACGCGAACAGCAGGTCCTGGAAGGACGGCGTGCCGGCGACCGACGACGGGTGGCTGAGCACCTCGGGGTCGAACAGGTAGATCAGCCCGAACAGGACGATCAGCAGCTGCAGCGCCAGGTCGCCCAGGACGAGCAGCACCGCGCGGTCGTAGCGCGGGGCGCTCGAGCGGCGCACGTTCCAGACCGTCACGAACGCGACTAGGGCGGCGGCGAGGAAGAACTCCGGCGCGCCGGAGCCCAGCGGGTCCCAGAACACAGCCGCGTAGTCGGTCGTCGCGAACGCGCAGATCGCGATCAGGATCAGGTAGTCCAGGCAGATCGCCCAGCCCGCGACGAAGCTGACGAGCTCGTTGAACGCGAAACGGGCGATGACGGTCGCGCCGCCGCGCTCCTGATGCAGCGATGCGCCCTCGACGTAGCAGAGGACGATCAGCGCGAACAGCAGCCCGCCGGCCAGGAACACGAGCCAGGTGAATCCGAGCGCACGCTGGGCGACGAGGCCGACCGAGAAGTACACCGACGCGGCGACGAACCCCTGGACGATGCCGAACAGCGCAGGCGCGCCGAGGCTCTTCTTGAGCGGCTTCACCGCCGCCGCTCCGCGTACAGCCGCCCGGCCCCGGCGGCGATGAACAGCACGCCCATCAGCAGGCCGATCGCCAGCGCTCCGCCGCCCGCCGCGAGCGTGCGCGCGAGTATCGCCACGCCGATCACGACCATCGCCGCGGACAGGACCTGGGTCGCGGTGCCCCTCATACCATCGTCGCCCTCTCGAGCACTGAGCGCCGGGCGCGGCCGCCGCTGTCGGGCGAGGACTCGATGATCACGCGGCACGGCCGCTCGGTGAGGACGGTCTCGAGCGTCTTGCCGAACAGCGACGCGCCGTCGACGCGCCGCGGCAGCGGCATCACGATCGCCGCCGCGCGCATGTCTGCCGCCTCCTCGATGATCCGGCGCCCGGCCTGGCCCGCGCGGATCTTCTCCATGTGGCCGGACACGCGCCGCCCGCCGTGGATCTTCGCCCGCTCGATCACCGTGTCGGCGGCCGCCTCGGCGTCGGTCATCGTCGCGTCGATCGGCAGCGCGTTCGGCACCGTGACGAGCGCAAGCACGTGGATCCCGCGTCGCCGGCGGGCGGCGAGCCGGCTCGCGGTCGCCATCACCTGCTCGTCGTAGTGCCCGTCCACGAGCGGGACGAGCACCGAGTCGTACTCCGCCTCGTGATCGGTCACCGGCTGCGGGATCGCGACCTTGTGGGTGGCGAACAGGTCGAGTCCTTGGCTGCGCCGGAAGGCGACGTAGATCACGATCCCGAGCACGAGCCAGGCGACGCCGGCGGCGGCGACCGCGATGTTGAGCGCCACGATGACCACGAACGCGATCGCCGTGAACGAGCCGCCGACGGCGGCGAACAGCGGGATGTCGTAGCCGCGGATCGTGACGTTGCCAGGCCCGCGGTACGGGCGCGGGAAGTCCGGCAGCTTGATCCGCAGCCGGAACACGGCGGCGTGCGCCATCGTGAACGAGAGCAGCGCGCCGAACGAGTAAATCGCGCCGAGGAAGCCCTCCTGCCCCGGCAGGATCACGAGGATCGCGAACGTCGAGAAGACGAGGATGCCGATCCACGGCGTCCGGAACGTCGGGTGCAGGCGCCGCAGCCCGTCGGGCATCTGGCGGTGGATGCCCATCGAGTACACGAGCCGCGAGACGCCGATGATGCCCGCGTTGGTGGCGAGGAAGAGGATCGTGGCGGCGAGCAGGCCGACGTAGAACTCGCCGACGTGCTGCAGCGGGCCGAGGTCCATCGTCTTGACGACGCCGAGGATCGGGTCGCCGGCGTAGCCGCCCTCTTCCTCCGTCAGGCCCAGCAGCGTCGTGTACTCGCCATTCGCGTTCTGGGTCACCGGCAGCGCGGACAGCGCGACGGCGGGCAGCGTGAAGTAGATCGCGAACACCGCGATGCGCACGCGGTTGATCGCCGTCGGGATCGTGTGGGCCTCGTCCTTGGCCTCCTCCGACATGTTCGAGATCGTCTCGATGCCGGTGTACGCCAGCATGCCGATCGGGATCGCCAGGATGAAGTCCGACCACGCCGGGGCGACGCCGAGGTGCACGTTGTCGACCAGCGTCTGCGGCGAGAACACCAGGAAGACGCCGATCATGACCAGCAGGAGCTGGGTCGCGAAGTCGATGACCGCGAGCAGGATGTTGACGCCGGTCGACTCCTTGGCGCCGAAGATGTTGATCCCGGCCAGCAGCGCGATCACGCCGCAGCCGAAGATGATGTCGCCGGGCGAGTGGCGCAGCGCGTCCCAGAACAGCCCGCCGAGGTAGTGCGGCACGAAGAACGCCGAGATGGCGATCGTGGCCACGTACGTGAGCATCTGCGCCCAGGCGGCGAAGAACGACCAGAACTCGTTGAACGCGCGGCGGGCGAAGCTCGAGGACCCGCCTGCCTCGGGGTACATCGTCGTCGCCTCGGCGTACGTGGCCGCCGTGAGGAAGAAGAAGAAGCCGGTGATGATGAAGACGAGCGGCGTCAGCCCGAGCGCGAACGACGCGACGAGGCCGAGTGCGTAGTAGATCGACGAGCCGACGTTGCCGTACGCCGTCGAGAACAGCGCGTTCGCCCCCAGAACGCGCTCCAGGCCCTCCAGACGACGTCGTGCCATGCCGCGTAGATTCTAGGTTCCGGGCACCCGGAGGACGAGCAGCGCGAGGTCGTCCTGGGTCCGCCCGCCCTGGAAGTCCAGCACCGCGCGCGTGACCGTCTCGGCGATGCCGTCGGCGTCGAGCCCGGCGGCCGCCGTCAGCGCCTCGCCCAGCGCGGCGTCGCCGAACATGCCGCGCTCGCCGCGCCCCTCGGTGACGCCGTCGGTGAAGCACACGAGCGCGTCGCCGGGCGCGAGCGGCAGCTCGACGGTCTCTGGCCGCACCGGGCGCACAACGCCGAGCAGCCGCCCGCTGCACTGGACGGTCTCGATCGTGCCGTCGGCGCTCAGGACGAGCGGCGGCGGGTGCCCGGCGCAGGCGATCGCCAGCCGCACGTCGCCGTCGCTCACGCGGATGCGGCCGTGCAGGACCGTGCAGAAGCGGCCGTCGTCGTGCTGGCGCAGGATCGCGTCGTTGAGCCGCTCCAGCACGTCGGACGGGCCGGTGCGGTGCACGGCCTCGGCGCGGATCGTGTAGCGGACCATCGCGGTCAGCGCGGCCGCCTCGGCGCCCTTGCCGCAGACGTCGCCGAGCACGAACGCCCACTCGTCGTCGACGCCGAACAGGTCGTAGAGGTCGCCGCCGACGACGGTGCCCTCGCCACCCGGCAGGTAGCGGGCGGCCGCCTCGAGCCCGTCGATCGTGGGCAGCGTCTGCGGCAGCAGGCTGGCCTGCAGCGTGCGCGCGATGTGGCGCTCGCGCTCCTCCAGGCGCGCGTTCTCGATCGCCAGCGAGCCGAGCCGCGCGAGGTCCTCGAGCGCCCGCTCGTCGACGGTCGTGAACGGGCCGTCGGTCTTGCCGGTGACCTCGATGCGCCCGAGGTCGCTGCCGTCGCGCGCCACGAGCGGAGCGGTGAGGGTGCTCTCGGCGACGGCGGGCGGCGGCGTGCCCGGCGCCTCGGACACGGCGGTCGCCGCTCCGGGGCGGCCCGGGAGCAGCGTGACCGCGGCGCGGCTCGCGCCGAGCAGCTCGCGCGCCCGCTCGGCCATCAGCTCCAGGCGGCGCTCGAGCCGGCGCGCGCGATGGATCGAGAGCGATGCGGCGGCGAGCGCGTCCAGCTGGGCGGCGCGGCGCTGCTCGGCGGCGGCGAGCGCCTGCGCCTCCTCGTACAGCCGCGCGTTGTCGACGGCGAGCCCGGCCCGCAGCCCGAGGTCGCGCGCGAGGTCGAGGTCGGCCTCCCCGTAATGGCGGCCGGACTCGGCCATCGTCAGCGACAGCGCGCCGAGCACGCGGCCGCGCGCGCGCAGCGGGACGACGATCTGCGAGCGCGGGCCGATCGCCTCCATCAGCGCGGCGCCCTCCTCGCCGGTGCGCTCGCGGGCGGACCGCACCACGACGTCGGGAAGGATCTCCGGGGTGAGCTTGGCCTCGCCGGTCGCGAACGTCGTGCCCATGCCGACCTGCCCGGTCTCGCTCAGCGTCCCGCGCCTGCGCCACGCGCGCATCAGCTCCTCGCGCGCGGGGTCCTGGTGGGCGATCGCGACCGGCCGGCGCCCGCCCTCGTCCTCGAGCAGCTCGATCTTCACGTAGTCGGCGAGCTGCGGCACGAGCAGCCGCGCGAAGTGGTCGAGCCGGTCGTCGACGCCGAGCGCCGAGTCAAGCACCTCGCCCGCGCGCACCAGCAGGTCCTGGCGCTCGCGCGCGAGCCGGCGCTCGGTGACGTCCTGGACGACGGCGACGGCGGCGACGATCTCCGCGCCGTCGCGGATCGGGGCCGAGTTGACCTCGAGCGTGCGCTCGCCGACGCCGGGGCGGTTGAAGGTGATCTCCTCGCCGCGCACGATCGCGCCGCTGCGCAGCGAGCGCGCGAGCGGCAGCTCGTCGACCGTGTAACCGCGGCCGTCGCGCCGCCGGCCCGCGAACGTCGTGTCGTAGAGCTGGGAGCCCGAGGCGGCGAACGCGGCCAGCCCCATCATCCCGAGCTGCTCGTTGCCGAGGATGATGCGTCCATCGGGATCGGCGATCAGCACGCCGACCGGCAGCTGCTGCAGCACGCCCTCGAGTCGCAGCTCGGCGTCCTTGCGGCCGGTGATGTCGACCACGACCGCGCCGACGCCGGTGATCTCGTCCTCCATGCGCACCGGGAACCAGCTCGCAAGCACGTGCTTGAGCTTCCCGCTCCCCGGCCGCACGGCGGTGATCTCGCGCTCGAGGATCGGCTCGCCGCTGGCAAGCACCTGTCGGTAGATCGGGACGATCAGCTCCGCGATCTCGGGCAGGACTTCCTCGATCCGGCGGCCGATGTGCTCCTGCACGGCCCGCTCGTTGATACGCGCGAGCGCGGCATTGACGCGGACGAAGCGCAGGTCGGTGTCCACGAACCCGAGGCCGACTGGTGCGCCCTCGCCGACGATGTCGAACAGCGCGCTGGCGTGACTGGCTGGCACCCGCCGTCAACCTAACATGCGCGTCGGTGGTTGATCTCAGCGACACCGCGCTCGTGGTCGTCGACGTGCAGCAGGCGTTCGACGACGGTGACTACTGGGGGGCGCGCAACAACCCGTCCTGCGAGGCGAACGTGGCCGCCTTGATCGCGGCCTGGCGCGCCGCGGAGCGGCCGCTCGTCTTCGTCCGGCACGAGTTCGACGGCCACGACTGGGCGTTCAAGGACGTCGTCACCGGCGAGCCGGATCTACTCGTGAGCAAGTCCGTCAACTCGGCGTTCTACGGCGAGCCCGACCTCGACGCCTGGCTGCGCTCGCGCGCGATCGCGCGGATCGCGCTGTGCGGGATCACCACCGACCACTGCGTCGAGACGACCGCCCGGATGGGCGCGAACCTCGGCTACGACGTCCTGTTCGCGCTCGACGCGACGCACACGTTCGACCGCACCGGTCCCGACGGCACCGTGATGACGGCGGACGAGCTCGCCCGGGCGACGGCGACGAGCCTCCACGAGGAGTTCGCCACCATCGTCCGGACAGCGGACCTCACCGGCTCAGCTCACTGAGCGCACGTCTCGGCCGCCACCATCCCGCCGATCGACGGGAGCAGCGGCCCCGGCGAGCACCGTCCGGCGCATCGCGCATCCTCGCCAAGCTCGGCGCATCGACCCGGGGCGAGGCGGCCGCGACCGGCCGCCTCGCTGGGCTCGTCTAGCTGGCGTCGCCGCGCTACGTGATGATCGGGATGATCAGCAGGGCGACGATGTTCGCCACCTTGATCATCGGGTTGATCGCCGGGCCGGCGGTGTCCTTGAACGGGTCGCCGACCGTGTCGCCGGTGACCGACGCGGCGTGAGCCTCCGAGCCCTTGCCGCCGAACGCGCCGTCCTCGATCAGCTTCTTGGCGTTGTCCCACGCGCCGCCGCCGGCGGTCATGAAGATCGCCATGAACAGGCCGACGACGATCACGCCGATGAGTAGCCCGCCGAGCGCCTCGTAGGAGAGGACGCCGACGACAAGCGTGACAACGATCGGGATCAGCGACGGCACGATCATCTGCCGCTGGGCCGAGCGCGTGACGATGTCCACGCACTGCCCGTAGTCGGGCTTCTCGGTGCCCTCCATGATCCCCGGCTTCTCGCGGAACTGGCGGCGGACTTCCTCCACCACGGCGCCGCCGGCGCGGCCGACGGCCTCCATCGACAGCGCCGAGAACAGGTAGACCATCATGCCGCCGATCAGCAGGCCGACGAGCACGTCCGGGTTGTCGACGCTGAACGTGACGGCATGGTTGAGCTCATCCTGCAGCTCGATCTTGAACGCGGCGAACAACACCAGCGCGGCGAGCGCGGCGGAGCCGATCGCGTACCCCTTGGTGACCGCCTTGGTCGTGTTGCCGACCGCGTCGAGCGGGTCGGTCACGTCGCGCACCTCGTGCGGCATGTCCGCCATCTCGGCGATGCCGCCGGCGTTGTCGGTGATCGGGCCGAACGCGTCCAGCGCGACGATCAGGCCGGTGAGCGACAGCTGCGCCATCACCGCGACGCCGATGCCGTAGATGCCGGCGAGGTCGTGCGAGAGCAGGATGCCGCCGACGATCACCAGCGCCGGCAGCGCCGTCGCCTGCAGGCCCTGCGCGAGGCCCTGGATGATGTTGGTC
>DATDKF010000419.1:0-3995 GCA_036520135.1 Solirubrobacteraceae bacterium
TCGACCGCCGGCGGCAGATCGTCGCGCCGGCGGAGCCGCCGGAACACGTGGCGGCCGAAGCCATCGTCGCCGTGCCAGGGGTTGCCGAGGCAGACGACGTGGACGGCAGCCGGCGCGCTGGTCACGCGAACGTGAACCGCCGCGACGCGCCGCGCCCGCTCGCGACGTGGACCGTGCACACGAGGCACGCGTCGTGCGAGCGCACCACGTGGAAGAGCTCGACGGGGTTGTCGAGATCCTCGATCTCGAGCCCGACGAAGCTCTCCTCCCAGTGCCCGCGCCGGCCGGTGTTGTCGCGCGGCGAGCCGTTCCAGGCGGTGGGCGTGATGATCTGGTAGTTGGCGATCTTGCCGTCCCGGATCCTGACCCAGTGCTCGAGGCTGCCCCGGGCGGCATTGATGGCACCGAAGCCGTCGCCTTCGGTTTGCGGCTCGGAGCTGATGTACGTGGGCTCGTCGAGGTGCGCGCGCAGCTCGCCGACCGTCGCGCGCATGACCTTTAGGGCGGCGACAGGGCGGTGCAGGCGCGTGAACTGCCGCAGCCAGGTGCTTGCTCCCTGGGCGGCGAGCAGCGAGCGCGTGAGCGGGTCGCCGCCGAGCACGAGGTCCGCCAGCGGGCCGAGCTGCACGACGCGGTCCTTGTAGCGCGTGGCCTTGGCGTAGCTGTAGGCCTCGTCGCGCGATTCGTCGGGTGCCGTCTCACTCTCCCACGGATGCCGCGGGGCGCCGGGATCGGCCAGGCGCGAGTACCGCATGTGCTCGGCGACCGACAGGTGCGAGAACGGCTCGATCGTGCCGCGCTCCCCGTCGTAGAAGCCGCCGGGCGCCAGGCACGGGCGCTCTTCGAACGGCGGCTGCCAGCGCTCGGGGTCGTAGTAGCTGCCGGTGCTCAGGAGGTGCGGCGTGCCACGGGCCTGCTCGGCGAGACCGATCGAGCTCCCGAAGCGTGCGAACACGCCGAGCGCGCTGTCGCGGTGAGCGGGCGCCTCCATCCACTCGTCGAAGTCCTCGGCCGTCTCCAGCGCCAGCCACTCCTCGCTCGTGCAGCCGAGCACCTCCCGCTCGTACCACGCCTCATAGCCGTCGATCGCCGCGGCGCACTCCGCGAGCTTGTCCTCGTCCAGGGCGCACGTCACGCCGCCGGGCATCATGTAGGTGGAGTGCGGCCACTGGCCCCCGAAGGCGATCACGATCGCCAGGATCCGCTTCGTGTGCTCGACCGTCTCGCGTGCGAGGCGGCCCTTGAACGGCGGCTCGAAGAGCTCATGCACGGTGCCGGACAACGGGTGATCGGCGTAGGCCGGGTTGCAGAAGTCCGGCGTGAACATCAGGAACGTGTGGCGCGCGTCGCTCATCACGGACTCGGCCATCAGGCACAGGTTGCGGATGCGCGTGCCGTTGGCGGCGATCGGCAGCCCGTAGGCCGTCTCGAGCGCCGAGGCCGCGGCATACAGCTGTGAGGTACTACAGATGCCACAGATGCGCGGGGCGATGACCAGCGCGTCGCCCGGGTCGCGACCCGCGAGGATCTGCTCGAAGCCGCGGAACATCGTGCCGATGCACCAGGCGTCGGTCACGTCGTGCCCCGCGAGCTCGAGCCGGACCTCCATGTCGCCCTCGACGCGATTGAGCTCCATCTGGATCGTGCGCCGCTCAGACGCCATCGCGCGCCGTCCTTCGTCGGGGGCTCAGGCGCTGGCCGCGGCGGGCGGGCGGTGCTTGAACAGCGCCTTCGGCAACGGGAACTTCGGCCCGATGCAACCGTAACACGCATATCCGACCTTGTCCGCGGTGCGACAGCGCTTCTCCGTCGGCTCGGACAGGCACGGCTTCTGCTGCGAGGGCCGCCCGACGCGGTCGAGCTCGAGCTCCCGGCCTTCGATGATCGCCGTCATCGTGTCGATCATCGTCGTCGCGTCAGTCGGGCACGCGCTCAGGTTGATGACGGGCATGCCGGCACGCGACCGCCACTCGGGCCCCAGGAGACCGCCGGGCAGGCTGTTCGTGTACTGCAGCCCGGTCGACTCGGACGGGTTCGGCGCCGCGGCTGGGATGCCGCCGAAGCTCGCACAGCTGCCCATCGCCAGCACGTAGTCGGCGCGCTCGCACAGCTCGGCCACGACGTCGCGCTTCGGCCGGCCCGCGAAGGTGTCGAAGCGCCCCGTCCCGTTCGGACCATGGATGATGCTGCCCTCTACGCACAGCAGCGTCAGGGGCTGCTCGCCCGAGGCGACGCGCTCCATCATCGCGGCGGCCTCGCTCGGCGACTCCACCGACAGCGACGGATGCCACAGCAGCCGCACGCCGTGCTGCTCGAGGAAGTCCGGCAGGGTGTCACCGCGCTTGCCGCGACCCTCCGCACCGAGGATCGCCATCGACTCGCCGCTGCACGCGCCGCATTCCATCCACAGCAAGGTCGGCTCTACGTCTCTTCCCATCATGGCTTAAGAGACGCTCACGGGGCCGATTGCTTCCAATCGGCGTGCGAGCATGACCGGAATGGTCGACGCGTTCCTCGGCACCGCAAGCGGAGTGCTTCGCCTCCGGGATGGGGCGCTGGAGTCGTTGGGGCTCGACGGCCACAGCGTCACGGCGCTGCATGCCTCGGATGGCGCGCTACTGGCCGGAACCTACGGCGACGGCCTGTTCCGTAGCGCCGGCGGTGGCGGGAGGTGGGAGCGCATCGAAGCGGGGCTGACCGCGTCGACGTTCCGCTTCGTGAGCGCAGGGCTCGCCGGCACCGAGCCGGCACGCGTCTATCGCAGCTCGGACGGCGGCCGGAGTTGGGAGGAGCTTGATGGGATCAGGCAGATTCCCGGCCATGAGCGGTGGTTTCTGCCGTACTCGCCGCGCGCCGGCGCGGCGCGCAACGCGCACGTGTCAGGCGACCGCCTCCTCGTGGCGGCCGAAGTTGCCGGGCTGCTGCGCAGCGACGACGGCGGCCGCACCTGGGTATGCGAGCCGGTGGCCGGTGACGAGGACGTCCACCACGTCACCGCCCATCCGGACGACTCCGACCTCCTCTACGTGTCGCTCGGTACCGCCTCATTGACGCGGCGGGGAGGCCAGCACGGCGGCATCGCCCGCTCGCGCGACGGCGGCCGGACCTGGGAGAAGGTCGAGACCGACTACACGCGCGCGACGATCGTTCCTCCGGCGCGACCCGATCTGCTCCTCGCCGGTCCGGCGCCGCGGGTCGGACGTGGCGGACGCATCGTCGTGTCCGACGACGGCGGCGACAGCTGGGAGCCGGCCGGGCAGGGCATCGACGTGCCGATGGCCGACATGGTCGAATTGCTCGTTGCCGCGCCCGACGGCACGGTGTGGGCGATCTGCTCGGGCGGCCGCCTGCTGCACGCGTCGCCGGATGACTGGTCGTGGTCCTCCGTGCTCCCGCCGAACGCCGGTGTCAGCGTCAAGTCGGTCGCGTTTGCCTGACCGGTGAGTTGGCGCGGCCGAGCGCAGGTGTAGTGTCGGCCGGGTCCAGGAGAGAAGGAGGCGCCCCCCATGACAGAGGGAGCCGACAAAGCAAAGCCGGGACGGTGGGCGCGACTGCAAGAGCGTCGCCAAGACCGCCGGCAGAGGCGAGCATGGCGACGCGACCGTCGGAAGGGCTCGGTGAGCGGCTATGACGCCGCCCGTCAGGCTGAGAGCAGCAACTACAAGAGCGGCTTCTTCAAGAAGGACTGAGCCACGGCTCCGGCAGTGCCGCCTCCGTCAGGCCGCTATGCGCGCCAGGCGCCCGGCCGTGACGTGCTGGTGCTCAACAGCGCCAGCGTCATCGGCGAGCTCCTGCGCCTGGACCTCGTCGACGACCTGCGCCTCGCGCTCGTTCCGGTCCTCGTCGGCGGCGGACTGCGCCTGTTCCCCGACGGGGTCGCCGCAAGCTTCAACACCGTGGGCGTCACGGCCCTGCAACACGGGGCCGTCGGACTGCACCTGCGACGCCCCTGAGCTCAACGGCCGGCCGACCGCTGCTGTCGCACCGCTCAGGAC
>DATDKF010000420.1:0-6812 GCA_036520135.1 Solirubrobacteraceae bacterium
GGCGCCTCGCCGTCGACGTTGCGAGCGCCCCGTCCAGCCTGAACGTCAACGGCCGCGACTGTGCGGACCTCGACGCTGAAGCGGGTGGCGCCCGACGTGTTCGGAACGCTCGCATGCAGGTGAGCGCCCGAGAAGCACAGCAGATCACCGGGCTCGATCACGATGCGCACCTCCGAGTCCGCGTCCACCGGCTCACACGGCCGCGGGACCAGGGGCATCTCCCGGACGCGCTGGAGGTCCCAGCTCGCGCTCGTATTCGCCAACGGGCGCGACCAGTACGCCGGGTACAGCGCAATGGTGCGTTCCCGAGTGATCGGGAGCACCGGTGTCCACCAGTTCGTCTGCGCGTCGATGTTGGACGACCACGTGTCGCGGTGGTATCCCAGGCTTCCGCCCTCGGTGAAGTCCTGGTGCGGTTGGATCCGCAGGTGGAGCCAATCCCAGTAGGTGCGATCAAGATCAACCCCGACGTGCCGCAGCGCGTCCCGGAAGTCCTCGAGAGCCGCTGGATGCCGGCGGCAACGGTCGATCAGGTCGTTCGCTCGAGCCGTGAACTCCTCCCGGCTGAGATCGAACTGCACATGCTCCGGCCTGTCGCCGAGCACGGCCGTGAGGAGCTGGCCGACGAGCGTCGAGAACCGCCGCAGCGGCGCCACGTCCTTGAAGATCAGCAGATCACCGCCGAACAGTGCCTCACTGCGCCGCTCGTCCTCGAGCGGCCCAGTCAGCACTTGGATGGATGCCACGGCCTCAATCCTGTGTGGGAAGGGCCGCTACGTCGACGACGTCGTCTTCGCTCCCCCCGTTGTTGTGATCTGCTGTTTCGGCACCGCTTTGTCGGGATCGATGAACGGCCTGCGGACGACGATGGCCTCGACGCGTCCGCTCTGGGGTGTCTCGACCGCGAGCTCGGTTCCGAACTCGGTGTACTCGAGCGGAAGCATCGCGTACCCGATGTTCTTCTCGAGTCGCGGCGAGTAGCACGCTGACGTCACCCTACCGACGCGCTCGCCGTTCGCGAAGACGGGAAAGACGTCGACCATCGAGCCGTCGTTGTAGGAACCGACGCTTTCCCCGCCGATCTCGACGCCCACGAGCTTGCGCTTGACGCCTTCGGCCTTGATCCGCCGGAGCGCTTCCTTGCCGATGAAATCGGACTCCTGCTCGAGGTCGACCATCCACTCATAGCCCATCTCGACCTCGTACGGGTTGGTGTCGTACCACATGTCGCACCCGGGCCCGAGCGCGAGGATCCCCGCCTCGATCCGCTTGATGTGGCAGGGACCGATCGGCGTCAGATTGTGCGGTCGGCCTGCCTCCATGACGGCGTCCCACAGCTGCTGGCCGTTCCGGTACGCGTCATGCAGGTAGATCTCGTACCCGAGCTCTGCCGTGTACCCCGTCCGGGAGACGACCACGTTCATGCCGTCGAGCTCGTACGAGCGAGTGTGGTAATAGGGAATTTCCGTGATACTCGCGCCGAAGAGGTCGATCATCACGTCCTTCGACTTCGGGCCCTGCACCTGAAGCGGCGCGACGTCGAGCTCGCGGATCTCGACGTCGTAGTCGAGGCCGTACGCGACGCCCTTGGCCCAGAGCTCGATGTCGCTGTCCGCGAGCGACAGCCAGAAGCGGTTCTCCTCGAGCCGGAGGAGAACCGGATCGTTCAGGATCCCGCCGTCCTCGGCTGTGATGAAGACGTATTTGCACTGGCCGACGTCGCACTTGTTCAAGTCGCGCGGGACCAGGAGGTTCGTGAACTCGAACGCGTCCGGGCCGCGGATCTCGATTTGGCGCTCGACTGCCACGTCCCAGAGCGTGACGCCGTTGAGGAGCTGCCAGTACTCCTCGACAGGATCGCCGTAATGACGGGCGTGGTACATGTGGTTGTAGGTGCTATAGAGCTTCGGCCCGTGCTTCTGGTGCGCATAGAAGTACGGCGACTTTCGGATCCGGGTGTAGAGCAGGAGGCCCGGCGGCTCGATCATCTGCGGCAAGGCTGATACCTCCTCGTAGTCGGTGAGCCAAGCGTACGCCCATCCCGGACCGCACGCCGTGCCCGTACTCGCCCTCGTCGAGCGTCGTCAGATGCGGCGCCGAACGACGCGGGCGTCAAGGGCCACCGCGCCGGCCGGGGTGACCAAGAGCGGATTGATCTCCAGCTCGTCGACGTCGCGACACGTCGCGCCGCGCCCGCCGACGCGGTCGTTGCGCCAGTCCTCGCCGACGAGCGGCTCCACATGGCCACGCAGCTGCTTGGTTACGACTCCAAGCGCCTGTACGCATTTCACTCGCTGCACCGCTCGACCGATGGCGTGCTCGTCGCGGCGGCCGAGAAGATGTACCTTCACGTCGACACGAGCGCGGGCCGCGCCGGGCGGCGGATCGAGCTGCTGACCTGACGCTACTCGCCCGCAGCCAGCGCTCGCTTGCGAGCGGCGAGCGCGCGCCGCGCGAGGTCGCGAGCCTGCTGCACACGGCAGTCGCCCGGTGCGGACGCGAGATTGATCTCGACGAGGCGGACCGCGGCCAGGGTCGCGGCTTCCGCGAGCAGCGCGCCGGTTAGCGCATCCCCGCGGAGGTTCGGGTTGCCACCGTGCGCGACGGCGGCGCCGAGCTCGGCGGCCTCGGCCGCGCGCTCAGCGATAGCCAGCGGTGGGTCGGCCGCTCGCGACAGCGCTCCAGCCACGCGCTCGTCGCGCCCGGCGTCGCCACGTGTTGTCCGCCACGCCTCGATGACCTGCCCGTACGCGGCGGCGTCTTCGTCGGCCAGGCGAGTCGCCGCCGAGCGGATTGCGGCCGCGCGCTCGCGCATTGCGGACAGCGGGAGGGGCCCGTCCGGCGCCGTCAGCGACGCCACCATCTCGACGAGCGCAGCGGCGAAGGCGCAGGTGAGCGCCGCGGCCGCACCGCCGCTCGGCGCCGGCTCGGCGGCGGCGAGGGCGGTGAGGAAGCGCTCGACGGTTGCGTCGGCGAAGCGCGCCCGCTCAGAAGAGCCCAATCGTGCGCCCCGTCTCGTCGACGTCGACGTTGTGCGCGGCCGGTGTGGCGCCGAGGCCGGGCATCTGCTGGATGTCGCCACACAGGGGCACGAGCCACCCGGCGCCGGTGTAAGCGCGCACGTCACGCACCGGAAGGCTGAAGTTCTCAGGCGCGTTGAGGAGCGCCGGATCCGCCGACAGCGAGAGGTGCGTCTTGGCCATGCAGACCGGCAGCTCGCCGAGGCCGTTGGCCGTGAACTGAGCGATCCGCCGCTCTGCATCGGGGTAGTAGTAGAGCTCGCTCGCCCCGTAGATGCGCCGTGCCACGGCCTCGATCTTGTCCTCGATCGACGCGTCGTCCGGATAGAGGAAGTGGAAGCCCGACGGCTGCCGGCAGGCGTCGATCACCGCCTCGGCGAGCGCCGAGGCGCCCGGCCCCCCGCGGGCGAAGCCGTCGCTGACCTCCGCCGCATGAGCGCCGGCCTCGAGGGCGAACTGACGGACGAGCTTGACCTCGGCTTCCGTGTCGCCCGGGCGATGGTTCACGGCCACCACGCAGGGCAGGCCGAACTCACGGACGATGCCGAGGTGACGGCGGACGTTCGCCATGCCCTGCGCGATCGCTTGGCGTCCCTGCGCCCCGGTCGCCCGGCCGTCTGGGATGCCCCCGTGGTGCTTGACCGCGCGCACCGTGACGGTAAGGACTACGGCGCTCGGCTGGATGCCCCCCACGCGGCACACGATGTCGATGAACTTCTCCATCCCCATGTCAGAGCCGAAGCCAGACTCGGTCACCACGTAGTCGCCGAGCTTATGAGCGATGAGGTCCGCGATGAGCGAGTTGTTGCCATGAGCGATGTTGGCGAAGGGACCGGCATGCATCAGGCACGGCTGTCCTTCAAGCGTCTGGATCAGATTCGGCTTGATGGCGTCCTTAAGCAGGACCGTCATGGCGCCGGCCGCCTGGAGGTCCTCCGCCGTGACCGGCTTGGAGTCGCCGTACGAGTACGCGACAGTGATCGCGCCCAGCCTCCGGCGAAGGTCCTTGAGATCGCGGGCGACGGCCAGGATCGCCATGACCTCGGAGGCGGCCGTGATGTCGAAGCCGGTCTCTCGCGGGTAACCGTTCGCGCGCCCGCCGAGCCCGATGCTGACCTGGCGCAGCGCCCGGTCGTTCATGTCCAATGCGCGCTTCCAGGTCACCTGCAGTGCGTCGATCCGATGCGGATTGCGGTGCAAGATCGAGGCATCGAGCATCGCAGCGAGCAGGTTGTTCGCTGCCGCGATTGCATGGATGTCGCCCGTGAAGTGCAGGTTGAGGTCCTCCATTGGAACCACTTGCGCCAGCCCTCCGCCGGCTGCTCCCCCCTTAATGCCGAACACGGGCCCGAGCGAGGGCTCACGCAGGCACAACACGGGCCGCTGTCCGATGACTCCGAGGCCCTGGGTGAGGGACACGGCGGTGGTCGTCTTGCCTTCGCCGGCCCGCGTCGGTGTCATGCCCGAGACGCAGACGATCTTTGCGTCCGGCGCTCCCCGCAGGCGGTCGATCGCGGAAAGGGCGATCTTGGCTTTGTAGCGTCCGTACGGCTCGACCTCCTCGGGCTCGAGACCGATATCGGCGGCCAGCTCCTCTATCGGGCGAAGCGTCGCCTGTTGCGCGATCTCGAGGCTGCTTCTCATGAACGCGACCCTAGTGGCTAGACCACGATGACGACGGTCCCGTCGACGACGGCGACGGGATGGGTGCGCGCGCGGTACGGCGGGGTCGACGAGCGCGCGGCCGGTGCAACGCCGCTCCAGGAGGGAGGCGCAGGGTCACGATCCGATCCCGCAGATCTAGGTACGCCCGCTCGGCGACCAGCCCCGGTGGCGCGCGAGCGCGGCGCCGGGCCAGCCGTCGGCCACGGCTGCGGAGATGTCGGTCGGCATTGGAGGAAGTGCAGCGGCGGCAATCCGATCGGTGCACTGAGTCGGTGGCGCGCGATATCAGCCGCAGGGCCGTGCGCAACCGTGCGCCATTGTGCGCTACGGACAACCCCTAGTGCCACGGGCGTCGCCCCGTTTCGCCCGGAACCAGCCGCGTCGCCACGGTGCCGCGGCGCTGCCGCATCGCTCGGTCCGGAGCCCCGCACGATGCGCTCGCCTACCCTCGACAGTCTCGGAAAGCGGTGCCTCCTGTGAGTCCCGATGCCGGGATTGGCAGGAGTGACCACTAGCTCTCGCCGTCCCAGTAATCGAGCTTGGGCTCACTCTTGAGCATTGCCTGATAGCCCTCCGCCTGCGTCCAAAGCCCGACCTTCCCGCTGTCCGGATAGTGGACGACGGCAAGCGGTGACTTGGAGGAGAGGATGAGGACTCGGCAGAGGTCATCCGACCGGTTGACGACCTGGTGGCCGCCCGCCGGGCCTTCCGGAAAGACGGCGACGTCACCCGCCGTGAGCTCTCGCTCGCCGTCCGGCCCGCGCAGTGTGGCCCGACCCGAAACGGCGATCAGCCACTCCTCGCAGCCGGTTTCGTAGTGGTAGGGCCAGGTCTTCTCGCCGGGCGGCAGCTCGTACAGGCTGCCGCCTAGCAGCGCGGCACCCAGCCGCTCACCGATGACCGTCCTCCTGTGCCGGTAGTCCGGCCGATCGTTCTCGTGGTCCCAATCCTGCTCGCCGAAGAGGTTGAAGACGTCCATGGGGAGAGATACTCGCAGCGTGCTCCCGACGTCTCACCGTCTGCTCGCATCCGCATCATTGCGATACTCGCGCCGGGCCGGGCGCTCTCGCTGCTCGTCCTGCGCGAGCGCAAGCTGGAACCCGGACGAGAGTGCTGTAAGCAGGGAAAGGAATAGCGCGCTGAAGACGGCCCCGCACGACGATGCGAGTGTCGAGTCGCATGGCACGCGACGGCGGCCCGAAGTGCTCGTTTCGCCGAGCAGCGGCACTTCGTCGGCCAAAACCGCAGTCGCGGTCGATTGGCGCGTGGTGGTGGAGTCGGTCGCGGATCGTGCTCGGAGCGACCCGTCGGTCCGGCCCTATCTCGGACGGGTGCCGACCACCGGCAGAGTTCGACCCACTGTGATCGGCCGCAGCGGCTCCGACCACTCGCGGAACCGATGCGGCATCGGATCGCGGTCGAGGGTGGGCGGCAGGACGAGGGAATCATGGGCACTGAATCGAGCTGATACACGTCAGGGAATAGGAGGCGCGGCCGGGCGTCCTAGGCGATAAGACGCTCTGTGCCGAATCGCACAAGCGCACGGAGCGCCTCCTAGGTCATCTCCTAGGGATGAAATCTGGCTCGACGCTCAAAGGGACGTATTAGTCTGTGAACTGCATCGGTGGAGACGATCGACCTCCTGCCGCTCGTCAAGGCCTATCCGGCGCTCAGCAAGACGTATGGCGAGGTGTCGTGCATCGCCGGCGTCGGCATGGACGGCGACGCGGCACCCGAGTGGACGCCTGAGCGCAGAGGCCAGCGCTCGTCCTTTGCGGAAGTTGCGACAGCCCGGGCGGCGTCACGCTGGACGTCTGCTCGTCGTCCAGAGCAGGCGTGTCCGGCGGGGCAGACGAAACGCGCCCTCGCGCACGGTGTGCGGCGGTCTCGTCTAACCGTGCTCCAGTTCGCGCGGGCGGCGTTGTGGCTCCGGGAGCCGCTTGGTTCGAACGGTACACGCCGGCAGCGCGGGATCCCGAAGTCGAGCGCGCGCCTCGGGTCTCCACCCGTCGGCTCTGGCAGAGTGCGGGCATGGACTTGCGGCTTCGCGAGACGAGCGCTGCCGATCTTGACTTCGTGCTCGCCGCCGAGGCGGACCCCGACGCCTCGCCGTTCGTGATCCACTGG
>DATDKF010000421.1:0-9438 GCA_036520135.1 Solirubrobacteraceae bacterium
GGCGGCGTCCTACGGCGGGCCGCTGCGGCTGGCGGGCGGCGCGCGGCGCTTCGACGTCTCGCCGGCGTGGTTCAGCTGGGTCGCCCAGACCGGCTCGCTCGAGCTGCTCGAGCGCGTGGGGATCGAGGCGATCCACGACCACGACGTCGCGCTGGCGAACCGCTTCCGTGCGGGCCTCGGCCTGCCGGCATCCGGCTCCGCGATCGTGTCGGTGCCGCCCGCGCCCGGCGCGGTCGATGCGCTGCGGGACGCCGGCGTGATGTTCGCCGACCACGGCGATCTCCTGCGGTTCTCGTTCCACCTGTACACGACGCCGGATGACGTTGACCGGGCGCTGTCGGTGCTCGGGCGAACTGCGGCTGGGTAGGCGAGCGGGGTGCGTCACGTTTGTTGCCTGTGGGGCAACGTTCGTGACGCACCCCCCTCGATCCCGCCCCCTCAATGCCCGGGGTTGTCAGCCGCGGCGCTCGGGGTTCGTTACGGATCGGGGAACGGCTCCACGGGCACGCCATGCCCGGCCTCGCGCACCCCGAGCTCGTAGGCGCCGCCGAACGCGGTCGCCAGCTCCAATGTGGGCCGCCCGGGCCGCGAGACGCGCAGCCGCACCTCGGCGATCGAGCAGTTCAGCACGTGGTGCTCGCCGCCGCGCGGGTCCGCATACACGAACGCGACGGTCTGGCCTTCGGGTGCGACGACGTCGGCGCGGATGACCGCGCCCACGCCGCCGACGACCGCCCGCAGCGCGCCCGGTTGGGCCTCGACCCAGGTCGAGCGGGTGCGGCCGAGGCCGCCGAGCCGGTAGCGCTGGCCGTCGAGCGACAGCGCGCCGTTGGCCACCCACGGCGTGATGGCGCGGTGGATCCGGACGCGGCCGAGCGCGATGTCGAGCCACGCCCCCGGCGCCTCCGCGAACCCGACGGCGTGCAGCCAGACCCACCGCTCGGCGTGCTCGGAGCCCCAGTTGTGGCCGGTCATGCCGCGCCAGCCGGCGACCTCGGTCCGGCGCCCGTCCGCCTCGACCCAGCCCGTGAAGACGGCGTCCGGGCGCGGGCTCTCGAGCTTGGTGCGCGGCAGCGGCGCGCGGTACATCCACGCGCGCGGGAGGTGGCGCAGCGCGGGCTCGGTGCCCGCCGCCGACAGGTCCCACGACGCCGTGCGGCCGAGCGCCGACGCCGAGCCCGCGAACTCCGGGCTCGGCGGCTCGGGCAGCGATTCCTTGACCGCGTACGGCGGGCCGGCCTCGGCGTCCCACACCGTGCACCACAGCGCCCCGGTGGGGTCCTCGCCGGGGCGCTGGTGCGTCGTGTGGCGGATCCAGGCGCCGCGCGGCCGTTCGGGGTCGACGGCGCGCAGGTAGTGCGACTCGTAGCGCCCGCTTCCGTCCGGGGACCGGCGTACCTTCCGACGCGCCATGCCACTGTGTTTTATCGAGCCGCAGGACGCCATCCGCGTGATCGCCGAGTCGGTGGGGCGCGAGGCGCGCCGGCAGCTGCTGTGCGAGCTGGTGCACGCCTGGGTCGACGAGATCCCCGACGAGGACCTCGCCTCCCATTACGCCAAGGCGGTCGCCGATCTCGACGAGAACGACCTGTCGATGCTGGCCGCGTGGCACGCGTCGATGGAGGTCGGCACGCCGGTCGCCAACAAGGAGTTCCTCGTCGGCGCGTTCGCGTCGCTCGGCGAGAACCGGCGCGAGGCGCTGAAGATCGCCGCCGGCCTGCGCGGTGAGGACGCGTTCAACGCCGGGTTCGCGGAGGACCAGGCGCTGGACATGGTGCTGCCCTGGCTGTCGCCGGAGCGCGCCACCGAGCTGGCGGCGGAATGCCTCGAGCTCTACTGCTGGGACCGGCTGGGCTGCGAGAACTGACGCAATCGCACGCGTTCAGCCGCGCAGAGCGGCGGTGATCTCGGCGAGCGTCGGGCGGTAGGCCGCTTGCAGCTCGTCGGCGAGCGGGCCCGCGCGGGCGTCCGGCTCCTCCAGCGAGCGGCACAGCGTCGCCATCTTCGTCGCGCCGACGTTCTGGCAGCTCCCCTTGAGCTTGTGCGCGAGCCGGCGCACGGCGTCGTCGTCGCTGGAGTGGACGGCGTTGCTGAGCTGCTCGAGCATCGGCGGCGTCGCGTCCGCGAACATCGCCACGAGCCGGTCGGCGATCTCCGGGTAGTCGACCTTGAAGCGGCGGATGCGGCCCGCGTCGATCAGGCCGTTGCGGCCGCCGCCGCCGTCGACGCCGAGCCCGGCGTGGCCGAGCCAGCGCTCGAGCACGGCGTCGAGCTCGTCGGGCCGCAGCGGCTTGGAGATGTAGTCGTCCATGCCGGCCTGCAGACAGCGCTCGCGGTCGCCCTCCATCGCGCTCGCGGTCATCGCGATGATCGGCAGGTGCTGGCCCGCGGTCTCGCGGGCGCGGATCCGGGCGGTCGCCTCGAAGCCGTCGATCTCCGGCATCTGGATGTCCATCATCACCACGGCGTGCTCGCCGCGCTCGAGCACGGCCAGCGCCTCGCGGCCGTTGGCGACCAGGTCCGATACGTAGCCGCGCTTGTCGAGCATCCCCCGGATCACGAGCTGGTTGACCGGGTTGTCCTCGGCCACGAGCACGCGGACGCCGGGCGGCGCGGCGGCCGGCTCGGGCACGGGCGGTGCGTCGGCGACCGGCGTCGGCCGCTCGCTGTGCGGCGTGAGCGCTTCCGCGACCGTCTCGAGCAGCGCCGCGCGCCGCACCGGCTTAGTCAGGTAGGCGTCGATCTCGGCCTCGCGGGCGGCGCTGCGGTGCGTCGCGGTCGAGGTGAGCATGACCAGGCGGGCGAGACGCAGGCTCGGCGCCTTGCGGATCGCCTGCGCGAGCTCGACGCCGTTCATGCCCGGCATGTGGAAGTCGCAGACGACGAGCTCGTACGGCTCGCCGGTCCCGGCCGCCGAGTGCATCAGCACGAGCGCGTCCTCGCCCGACTCGGCCTCGTCGCAGCGGGTCACGCGCGACTGCAGCGACGCGCGCAGGATCTCGCGGTTGGCGGCGCTGTCGTCGACGATCAGGATCCGCAGGCCGTCGGGGAGCGAGAGGCGGCGCCGCCGGGTCGGCCGCTCCGCCGTGCTGACCGCGAAGCTCGCCGTGAAGCGGAACGTGCTGCCCTCGCCCGGCCGCGACGTGGCGGTCAGCTCGCCGCCCATCAGGTCGACGAGCTGGCGCGAGATCGCGAGCCCGAGGCCGGTGCCGCCGAAGCGCCGGGTCGTCGAGGTGTCCTCCTGCCGGAACGGCTCGAACAGCGCGGCGATCTTGCCGGGGGCGATGCCGATGCCGGTGTCGGTCACCGCGACGTCGACCACCAGCTTGCCGTCGCCGGCCGCCGCGGACGTGACGCGGACCGCGACCGAGCCCTCCGCGGTGAACTTGACCGCGTTCGAGAGCAGGTTCAGCAGCACCTGGCGGAAGCGCCCGCGGTCGCCGCTGACGAGCGGCGGCACGCTGTCGACCAGCGCGGTGAGCTCGACGCCCTTGCCGTAGGCCTGGTGCGCGAGCATCTCGGCGGTGTCCTCGACGACCTCGCGCAGGTCGAAGTCGTGTACGTCGAGCTCGAGCCGACCGGCCTCGATCTTCGAGAAGTCGAGGATGTCGTTGATCACGCCGAGCAGCGCGTCGCCGGACACCGCGGCGGTGCGGGCGTACTCCTGCTGCTCCGGCCTGAGGTCGGTATCGGAAAGCAGCTCGAGCATGCCGATTACGCCGTTGAGCGGCGTCCGGATCTCGTGGCTCATGTTGGCCAGGAAGTCGGACTTCGCGCGCGAGGCCTCGACCGCCTGCTCGAGCGCCCGGCGGCGCTGGGTGATGTCGGTTCCGGCGGCCACGATGTGCGTGATGTGGCCGGCCTGGTCGAGCAGGCAGGTGTTCCACCACGCGATCAGGCGAGGCGCGCCGTCGGCGGCGATCCACTCGATCTCGAACGCGACCGGGAAGTCCTCGGGCTTCGCCTGCGACATCGCCTGCTCGACGCGCTCGCGGTCGTGCTCGGCGACCAGCTCGATCGGCTGCCGGCCGCGGACCTCGCTCTCGGAGCGGCCCGTCAGCTCCTCGCAGGCCCGGTTGAAGCGCTGGATGCGGCGCTGCGGATCGAGCACCATCACGAGGCTGCCGGCGGTGTCGACCACCGCGTCCGAGAACGCGCCCGCCTCGCGCACACGGGCGACGAGCGACTGGATCGACAGGCCGGTGAGCGCCCCGACGGTGACAAACAGCAGCGTCGTGCGCCAGCCGGTGCTCACGTAGCGCGGCTCGCCGAACACCAGGAACGGGATCAGCAGCGCGGCGGTCATCGCGGCCAGGCCGATCAGCAGCTGCCGGCGCGTGCCGAACAGCGCGAGGAACACGATCGGCAGGAGCATCAGCGGGACGTAGCCCGCCGCTGCGGTGGTGCCCGAGTGGCGCAGCACGGCCACGACGACGAGGTAGGCGAGCGAGCCGATCAGGATCAGCGGCCGTCCGCGCTGCTCGCGCGCGGCGATCGCGCCCGCGATCGCGATCACCACGGTCATCCCGGCCGCGACGGCGAACAGCGCCCAGTCCGTCGGCGGCCCGGGCAGGACGACCGCCGCGAGCCCGATCAGGGCCGCGGCGAAGAACGGGATCAGCTCGCGCGGGCGGACCCGGAGATCGATCACAGCAGCGCCTCGAGCTCGGCGATGGCCTGCGCTGTGTCGCGGAACACGATGCCCTCCATACCCGCGTCGCGCGCCGCCTCGACGTTCGGCTCGAGATCGTCGACGAAGACGCAGGCGGCGGCGGGGAGGCCGAGACGCTCGAGCGTGAGCGCGTAGATCTCCGGCTCGGGCTTGCGCGTGCCGACGAAGGCCGAGTCGACGACGATCTCGAAGACGTCGTCGATCGGCAGCATCGCCCGCCACAGCGGCTCCCACTCGCGCACGTTGTTTGTGCAGAGCGCGAACCGCAGCCTGCGGTCGCGCTTGAGCGCCGCGTAGTGGTCGAACAGCTCCTGGTTGGGACCGAGACCGTTCATCAGGCGGGCGCCGAAACCGTGCAGCGTGACGTCGCGGCCGAGCGTGGCGGCGAGCCCGCGCTCGAGCCGCGCGAGGAACTCGGCCTCGGTGATCTCGCCGCGCTCGAGCGCGAACAGCGGATGCACGCCGTCGTGCTCGAGGCTGTGGGTCATCGCCGGCCCGTACGCCTCGACCGGCACGTCGAGATCGTCCTGAACGCGGTTGAACGCCTGCATCAGCGGCGAGGTCAGGACGCCGCCGAAGTCGGAGATCACCGCCTGGATCAGGGCGCCTCCCGGCGGCGCTCGATCCGGTCCGCGTCGAGGTCGACCGCCGTGCCCTCGACGTCGTAGTCAGGGCCTGGCCGCGCCCGCGGCCGGGTCGCCGACGTGACCATGCGGTGCGCGAGCCGCCGCGCCAGGATGCCGCGCACGAGCGCGCGCGTGGGCGGGATCAGCAGGATCAGCCCGAGGATGTCGGTGATGAAGCCGGGCGTGAGCAGCAGCGCGCCGCCGAAGATCACCAGCGCGCCGTCTAGCACCTCGCGCGCCGGCACGCGCCCCTCCTGCACTACCAGGTTGAAGCGCCGCCACGCGGAGCGCCCCTGGTGGCGCATGAGCCACGAGCCGAGGAGCGAGTCGGCGAGCAGCAGCGCGATCGTCCACCAGACGCCGATGGTCTGGCCGACCTGGATGATCACGGCCAGCTCGGCGATCGGCACGGCGATGAAGAGCAGGACGAGGGGGAGCAGCATCGCCGAACACGTTACCCCGGGATCCGCCGGTGTCGCGGCGGCTACGCGCTGAACGCCGGGCGCGCATTGTCGAGCCGCACGGCGGGCAGGCGGTGCAGGCCGACGGTCTCGATCAGGTGGCGGATGTTCGGCTGCGCCCCGCTCAGCCACAGCATGCGGCCCTGCGCGCGCAGGCGCTGCGCGAGGCAGGCGAGGTCGATCATCAGCGACGGGTCCGCGAAGTGCAGCTCGGAGAGGTCGACGATCACGTCGCGCGTGGCCTTCAGCGCGGCGGACAGGGCCCGACGGCGGCGACCACTCGTCGTTCGGTCTTCGTCCCCCGCAATCCTCAGGATCGCCAGCTGCTCATCGAAGTGAACGATTGCCCCAAGCTAATACATACCGGCCGGTTCGTACAGGGCAACGACGAATTAATCCGTACACTCGGGTAGATGGTTGACGAAGAGGACGTACTCGAGGCGCTGAGCAACGTGATCGACCCCGAGCTGGGTCTCGACTTCGTCGAGCTCGGACTGGTCTACGCCGTCGAGATCGACGGCGGCACCGTGAACGTGACGTTCACGCTCACCACGCCCGCGTGCCCGATCGGGCCGCAGGTCTCCGAGCAGATGATCGAGTTCGTGGGCGAGGTCCCCGGCGTCACCGAGGTCGTGCCCAACATGGTGTTCACGCCTCCGTGGACGCCGGAGAAGATGTCCGAGGACGCGAAGTTCGCCCTCGGGTACTAGTGCCCCGGCCGCCATCCCGGCGGCCGTTCTGATCGCGGCCGGCGGCATCCGGCCGCCGGTGACCGGCTTCGCCTTCTGCTGTTGCTCGGTCCACTAGTTCCTGCCGCGCATCGTCGAGGAACGCGGCGAACGCGTCGAGGTC
Source organism: Solirubrobacteraceae bacterium (assembly GCA_036520135.1). Classification (GTDB taxonomy): domain Bacteria; phylum Actinomycetota; class Thermoleophilia; order Solirubrobacterales; family Solirubrobacteraceae; genus DASSUW01. The sequence continues at coordinate 6,612 of DATDKF010000421.1, forward strand.
CGGCATCGCGTCGTAGTCCCCGAGCAGGCCGAAGTCGATCCCGCCGTTGTAGGAGATGATCGCCACGGCGAGCGCGTGGTTGTCGGGGAGGAAGGCGACCGGGAACAGCTCCTGCAGCTCGCGGCCGAGCGCGTAGAGCGGGAACTGCGGGCCGGGCACGTTGGTCACGAGCAGGTTGAACAGACGCGTCGAGAAGTTCATCCGTGACGCCTGGGCGAGGATCGTCGGCGGCGCGAGGTTCTGCACGCTCGTGAGCACCTCGGCGCCGACCGCCTGCTTGGACTCCTTGAGGCCGTCCATCGCCTGGCGCACGACCTGTAGGCGCGCGACCGGGTCCTCGATGTAGACCGGCAGCGGCCCGCGCATGACCGCGAGCCGGTTGCCCATGTGGCCGTGCTCGCCGGGCGGGCGGATCGAGACCGGCACCAGCGCGCGCAGCTCGAGGCCCTCGGTGCGCACGCCGCGCGACTGCAGCCAGGTGCGCAGGCCGCCGGCGACGGTCGCGAGCAGGACGTCGTTGACCGTGCCGCCGAACGCGTTCTTGACGAGCTTGAAGTCCGCCAGCTCGCAGCGCACCATCGCGAACCGCCGGTGCGGGCCGATCGGCACGTTGAGCGGCGTGTCGGGCGCCGGGTTCAGGCCCGCCCACGCGACCTCGGCGACGCCCTCGACGGCCTCGCGCGCGGCGTGCAGCGCCGCCGTCGGCCGGGTCGCGGCGCCGACCGCGCGGCCGGCGAGCTCGAACGGGAGCTGCACGAGCCCGCGGATCCCGCGCGCGGCCATCGAGGCGGCGCTCGGCTCGGGCTCCGGCACCCACGGCTCGCCCTCGTGCGGCACCGGCGGCGGCACCGGCTCCGTGTCGAACAGCACGGTGGCGAGGTCGACGCCCGCCACGCCGTCGACCAGCGCGTGGTGGGTCTTGGAGATCAGCGCGAAGCGCCCGTCCTCGAGCCCCTGGACCAGCCACAGCTCCCACAGCGGCTTCGTGCGGTCGAGCCGCTGCGAGTGGATCCGCGCGGCCAGCGCGCGGAGCTGATCCTCGGTGCCCGGCTCGGGCAGCCCGGTGTGGCGCAGGTGGTACTCGAGGTTGAAGCTCGGGTCGTCGACCCACAGCGGCCGGCCCGTCTCCAGCGGCGGCACCGCGAGCTTCTGCCGGTAGCGCGGCACGAGGTGCAGCCGCCCGCGGACGTGGTCCGCGAAGTCGACGAACGCGGGCGGCGGGCCCTCGAAGACCATCACCGCGCCGATGTGCATGTGGGCGTTGTGCCCCTCCTGTGCGAGGAAGCCCGCGTCGACCGCGGTGAGCCTGTCTCCGTGCGCCTGCGGCATCGTGCGGAGAAGGTATCGCTTCAGAAGAGCGCCGTGGCCAAGCCGGCGATAACCGACACGAGCAGGATCACGGTGACCACGCGGTTGTAGCTGCCGCTGCGCGCGAGCGCGCCGAACAGGGGCCGCCCGGCGAGGTGCCCGACGGCTACGACGGGCACGAGCACCGCCAGCAGCACGCCGTCCGGGACCGCGCCGCTCGTGCCGGTCGCGGCCAGCGCGACGACGCCGACAACGCTCAGCCCGAGGAAGCAGACCGTGAGCGAATCGCGGACCTGTGCCGGCTCGAGCTCGCGACCCAGGAGATAGACCAGCAGCGGCGGCCCGGTGGTCGTCGTCGAGGTCGTGAGCGCGCCCGACGCGAACCCGGCGATCGGGGCGGCCCAGCGCGGGATGTGGTGGCCGGCCGCGAGCCGCCGGGCCAGGAGCGTCGCGATCACGCCGACGCTCACCGCGACCTGGAGCGCAACGGGGTCGAGCGCGCGCAGCACGGCCACGCCGGCCACCGCGCCCGGCAGCGCCGACGCGAGCACGACCGCGCAGTCGCGCACGACCGGCTGCGGCCGCCGGCGCTCGGTGAGGAGCGTCAAGAGGCTGACCTCCGTGCCCAGCGCGATCATGAGGCCCACCGCCTCCTGCGAGTCGACGGCGGCGAACACCAGCGGTGCGGCGATCAGGGCGAAGCCAAAGCCGGTGGCGGACTGCAGCGCCGCGCCGGCCGCGAGCGCCGCGGCGGCCACCAGCGGCATCAGAGGACGCGGTCGTCGCGGTGCGCGCCCAGCCAGGCCGTCTGCCGCGGCATTACGCGCGCCATGATGTCGCCGCCGCGCCGTTCGCCGTACACGGTGCCGGGGAAGTCGAGGCCTTCCTGGACCTCCCAGATCTCGTCGTGGGCCCCGGGCGGGAACACGCGGTCGCCGACGGCGACCCAGCCGATCGGCACCATCCCGCCGTTCGGCACCGCAGAGTTGACATGCACGACGCCGCGGATGCGCACCTCGGCACGGGTGCCGACGGTCGCGCCTGGGAACAGCGCCGCGCCGGTGGCGATGAACGCCTGCGAGCCGATCCGGGCGCCGTTCACGTGTGCGTGCGGACCGATGAGCACGTCGCGCTCGACCACGACGGGGTGCTTGGAGCGGCCGCGCACCAGCGCGTGCTCCATCACCACGCAGCGCTCGCCGATCTCGACGCGGCCGTCCTCGGCCGTCACGACGGCATTCCAGAGGATGCGCGCGTCAGGGCCGACGCGCACGTCGCCGCACACGACTGCCGTGGGGGCGATCCACGCGCTCGCGTGAACCTCTGGACGCATCCCGCGGTGCTCCACCAGCATGCGGCCTAGTATCCCCGTGATGGCGTGGGATTTCTCCACCGATCCCGAGTTCCAGGAGCAGCTCGACTGGATGCGCGACTTCGTGCGCGCGGAGGTCTGGCCGATCGAGACGATCTTCGACGAGCTCGGGCCGGGCGGCTTCGAGCGCGCGATCGCGCCGCTGCA
>DATDKF010000422.1:0-5964 GCA_036520135.1 Solirubrobacteraceae bacterium
GGAGCCGGTCATCAGGCGCCGGTCACCTTCGCCATCGCCTCCTGCATCGCGCGCTCGTCGGCGGGCGAGAGGTTCGGGTAGGCGTGGATCTTCGCCTGGACCTCCGGCGGCGGGAAGATCAGCTCGTTGTTGGCGATCTCCGGGTCGGTCTTCTCGAGCACCTGCTTGGCGCCCTTGACCGGCGAGATGTAGTTCACGTACGCCGCCAGCTTCGCCGCCACCTCGGGGTCATAGAGGTAGTTGAACATTGTCTCGGCCGCGTACGGGTGCTCGACCTTGGCGGGCATCATCAGGTTGTCGTTGAACGCGACGTTGCCCTCCTCGAAGTACGAGAAGCGCAGGTCCGGGTTGTCGCTCTGGAGCTGGACGAGGTCGCCCGAGAAGGACAGCGCGATCCAGATGTTGCCCTTGGCGAGATCGGTCGTGTAGTCGTTGCCGGTGAAGCGCCGGAACTGGCCGGCCTGGTTGGCCTTGTCGATCTTGTCGATCGCACCCAGCAGCTGGTCGAGCGTGGCCTTCGAGCAGTCGATGCCGTCGCCGAGCAGCACGGTGGAGGCCGAGTCGTAGGGCTCGGACAGCATCGTGACCTTGCCCTTGAACTTCGGGTCGAAGAGGTCCTTGACCGATGTGAGCTCGCGGCCGGTCTTCTTGATGTTGTAGCCGATGCCGGTGGCGCCGGACTGGTACGGCAGCGTGTACTTGCGCTCCGGGTCGTAGTTGATCGACTTGAGGTTGTCGACGATGTTCTTCGCGTTCGGCACGTTGTTCTTGTCGATCGGCTCGGCGTAGCCGTTGCGGATCCAGCGCGACGCCATGTAGTCGGTGAGCACGACGATGTCGCGCCCGATCGGCTGGCCGTTCTCGAGCTGCTGGCGGACCTTCCCGAAGAACTCGTAGTTGTCGTTGATGTCCTCGAGGTAGCGGACCTTGCCGCCGTACTTCTTGTCGAACGCCTTCAGCAGCTTCTTGTCCATATACAGCGGCCAGTTGGAGAACGTCCAGTCGCCGATCGTCTCCTTCGGGTGGCTGACGGCCCCGGCCTTGTCGTCGTTGGCCTGCTTGGCCTTCTCCTGCGTGCCCTCGACGCTGCCGCACGCCGCGAGCAGGGTCGACAGGCCGCCCATCGCGAACGCGGCGCCCCCGGCGCGGCCGAGGAAGCGTCGCCGCGACTGCTTCTGCGCCTCCAGGAACTGCTCGAGCGCGCTTTCGAAACGCGGATCGGTCATGCGACCCCCTCCTTGGCTACGACGAACGTGTGCTGCGGATCCCAGGCGAGCTGCACCTCGCGGCCGGGGCCGAGTGACTCCGGCTCGGCGCCGTCGAGGTTCTGCGCGAACACGGTGAGCTCCTCACCGCCGGCCGCCCGGATGACGTACTGGATCGAGACGCCCAGGAACGACGCGACGACGACCGTGCCGCGCAGGACGTTGCTGCCCTCGGCGACCGCCGCGCCGGCGGGCGAGAGCGTGACCTTCTCCGGCCGGACGCCGATCCGGACCGCATCGCTCCCGTGCGGGCCGATCCGGTCCGACGGCACGTGCAGCGTCGCGCCGTCGTGCGTCTCGATGGTGGAGTGGGAACCATTCCCACCCGCCCCGCGCATGCGGGCGTCGACGAGGTTGGAGACGCCGAGGAAGTTGGCGACGAACTCGGTGCGCGGGCGCTCGTAGAGGTCGGCGGCGCCGCCCGCCTGCTCGATCTTGCCGTCGGACATGACCGCGATCGTGTCGGCCATAGTCATGGCCTCCTCCTGGTCGTGCGTCACGTGCACGAACGTGATGCCGACCTCCTTCTGGATCCGCTTGAGCTCGATCTGGAGCTGCTTGCGCAGGCGCAGGTCGAGCGCGCCGAGCGGCTCGTCGAGCAGCAGCGCCCGCGGGCGGTTGACCAGCGCGCGGGCGAGCGCGACGCGCTGCTGCTGGCCGCCGGAGAGCTGGGCGGGCTTGCGGCGCTCGTAGCCGCCGAGCTGCACCATCTCCAGCGCCGCGCCGACGCGGCTGGCCACGTCGGACTTGCTGACCTTCTTGCGCTCGAGGCCGAACGCGACGTTCCTCTCGACGCTCAGATGCGGGAACAGCGCGTAGGACTGGAAGACCGTGTTGACGTCGCGCTTGTAGGGCGGGAGCTGCGTGACCTCGTCGCCGCCGAGGAACACGCGCCCCTTCGTGGGATCCTCGAAGCCGCCGACCATCCGCAGCGTGGTCGTCTTCCCGCAGCCGGAGGGGCCGAGCAGCGCGTAGAACGCGCCGCGAGGGATCGAGAGGGTCAGGTCGTCGACCGCCGTCGTCTCGCCGAACTCCTTGGTGACGGCCTCGAGATGGATGTCGGCGTCGCTCGTCATGTGTCCTCGGAGGTTGACACCGCGTCGTACCACTCCTTCCGGGACGCCCCGGTGAGCTCGAACACTACGTGCTTGACCGCGGTGTACTCCTCGAGCGCGTACATGGACATGTCCTTGCCGAAGCCGGAGCCCTTGACCCCGCCGTGGGGCATCTCCGAGCCGATGGCCAGATGCTCGTTGATCCAGACGGTCCCCGCCTCCAGTTCCCGCGCGGCGCGCTGGGCTCGGAAGACGTCGCGTGTCCAGGCCGAGGCGGCGAGCCCGTAGCGCGTGTCGTTCGCCTTGGCGAACGCCTCGTCGTCGGAGCCGAAGCCGAGCACGCAGACGACCGGGCCGAAGACCTCGTTCTGCACGATCTCGGAGTCCTGGGCGGCGCCGGTGATCACGGTCGGCGGGTAATACGCACCGGGGCCGTCCGCAAGCTCGCCGCCGCGCTCGGCGGTCGCCCCGGCGGCGCGGGCGCGGTCGACGAATCCGTGGACGCGGTCACGCTGGTTGGACGAAACGAGCGGCCCGAGGTTGGTTGATGCGTCCATCGGGTCACCGACGACGAGCCGGTCGACCTTGTGCAGGAAGCGCTCCATGAACGCGTCGCGCACGCCGTCGTGGACGTAGATCCGCGTCGCCGCCGTGCAGTCCTGGCCGCAGTTGGCGTAGGCGCCGACGATCGCGCCCTCGGCGGCGGCCTCGAGGTAGGCGTCCTCGAACACGACGAACGGCGCCTTGCCGCCGAGCTCCATGTGCACGCGCTTGACGGTGCCGGCGGCCTCGCGCATGACGCTCGCGCCCGTGCGCGTGGAGCCGGTGACCGAGATCAGCGCGACGTCCTCGTGCCGCGCGAGCGCGCCGCCGACCTCGGGGCCGGGGCCGGGGATCACGTTCAGCACGCCCGGCGGCAGACCGGCGTCGAGCGCCAGCCGGCCGAGCATCAGCGCGGTCAGCGGGGTGAGCTCGGAAGGCTTGAGGACGACCGTGTTGCCGGCCGCCAGCGCCGGGGCGATCTTCCACGCCGCCATATTGAGCGGGTAGTTCCAGGGGGCGATCGAGGCGCACACGCCGATCGGCTCACGCCGGATCGTGCTCGTCAGGCCCTCGAGGTACTCGCCGGACGCCTTGCCCTCGAGGTTGCGCGCGGCGGCGGCGAAGAAGCGCAGATTGTCGATCGTCAGCGGGACGTCGAACGCGCTCGAGAACTTGAGCGGCTTGCCGGTGTTGCGCGACTCGGTGCGCGCGAACTCGTCTGCCCGCTCCTCGAGCAGGTCGGCAATGCGATCGAGCACCGCAGCGCGCTCGCCCGGCGTGATCCGGCTCCAGACGCCGCTGCGGAAGGCCGAGCGCGCGGCGGCGACGGCGCGCTCGGCATCGGCCGCCGTGGCGTCGGCGACCTCGGCGAGTGGCTCGCCGGTCGCGGGGTCGTAGACCGTCCGCGTCGCCGCCGACGGGACCTCCTGCCCGTCGATCAGCAGCGCATGGGCCTGCGCCTTGTCAGCTATGGACATCCTGACCCTCCAACTGGGCGCACATTTCCGGGTTGCACCGGGCCGCGCAATGGACACAGCGCCGCGTGTTATTCCAGAATGTCTGACGAAACGTATGCTGACCCTGGCTGACGTCCTCGAGCTGCCCGTCGTTCGCCGCGCCCTGCCGGAGGTCGTTGCCGGCGCCGACGCCCTCGATCGCCAGCTGCGCTGGGCACACGTGATCGAGATGGCCGATCCGAGCGACCTGCTCAAGGGCGGCGAGCTGGTGCTCACCACGGGGATCGGGGCGGGTACGCGGGAGCGCGACCAGGCACGCTGGATCGCCTCGGTGCTCGAGCAGGGCGCCGCGGCGCTGGCGGTCGAGCTCGGGTCGACATGGCGGGAGCACGTGCCGGACGCGGTGGTGCACGGGTGTGTGGAACGGGGCGTGCCGTTGATCGCCTTCCGGCGCCAGGTGCGGTTCATCGAGATCACCGAGGCCGTGCACGCGGCGGTGCTCAACACCCAGTTCGAGCTGCTGCGCCGCGGCGAGGAGATCCACCGCCGCTTCACCGAGCTGATCCTCCACGGCCGCGGGGTGCCGGAGATCCTCGCCGAGCTGGCGGCCGCGGTCGGCAACCCGGTCGTGCTCGAGGACGCCGGGCACGAGCTCGTCTACTACGTGAGCGGCGCCTCGGGCGACGACGTGGCGCTGGCCGCGTGGGCCGACCTGCACCGCGCCGAGGACCGCGGCGAGACGCCGGAGGGCGCGCTGCTGGTCGACGTGCGGCTGATGGACAGCTCGTGGGGGCGGCTGCTCGCGCTCGCCGTCGACGAGCCGCTGGACGACTTCGACCGCGTCGCGACCGAGCGGGCTGCGCTGGCGGTCGCGATCGACCTGCTCGGCCAGCAGCACGAGGAGCATCTGCGCGCGCGCTCGCGCGGGGCGTTCCTGTCCGACCTGGCCGACGGCCGCGTCGAGGAGGGCGACGCGCGGCGGCGCGCCGAGGCACTGGGCCTCGGTGGGGCGGGACCCGATCGGCGCGGCGCGCTGCTGCCGGTGGCGGCGAGCTGGCGGGCGTCACGCGCGCGGCGCGGCGAGGAGCTGTCGTGGACGCGCCTGTCGGGCGAGCTGCGGGCGGCGCTGTCCTCGACCGGCTTCGGCGTGCTGCTGGGCCCGCGCGACGTCGACCTGCTGATGCTGCTCGCGCTCGGCGGGCGCAGCTACGACGAGGCGCTGGCCGAGCACGTCGCCGGACTCTTCCACAGCGTGCTCGAGCGCCGCGCCGCCGGCACCGAGTACGCGGCGCTGGCGATCGGCGCGCCGGCCGAGACGTGGGCGGCCGCCGGCCAGGGCCTGCGCCGGGTGCGCCGCTCGGCCGGCGCGGCGACCGCGCTGCCGCCGCGGCGCTGGTACGACGCGCGCCGCCCGGGCGTGACCGACCTGCTCCACGACTTGCGCGACGCGCCCGAGCTCGACGCGTTCGTCGACGAGCAGCTCGGCCCGCTGCTGGCCGCCGGCTCGGCCCGCCACCGCGCGCTGCTGGAGACGCTCGAGGCGTACCTCGCGGCGGGCGGCCGCAAGGCCCAGGCGGCCCGCGCACTGCACCTCGAGCGCCAGTCGCTCGACCTACGCCTGCGCCGGATCGAGGAGCTGCTCGGTGTGTCGCTCGACGACGAGGACGCGGCGCTCGGCCTGCACCTCGCGGTCCGCGCGCTGGCCTTCCGCCGCCGCCGCACCGCGGCCTGAGCGAGCACGACGACGAGCCGTTGCAGCGCGCGCGGCGGATCGTCGAGCCAGGCCAGCAGCAGCCGTATGTGGACGAGGTCGAACTCCGCGTCGGGCAGGTCGTCCGTCATGACGTTGTGTGTGCGGACGACCAGGTTGGGCCGCGACAGCTCGCCCAGCACCGTCGTTTCCAGGTCGGTGGCGACGACCGCGCCGTCGGGGCCGACCCGGTCGGCCAGCCATAAGGCGATCGAGCCCGACCCAGCGCCGGCCTCCAGGCAGCGCCAGCCCGCCGTAGCGCCCACCGTACACGTAAGGGGCGCGCGTCCGCAGGTAAGGGGTGCGGGGTGCGAACGCGCTCCGGATGCCCGATGTAAGGGGTCCCTCGGCAGCCCAAAATGCCTGCATATGAACGATCCGGAGGAGCACGCGAT
>DATDKF010000423.1:0-29057 GCA_036520135.1 Solirubrobacteraceae bacterium
CGCCCCGGCCCTCGCGGGCCGGGACGTCGATCCTCGTCATGACCTGGCGAACCGCTGGCTCGTCGAAGCGCGCACGCGGCGACCGGCCAGCGCCCAGTAGAGCCCGCCGGCCACGAGCATCCCGGCCGCCCACGAGAAGTCGGTGTTACCGAGCGCCTTGGCGATCGGGCCCTGGAGCGGGCCGACCAGGCCGTACTCCCACGCCCAGCCGGCGGCGAGGCCGAGCACAAGCGCGACGATCGCCGGCCAGTTGATGTCGCCGTAGGGCGAGCGGTCGCGCGGCTCGTACAGCGCCGGCACGTCGACCTTGCCGCGCCGCAGCACGAAGTACTCGACCAGCGTGATCCCCGCCCACGGGCTGATCCAGACGACGATCGAGACGATCCAGTTGTCGAACGACGTCGCGAAGCTCTCCGACTGGATGAACGCGACCAGCACGCCGCTGCCGACCACGGCGGCGACGGCCGTCACCTTCCAGCGCGCGGCCTTCACGCCGACCGAGAGCGCGGCCAGCGAGCACGAGTAGAGGTTGAGGATGTTGGTGGCGACCGGCCCGTGCATGATCAGCAGCAGCACCGGGATCGTCATGACGCCGAACACGGACGCCACGAGCTGCGACGGGTCGGTGTCCGAGCCCGACGACGCGATCGAGGCACCGAGCGCGGCGAGCCAGACCGTCGGCAGGAACATGCCGAGCGCGGTCGCCCAGAACACCTGCCGGTCCTTGTACCGGCGCGCCACGAACCGCGTGTAGTCCGAGGAGTACGTGAACCAGGAGATCCCCCACCCGATGCCGATCGCCGTCAGCAGCTGCGAGATCGACGTGAGCTTGTCGGCGCCGTGGACCGTCGAGTTGCTCCACGTGACGTCCGACTTCGTCCACGCGAGGACGCTCATGACGACCATGATCAGCGCCGCCACCGGCACGGTGTACTTCTCGAACGTGCGGATCAGGTAGAAGCCGTAGATCGCGATCGCGGCCTGCACGGCCATCAGTGCGAAGCCGATGACGTACTTGAGCCCGGTGCCGCCGGACACCCCGAGCTCGTCGAGGACGCCGAGCGTGAGGTCGAGCACGACCCAGGTGTTCACGCCGACCCAGCCCATCGTGAGCAGGAGCTGGGCGACGCCCGGCACGTAGGCGCCGCGGCGCCCGAACGCGCTGCGCGAGAGCACCATCTGGTTGACCCCGGTGCGGTGGCCCATCACGCAGAACGCGCCGAACAGCGCGCAGCCGGCGAGGTTGCCGAGCGCGACGACGACGATCGTCTCGATCAGGCTCAGCCCGAGGACGATGCCGAGCGCGCCGAGCACCCAGTTGATCGGCGCGATGTTCGCGCCCGCCCAGATCCAGAACTGCTGTACCGGCGTCGAGTCGCGATCCGCGTCCGGGATCGGCTCGATCCCATGAGGGTCGATGTGGACCGCCTCGGTGAGCTCCTGCCGCTCGTGCTCGGTGATCGACATCGAATCCCCCTTCACTCGTCTGGATAGGTCGCGGCGTCCACCTGGACGGGACGCAGCGTTCGCCTGGTCGCCTGCGGGTCCGCGCGCACGCGCGCCGCGACCTGCCCGGCGGTTGCGAACTCGACGTCGCCGCGGTCGAGCGCGTGCTCGATGAGGGCGCGCAGCGTCTCCACCCGTCCCGGGCGCCCGGACAGGAACGGGTGGTTGGTGAGCATGAACAGGCAGCCGTACCGGCGCATCGCGTCGAGCTCGTTCGTCCACAGGTCGAGCACCTTCGTGGGCGACTCGATGTTCGAGCCGATCGGCGGCCGCGGCAGGTACGCGTACTGCTCCCAGTCGTCCAGGCTCCAGTGCGGCGGGAGCTCGGCGATCGTGCCCCGCTCGGTCTCGAGCAGGTACGGCTTGTCGTCGTCCATCAGCGTCGAGTCGTAGGCGAGGCCGTACTCGGCGACCAGCGCGGGCGTGTTCCAGCTCGCCTCCCAGAGCGCGCTGCGGTGGCCCTTCGGCGCGACGCCGACGCGCTCGAGGGCCGCGAGCGCGCGCTCGAAGTCCGCGCGCTCGCCCGCCTCGCCGAGGTCGACGGGGCTGCGGTGGCTGTAGGAGTGGTGCCCGATCTCGTGGCCGGCGGCGGCGATCCGCTCGACGGTCTCGGGATAGCGGTCGGCGGTGAGGCCGGGCACGAAGAACGTCGCCTTGATCGCGACGTCGTCGAGCAGCTGCAGGAGCCGGGGAACGCCCACCAGCGGGCCGTACGCCTGGTGGGTCATGACCATCGCGTGGTCCGCGTAGCGTCGGCCCTGGGCGAGGATGGCCGACTCGGCGTCGACGTCGAACGACAGCACCGCGAGCGCCGCGCTCTCACCCAACCAGGTCATCCCGATTACAAGCAAATCACCTCGAGCGGCGCATCTCCACGAGCGAGAGCATCTCGAAGAGCGCATTTGCGGCGAAAAGCGCGGTGATCTGCCCCGCGGCGTCGTACATGGGCGCGACCTCGACGACGTCGAAGCCCACGAACCGCACGCCGCTCAGCGCGCGCAGGTAGCGGAGCGCCTCGTGGCTGGTGGGGCCCCCGACCTCCGGCGTGCCGGTCCCCGGGCAGAACGCCGGGTCGACGAAGTCGACGTCGAACGTGCAGAACGCCGGCCCCTCCCCCAGCCGCTCGCGCACGCGCGCGGCGAACGCCGCAGGCGCCAGCTCCGCGAGCTCGGTCCACGGGATCGCCTCGACCCCGAGCGAGCCCGGCAGCGCCTCGTCCTCGGCGCCGTAGAGCGACCCGCGCATGCCCGCCTGGACCACGCGCGCGGCGTCGACGATCCCCTCCTCGATCGCGCGGCGGAACACGGTGCCGTGGCCGTACGGGAGCCCGTTGTAGGAATCCCAGAGGTCGGTGTGCGAGTCGAGCTGCACGAGCCCGAGCGGCCCGTGGGCGGCGGCGAGCGCCCGCAGCTCGGCGAGCGTGACCGAGTGGTCGCCGCCCATCCCGAGCGGCACGACGCCGGCGGCGGCGATCGGCGCCACGTACGCCTCGATCCGCTGCAGCGTCTCCTCGATGTACCCCGGCGCGGTCGGCGCGTCGCCGTGGTCGACGACCGACAACGCCCCGAACACCTGCACCTTCTGGACCGGGTTGTAGGTGCGGATCATCCCCGAGGCGGACCGGATCGCCTCAGGCCCGAAGCGGGCGCCCGAGCGGAACGACGTCCCGCCGTCCCACGGCATCCCGAACACCGCGCAGTCGACGTCCTCGAGCGTGGTCAGGTGGGGCAGCCGCGCGAACGTGCGCGGGCCGGTGAAGCGCGGCGCGGCGAGCGCGTCCGGCGGCTGGTGGATCGGCACCGCGCGAGCCTACTCACGGCGCGGGCATCCGCGCGCGCACGACGGTCCCACCGCCGGGCGGGCTCTCGACGACGAGCCACCCGCCGAGCGCGGCGACGCGGTCGGCGAGGCCGGTCAGCCCGGACCCGGACGCCGGGTCGGCGCCCCCGACGCCGTCGTCGGCGATGTCGATCGTGACGTGCCCGTTGACGCGCTGGACCGTCACCTCGGCGGTGGTCGCCGACGCGTACTTGGCGACGTTGGTGAGCGCCTCCATGACGACGAAGTAGGCGGCCGACTCGACGGCGGGCGGCAGGCGCTCCGCGAGGCCGCCGGAGATCGTGACCGGCAGCGGCGCGCGGGCGGCGAGAACCTGCAGCGCGGGATCGAGGCCGCGCTCAGTGAGCACCGCCGGGTGGATGCCGCGCGCGAGCTCGCGCAGCTCGGACAGCCCGGCGGTGAGCTCGGCCATCGCGCTGTCGAGCAGCGTCGCGGTCGGCGAGCCCGGCTCGACGTGCTTGCGCGCGAGGTTGAGCGTGACCGACAGCGCGACGAGCCGCTGCTGCGCACCGTCGTGCAGGTCGCGCTCGATCCGGCGGCGGGCCGCGTCGCCGGCGGCGACCAGCCGCGCGCTCGCGGCGCGCAGGTCGTCGTAGCGGGCGCGGACCTCGGCGGCCAGGCGCTCGCTCTGCAGCGCGAGCGCCGCCGCCACGCCCGCCGTGCGCACGAGCTCGACGTCGTCGAGCAGCGCCGGGTCGTGCACGATCGCCGCCACCGGCGCGCCGTCGCGCTCGATCACGGTGACCGCGCGATCGCCGCCGTCGGCCGGCAGCGCCACGGTGTGGCCCTCGGCGTCGACGTAGCGGCCCGTGTCGGGCAGCCAGTACGCGAGCGCGAGCGACTCGTCGCCGAGCGCCTCGGCGAGCGCGTCGCGCGCGCTCACGCCGCCGAGCCGCTCGAACAGCGCGCTGACGGCGCCGGCGCGCGAGAGGCTCGAGCGCATCAGGCCGAGCAGGAACGCGAACGGCAGCGCGGTGATGAGCACGATCAGGATCGTGTCGACGACCTGCGAGACCGTGTCGGCGCCGACGACGATCGGGATCACGCTCGCCACGCCGAGCCCCGCTACCGCCGCGCCGGTCCAGATCACCGGCGACAGCGCGCGCCGCTGCACCTTGCCGAAGTCGCGCCAGCGCCGGATCAGCACCACGCACAGGCCGGCGAGCAGCACGACGGAGACGAGCAGACCGATGCCTTGCACGACGTCTGATGCCGTCGCGCTGTCCCACACGAGCACGAGGTTGTCGGGGCAGTCGTCGCATCCGTTCGGCTCGGCCGTGACGAGCGCGGCGAGCAACGGCAGGACGGCCGACGCGGCCCACCCCGCGATCACGACGGCGCGCTCGAGACCCGGCTCGACCCGGCCGGTCGGGAACGCGACCAGCATATGCACGAGCGCGCCGATCCACAGGGTGCCGACGAGCACGCCGATCGTGTACGCCCACGCCGCGTCGGCGCTGCTCAGCGCGCCGAGGAACCACACGAAGCCGACGAGCGTCATCAGCGGCCCGGTCCGGTTCTCGGGGCGCCGCCACCACGCGTAGATGCCGGCGCCGGCGAAGCCCCAGCCGAGCGTGAGCGCGAGGACGATCCAGACCGTCGGATCCTGCTCGCGATCGCTCGTCGTCGCGAGCGCGAGCGCCGCCAGCCCGAGCGCGAAGCCCGCAACGGCAAGCCCGATGAGCGCGCGGCGGAGCCCGCTCATGTGAAGACGCTAGTTCATCGACGCGACGCGCGCACAGCCGCACTTCGCCGCGCGTCCGTACGATCCCGGCTCCAATGGCGCAGCCCCCGGATCTGGACGCCGCGCGGCGACGCGCGCGCGAGACGCTCGTGGACGACATCGGGCGCGCCGGCGCGCGGTCGCACTTCCGCGCGATGGGGATCGACCCGGAGCGCCTCGGCGGCCCGATCGTCGGCATCGCGTCGATGTGGACGGGCACGATGCCGTGCAACCTCACGCACCGCGAGCTGGCGGCAGCGGCTGCCGGCGGGGTCGAGGCGGCGGGCGGCGTGCCGCTGCCGTTCAACACGATCGCGGTGTCGGACAACCAGACGCAGGGCACGCCCGGCATGCGCGCCTCGCTCGTCTCGCGCGAGCTGATCGCCGACTCGGTCGAGCTGATGGACGTCGCGCACGACTTCGACGCGCTGGTCTGCATCGTCGGCTGCGACAAGACCGTGCCCGCGGCGTTGATGGCGCTCGCCCGCGTAGACAAGCCGGCGGTCGTGATCTACAGCGGCCCGATGCGCGCGGGTACCTGGCACGGCGACGTGGCGACGATCCAGGACGTCTGGGAGGCGGTCGGCGCGACGCGCCAGGGCCGGCTCGCGCGCGCGGAGCTCGACGAACTCGAGCGCGTCGCGTGCCCCGGCCCCGGCACCTGCGCCGGGAACTTCACGGCGAACACCATGGGCCTGGCGCTCGAGTTCCTCGGCATCACGCCGCTCGGGCGCACGATGGTGCCGGCCGACGCACTCGACGAGCGCGCGGCGGATGCCGCCGCGTGCGGCGCGCTGGCCGCGCGGCTGGCGAGCGGCGCGCGGGCGTTCCTCGACCGGCGGGCGCTGCTGAACGCGATGGCGGGGATCGCCGCCAGCGGCGGGTCGACCAACGGCATCCTGCACCTGCTGGCGATCGCCCGCGAGGCCGGCGTGCCGCTGACGATGGACGAGCTGGTCGCGACGTGCGACGCCACGCCGGTGATCGCGAGCCTGACGCCGGGCGGCCGGTACGTGGCCACCGACCTGCATGCGGCCGGCGGCGTGCCCGTGCTGATCCGCGAGCTGGTCGCCGCCGGGCTCGTCGACGGCGAGGCCCCGACCGTCGAGGGCGCGACGCTCGCGGAGGCGAGCGCGGCCGTCCCCGCGCCCGACGGCGCCGTGACCTACGCGTTCGCGGCGCCCTACAAGGCGGCGAGCGGGCTCGTCGGCCTGCGCGGGAACCTCGCCCCGGACGGCGCGGTCGCCAAGGTGGCGGGCACCGAGCGCCGGCGCCACCGCGGGCCGGCCCGCGTCTTCGAGTCCGAGGAGGCGTGCATCGCCGCCGTGCACGCCGGCGCGATCGCGCCCGGCGACGTGCTGGTGATCCGCAACGAGGGGCCGGCGGGCGGCCCCGGCATGCGCGAGATGCTCAGCGTCACGGCCGCGGTGGTCGGTGTCGGGCTCGGCGAGTCGGTCACGCTCGTCACCGACGGGCGCTTCTCGGGCGCGACGCGCGGCCTGATGGTCGGCCACGTCGCTCCCGAGGCGGTGCGCGGCGGGCCGATCGCGGTGGTCCGCGAGGGCGAGCAGGTGACCGTCGACATCGACGAGCGCAGCCTGCGCCTGCACGTGGACGACGACGAGCTGGCGGCCCGGCTCGCGGCGTTCGAGTCGCCGCCGCCGCGGGTCACGGGCGGCGTCCTCGGCCGCTACGCCCGGCTGGTGGGCTCGGCGTCCGAGGGTGCGACGCTCCACTAGCGTGTGCCCATGGGCCGCTTCCTGATCACCGGCGCCCTCGGCGCCGTCGGCGTGTGGACGATGCGCAGCCTGCTCGAGCACGGGCACGACGTCGTCGCGTTCGACGTCGGCGGCGACGGCCACCGCCTGCCGATCGCGCTCGAGCCGGATCAGATCGAGGCTGTCGTGCGGGTGCAGGGCGACATCACCGACCTGCAAGCGGTCGAGCGCGCCATCGACGAGCACGCGATCACCAACGTCATCCACCTCGCGGCGCTGCAGGTGCCGTTCGTGCGCGCCGACCCGGCGCTGGGGACGCGGGTGAACGTCGTCGGCACCGTCAACGTGCTCGAGGCCGTCCGCCGCCGCAAGGACCGCATCGGCCACGTCGTCTACGCCTCCTCGATCGCCGTATACGGCGCGGGCGGGACGCTCGACGCCGCCGACGTTCCCGGGACGCTCTACGGCGTCACCAAGCGCGCCAACGAGGGCGCCGCGCTGCGCTACTCCGAGGACTACGGCGTCTCGTCGATCGGCCTGCGCCCGCACACGGTGTACGGGCCGGCCCGCGACCAGGGGATGACGTCGGCGCCGACGGTGGCGATGCTCGCGACGGCGGCGGGCGTTCCGTTCCGGATCCCGTTCGGCGGCAGCGTGCAGCTGCAGTACGCGCCGGACGTCGGCGAGGCGTTCGCCCGCACCGCGGAGCTCGAGTACGACGGGGCGTCGGTGCACAACGTCGACGGGCCGGTGGTGGCGATCAGCGACCTCGTCGGCCTGCTCGGCGAGGGCATCACGGCCGACGACCAGGCGCTGCCGTTCCCGGGCGGGGTCGACGGGTCGAGCTTCGTCGCGCTGCTCGGCGGATCGGTGATGCGGTCGGTGCAGGACGGCGTGATCGACGCGGTGCAGCGCTTCGAGCGGCTGCTCGCCGCCGGTCTCGTCAAGCCGCCCTGATCAGGCAGCGACCCACGGCACGCCGCGTCGCGGCACGAGCACGTGCAGCGCCGCCTCGGTGCTCACCGCCTCGTCGACGGCCGCGCCGGGGCGCTCGCTGTTCGCGGCGAACGCGTCCCAGTGGATCGGGACGAGGAACCGCGCCCCGACGTGGCGGGCGAGCGCGACCGCCTCGCGGACGTCGGTGTTGCCGACCAGGTTCTCGCGCTCGCGGTAGAAGTCGCGCCCGTTGATCGGCACCAGCGCGACATCGACGCTGATCCCGCTGAGCGCGTCGAGCAGCCCCTGCGTGACGATCGTGTCGCCGGCGTGGTAGATCGTCATGCCGTCGATCTCGAGCACGTAGCCGACGAAGCGCGGATCGTCGGCGTAGCCGTCCGCGGGCTCGAGGGCGTGGACGGCCGGGACGACGGTGAAGGCGCCGAGCCCGGGGAGCTCGATGCGCTCCGCGCGCTGAACGGCGACCACGTCGGGCGCGACGTCGAGCACCTGGTCGGCGATCGGGGCGGGCACGACGACGCGGACGTTCGGGGAGCGCGCGACGATCCCGGGCAGCGCCGGGCGGTCGAGATGGTCGATGTGCTCGTGCGTGATGAACAGCCAGTCGCAGCCGGCGCCGAAGGCGTCGATCGAGAGCGGCGCGTACGCGCGGTCCTCGTGCTCGGAGAAGAACGGGTCGATCAGCACGCGGCGGCCGGCGGCCTCGAAGAGGAAGCCGGCCTGACCCAGCCATGTCACCTGCGGCGGCATCTGCTGAGCTTCACACATGCAGGCGCTGATCACGACCCCGGGCCGCCCGGACGCCGTGCGCGTCGACGAGGTGGCCGAGCCGACGGCGGCCGGCGGCGCGATCGCCGTGCGCACGCTCGAGGTCGGCGTGTGCGGGACCGACCGCGAGATCGCGGCCGGCGAGTTCGGGACGCCGCCGCCCGGCGAGACCGAGCTCGTGCTCGGCCACGAGTTCCTCGGCATGGTGGTCGAGGACGGCGGCGGCTTCTCGGCGGGCGATCTCGTCACCGCGACGGTGCGGCGCTCGTGCGGCCGCTGCGCCGCCTGTGACGCGGGCTCGCCGGACGCGTGCGACACCGGCGAGTACACCGAGCGCGGCATCACTGCGCTGCACGGCTTCGCCGGCGAGATCGTCGCCGAGCACCCCGAGCACATCGTTGCGATCCCGCCGTCGCTGGGCCGCCTGGGCGTGCTCGCCGAGCCGGGCTCGATCTGCGCCCGCGGAATCCGCCACGCGACGACGATCGGCGCGCGGCAGGTGTGGACGCCGCGGCGTGCGCTGGTGATCGGCGCCGGCGCGATCGGCATGCTCGCCACCTATCAGCTGCGGCTCGTCGGGCTCGCGGTCTGGACCGCGGCGCGCGGCGCCGCGGGCAGCGAGAAGGGCCGGCTCGTGACCGAGTCCGGCGCCGAGTACGTGTCGACCGCCGAGAGCTCGCTCACCGACGTGCGCGACGCGGTCGGCGGCTTCGACCTCGTGATCGAGGCGAGCGGGAACGCGGAGATCATGCTCGGCGTGCTCGGCCTGCTGCGGCGCAACGGCGTCGGCTGCCTGCTCGGCCTCGACGCGCACCGCCGCCCGCTGACGGTCGACAGCGGCGTGTTCGGCGTGGAGACCGTCATCGAGAACCGCGTCCTGCTCGGCAGCGTCAACGCCCACGCGACCGACTGGCGCAGCGCGGTCGACCAGCTCGCCGCCATCCACGCGCGCTGGCCGGACGCCCTCGAGGCGATGATCGGCCTGCGCGTGAGCCCCGACCGCTTCGCCGAGGCGTTCGCCTTCCGCGGCGTCAAGGCGACGCTGCGGTTCGACAGATGATTGATTCCGCGGCCCGCGTGTTCGCCTGGTCGCGTACCGTGGATGCCGGGCGGTGCACGCGCGATCGGCACAGTGGCGGAGCCACGGGCCGATTCAGCGGGTGCCGATCCGGCGCCGCGGGACGCCTCCAGGCGCGCGCGGGGGTCGTGGAATCGGTCATCTAACGTCGGCGCCGCCGCGTGAACCGGCGGTCGATCGTCGACAGGTAGCCGCGCGTGAGCAGCGAGCCGACGGCGGCGACGGGCGCCCGACCTCCACCAGCACGCTCTTGAGCTGTCGTGGCGGTCCTCCTCGCGCAGGCGCGTCGTGAGTGCGTGAAACCCGTCCGGGTCCATCGGGGCCGCCATTGCCTACTCCTATCACTGGCGGGTAATCCCTGCCCATGGCTCCGCGCTCGATCTGGAACGGGACGATCGCCTTCGGGCTCGTGATGGTGCCGATCAAGGTGTACTCGGCGACCGAGTCCAAGACCGTGCGCTTCCGCGAGGTCCACGCGAAGGACGGCAGCCGCATCGAGCACCGGCGGATCTGCCCGAAGGACGGCGACGAGATCGACTACGAGGACATCGTCAAGGGCTACGAGGTCAGCCGCGGCAAGTGGGTCGAGCTGACCGATGACGACATCGCCGCGGCCGCCGGCTCGCGGTCGCGGCGGCTGGAGATCGACCACTTCGTGCCCGCTGCCGACATCGACCCCGACCTCTACGAGCGGACGTACTACCTCGGCGCCGGCGACAAGGGCAAGAAGGCCTACGCGCTGCTGTACGCGGCGCTGGAGAAGGCCGAGCGCGCGGGCGTCGGCCGCTGGGTCTTCCACAACCGCGAGCGCACGGTCGTGCTGCGCACGCTCGGCGACGTGCTGGCGATCCACACGATGCGGTTCGCCGACGAGCTCGTCGACCCCGGCGACCTCGACCTCCCGCGCGTGCGCAAGAAGCCGAGCGCCAACGAGATCAAGATGGCGTCCGCGCTCGTCGACAGCCTGCACACGCGGTTCGACCCGACCGAGTACGAGGACGGCTACCGCCAGGACGTGCTCGCGGTGATCGAGCGCAAGGCCGAGGGCAAGAACATCGAGCCGCCCGAGGACGTCGAGACCGAGCCGGCCGACGACCTGCTGGCCGCCCTGGAAGCGAGCCTCGCCTGATGGCCCGCTCGCTGTGGTCCGGCTCGCTCAGCTTCGGGCTCGTCAACGTGCCCGTCGCGCTGTGGCCCGGCATCGTCGACACCGACCTGCACTTCCGTCAGCTGCACGCCAAGGACCACACGCCGGTCGAGACGCACCGGTACTGCGCGGAGGAGGACGTCGAGGTCCCCTACGACGAGATCGCCAGCGGCTACGAGACCGACGACGGCGACCTGGTGATCCTCACCGACGCCGAGCTCGCCACCGCCGCGCCGCGCAAGACGCGGACGATCGACATCGAGGCGTTCGTCGACGTCGCCGACGTCGACCCGATCCACTTCGACCACCCGTACGTGCTGATGCCGGCCGGCGACGCCGACGGGACGCTGCGCGCCTACCGGCTGCTCGTCGAGGTCATGGGCCGCACCGAGCGCGCCGCGCTCGGCCGCTTCGTGCTGCGGACCAAGGAGTACCTCGTCCTCATCCGCGCCCGCGCCGAGCGGCTCACGCTGACGACGCTGCGCTTCCACGACGAGGTCCGCCCGACCACGGGCCTCCCGACGCCGACCAAGCGCGACAAGCCGGCCACGAAGGAGCTCGACCGGGCCGTCGCCCTGATCGAGGCGCTGGCCTGCCCGTGGGACCCCGACCGTTACGAGGACCGCTACGAGAAGCGCCTGAAGAAGATCATCCAGCGCAAGAAGAAGGGCGAGACGATCGAGCTCCCCGACGAGGAGAAGGCGCCGTCGGCAGTGCCGGACCTGATGGCCGCGCTCGAGCAGACCCTCGAGGAGATCAAGGCCGGCGATCGCTAGGTTCGCCGGGTGCACGCCGACTTCGACGCGATCGCCATCGGCGCCGGGCAGAACGCGCTGGTGGCGGCGAACATGCTCGCGGAGCGGGGCTGGAGCGTGCTCGTGCTGGAGGCCGAGGCCGAGCCGGGCGGCGCGGTTAAGAGTGGCGAGCTCACCGAGCCCGGCTTCACGAGCGACCTATTCAGCGCGTTCCACCCGCTCGCCGTCGCATCGCCGGCGATGCGCGCGCTGGAACTCGAGCGCTACGGGCTGCGGTGGCGGCGCGCCCCGCTGGCGCTCGCGCATCCGCAGCCGGACGGCTCGTGCGCGGTGATCTCGTCCGACCTCGACGAGACCGCCGCCTCGCTCGAGCGCTTCGCGGCCGGCGACGGCGCTGCGTGGCGCGAGCTCTACGCCTACTGGCAGCGCGCCGGCGGGCCGCTCCTGGACGCGCTGCTGCGCCCGTTCCCCCCGTTGCGCGGCGCCGCCCGGCTCACCGCGACGCTCGGGCCGGGCGGGCTGCTGCGCTTCGTGCGCTTCGCGCTGCTGCCGGTGCGGCGGCTCGCCGAGGAGCGCTTTCGCGGCGAGGGGGCCGCGTGGCTGCTGGCCGGCAACGCCCTGCACGCCGACTTCATGCCGGACTCGGCCGGCAGCGCGCTGTTCGGCTGGGTGCTCTGCGGGCTCGCCCAGCAGCACGGGTACCCGACGCCCGAGGGCGGCGCCGGACGACTGACGACGGCGCTCGTCGACCGCCTGCGCGCGCACGGCGGGCGCCTGGAGTGCGGCGCGCGCGTGGAGCGGGTCCTGGTTCGCGGCGGCCGAGCGGTCGGCGTGCGAACGCGCGACGGCCGCGAGATCACCGCCGGCCGCGCGGTGCTGGCCGGGACGATCGCGCCGGTCCTCTACCGCGACCTCGTCGGCGAGGAGCACCTCCCGCCCCGCCTCGCCCGCGACCTGCGCGCGTTCCAGCTCGACACCGCGACCGTGAAGGTCGACTGGTCGCTCGACGGGCCGATCCCGTGGACGGCGCCGGACGCCCACCGCGCCGCGACGCTCCACGTCGCCGACGGCATCGACGACCTCACGCGCACGACCGCCCAGCTCGCGCGCGGGCTGCTCCCCGACCGCCCGTTCCTGGTGATGGGCCAGTACGCGGTCGCCGACCCCGGACGCCAGCCGCCCGGCAAGGAGACCGCGTGGGCCTACACGCACGTCCCCCAGCGCGTCAAGGGCGACGCCGGCGGCGACCTCACCGGCACGTGGGACGACCGCGAGGCCGACGCGTTCGCGGCGCGCGTCGAGGCCGAGATCGAGCGCCGCGCGCCCGGCTTCCGCGCGCTGATCCGCGCCCGCCACATCTTCACGCCGCCGAAGCTCGAGGCCGCGAACTCCAACCTCCTCGGCGGCGCGATCAACCAGGGCACCGCCCAGATCCACCAGCAGCTCGTGTTCCGTCCGACGCCCGGCCTCGGCCGCGCCGAGACGCCGATCAAGGGCCTGTTCCTCGCCGGCGCCTCCGCCCACCCGGGCGGTGGCGTGCACGGCGCCCCCGGCGCCAACGCCGCCCGCGCCGCGCTGTCGAGACGGCGCGCCCGGGCACCGTGGTTTGAGTGACGCCGCGCGTTTTGCCAGACTGACTTCGCGTGGGGCCACCGAGCGATCCGGACATCGAGGCGATCGTCACTCACGTGCAGCAGGCCGACGTGCTCGATCCCGCCGAGCTGCGCGAGCTGATCCCGTCTCTGCTGATCCTCGAAGCGCTCGCGGTGCGTGACTCGCCGCCGTTCGACGCGGCGGCGATCGCCGGTCTGCGGGCCGCGAACCAGCGCCTGCGCGACTCCGCGGGCGACGTCACGGAGGGCGTGCTGGCCGATGACGAGTTCCATCGCCGCCTGACGGCCGGCTGTGGCAACCCGCGGTTGCTGGAGGTCGTCGACGTCGTGCGCCAGGCGCTCGTCGCCTACGAGCGCGAGTACCTGCTGTCGCCCGAGCGGCTGGCCCGCTCGGTCGAAGAGCACGAGGCGATCGTCGCGGCGCTCGAGGATGGTGACCACGCTCGTGCCGCCGAATGCGTGCGCAGGAACTACACGAGCGGCTTGCCGACGTCGCAATCGCGCTTTCGCTGACCGCTAGGCGTGGCGCCTACGTCGCCATGGGCGCGATCACCTCGACGCGGCCGGTCTCGCCCAGCCGCTTGACGAGGTCCGCGGTGCCCCCGGGCCCGTCGCCCGGCCGGCCGTCCCAGACGATCACCGCGTGCGGGTGCTGATCGACCGAGCGCGCGATCTCGAGGATCCGCTCGTTGGTCCGGACGAAGACGTCGTCGCCGGGCGCGACGACCTCGTGGTCGGCGTCCGCGAGCAGCGCGCGGAAGCGCCGCTGCCAGTCCGTCCCCGGCAGCGCCACGGACTCGGCGACGAACTCCTCGGGCTCGAAGGCGAGCACGAGCCGCACGCGCGCCCCGCGGGCGCGGGCCTCCTCGGCGCCGATGATGTCCGCCCCGCGCGCGCCGCCGGTGACCAGCGTCGTGCCAGGCCCGACGCCCCAGCCGTCGAACGCTTCGCGCACCGCGGCGGTGACCCGCGGCACCTCCGACGGCGGAAAGCGCGGCGGCTCGCGGTCGGGCGCGTCGACCATGTGACCGCTGACCACGACGGCTGCAGGCTCCACGGCCACAAGCTAGCGTCTCGCCATGCCCGACCCGATCGCGTTCGTGGTGATGCCGTTCGACCGCAAGCCGACCGGGATGGCTACGCCCGGCGTGCCCGTCGAGGTCGACTTCGACGCGTTGTGGGTGAAGGTCTACAAGCCGATCCTCGAGGAGCTCGGCTACCAGGCGGTGCGCGCCGATCGCGACGTCGGCGCGCTCGTGATCAACGACATGATCCAGCGGCTGGCGATCGCCGACCTCGTCGTCGCCGACATCACGCTGCCGAACGCCAACGTCTACTACGAGGTCGGCGTCCGCCACGCCGCCAAGCGCGCAGGCTGCGTGCTGCTCGCCGCCGACTGGGCGGTGCCGGTGTTCGACGTCGTGGCGATGCGCCGGCTGCGGTTCCCGCTTCCGGAGGGCGACATCACCGACGCGACCGCTGCGACGGCGTTGGACGCGCTGCGCGGCGTCCTGGAGGATCTCGCCGGCGGGGACTCGCCGGTGTTCGCCGCGGTCCCGGGGTTCCCGACGCCCGACGAGAAGCGCGCGACGGCGTTCACCGAGGCCGTCGCCCAGCTCGCCGACTTCGAGGCGGACGTCCTCGCCGTCCGCGTGGCGCCGACCGACGAGGAACGCCGCGAGCGCGTCGAGGCGCTGCTCAACACGTACGGGCGGCGGCCTGTGGTGCGGGACGTCGTGGCGCTCGCGCTGATGCGGCTTGTCCGCGACCACCTCGGCTTCGAGGAGGTGCTCGACTGCATCGCCACGTTCCCGCCCAAGCTCGCCGCCCACCCGCTCGTGCTCGAGTACCAGGCCCACGCGCTCTCGGAGACCGGCAACATTCCGAAGGCGGTCGGGCGGCTGGAGACCCTGATCGCCGGCCGCGGCGAGACGCCGGAGCGGCTCGGCCTGCTCGGCGGCCGCTACAAGCGCCTCTACCGCGACACCGGCAACCGCGAGTTCCTCGACAAGGCGATCGGCGCCTACGAGCGCGGGTGGAGGCTCGACCTCAACGCCTACTACGCGGCGAGCAACCTGCCGCGCCTCTATCGCGCCCGCGGCGCCGACGGCGACGCGCGGAAGGCCGAGGAGGCCGAGGTCGGGACCGCGCTCGCGTGCCGGGCCGCGATCAAGAACGGCACCGCCGACGAGTGGGCGCGGGCCACGCTGCTCGGCAGCGCGTTCGACCGCGGCCACGTCGCCGAGGCGGAGACGCTGGCGGGCGAGGTCGCGATCGACGGCGCCGCGAAGTGGCAGCTCAAGACGACGATCGACGACCTGCGCGCGAGCGTCGCCGCGCAGCCCGACGCGCAGGTCAGGGCCGGCCTGCAGGCCGTGCTGGACCAGCTCGAGGCGCTGCTGTGACCGCGGCTCAGGCGACCGTGATGCGCGGATCCAGGTAGACGTCCTGGATCGCGTGCAGGAGCTCCGCGCCCTCTTCGAGCGGCCGCTGGAAGGCCTTGCGCCCCGAGATCAGGCCCATCCCGCCCGCGCGCTTGTTGATCACGGCGGTCTTGACGGCCTCGCCGAGGTCGCCCTGACCGGAGGACGCGCCGCCGCTGTTGATCAGTCCGATCCGGCCCATGTAGCAGTTGATCAGCTGGTAGCGCGTGAGGTCGATCGGGTTGTCGGTCGTCAGCTCGGTGTAGATCCGCTCGTCGGTCTTGCCGTAGTCCGAAGCCTCGGCCTGGACCGCCTTGTAGCCGCCGTTGTTCTCGGGCAGCTTCTGCTTGATGATGTCCGCCTCGATCGTGACGCCGAGGTGGTTGGCCTGGCCGGTCAGGTCGGCGGACACGTGGTAGTCGGTGCCGTCGATCTTGAATGCGGAGTTGCGCATGTAGCACCACAGCACGGTGAACATGCCGAGCTCGTGCGCCTCCTGGAACCACTCGCTGACCTCGACGAGCTGGCGGTCGCTCTCGGGTGAGCCGAAGTAGATCGTGGCGCCGACCCCCGCCGCGCCCATGTCCCACGCGCGCTTGACGCTGCCGAACTTCACCTGGTCGTAGGTGGTCGGGTAGGTCAGCAGCTCGTTGTGGTTGAGCTTGACGATGAACGGCAGCTTGTGCGCCCACTTGCGGCTGACGGCGCCGAGCACGCCGAGCGTCGACGCGATCGCGTTGCAGCCCCCCTCGACGGCGAGCCGGACGAGGTTCTCGGGATCGAAGTAGAGCGGGTTGGGCGCGAAGCTCGCGCCCGCGGAGTGCTCGATGCCCTGGTCGACGGGCAGGATCGACACGTAGCCGGTGCGGCCGAGGCGCCCGGTGTCGATCAGCCACTGCAGGTTGCGCAGCGTGGCGGACGAGCGGTCGGTGTCGCGCCAGACCCGGTCGACGATGTCCGGCCCCGGCAGGTACAGCGCGTCCTTGCTGACGGTCTTGCTCGTGTGCTGCAGGAGGGTCTCGGCGTCGCCCTCCAAGAGCTGCTCGATCCTGTCAGTCGTGAGGTCAATGCTCGCCACGTCGTTCCTCCGCGATATCTCGGTCCGGTCCGATGCTAGCGCGCTGCTACGGTGCGCCGCGGCCCATGCTCGAGTCGATCATCGACACCCGGCGGCGGCGGCCGGAGGCGATCGCGCAGGCGGCCGCCGGGCGGCGCCGGCCCGAGCCGGCCGACCGCCTGCTCGTGGTCGCCGCAGACCATCCCGCGCGCGGATCCCTGGGCGCGGGCGCCCGGGCGCACGCGATGGCGGACCGCGGCGAGCTGCTGCGGCGCCTATGCCACGCGCTCTCGCGGCCGGGCGTGCACGGCGTCCTCGGGACGCCCGACATCGTCGAGGACCTGCTGCTGGCGGGCGCGCTCGACGGCAAGCACGTATACGGCTCGATGAACCGCGGCGGCCTGGCCGGCGCGGCGTTCGAGATCGACGACCGCTTCACGGCCTACGACGCCGCGACGATCGCCGCCATGGGGCTCGACGGCGGCAAGATGCTGCTGCGGATCGACCCGTCCGACCCGGCGACCGCGCCGACGCTCGAGGCGTGCGCCCGCGCGGTCGGCGAGCTCGCCACGCTGAAGCTCCCGGCGATGATCGAGCCGTTCATGGCCTCGCGCCGGGACGGCCGGGTCCGCAACGACCTCAGTCCGGACGCGGCGATCCGGGCGATCTCGATCGCTTCCGCGCTCGGCCCGACGTCGGCCTACACGTGGCTGAAGATCCCGGTCGTCGACGAGTTCGAGCGGGTCATGGCGGCCACCACACTCCCGTCGCTGGTCCTCGGCGGCGAGGTCAGCGCCGACCAGGAGGCGACGTTCGCGTCGTGGCGCGCCGCGCTCGCCGTCCCGCACGTGTTCGGGTTGGTCGTCGGGCGCTCGCTGCTGTACCCGCCCGACGACGACGTGACCGCCGCGGTGGACGCCGCCGCGGCCATCGCGCATGGCGAAGCGCAACCTGTCGGGGCCGGCGGTGTTGTTGCCCCCTAATGCGCCTTCTTCTCGTTCTCTCTCTCCTGATCGCCCTGGCCGTCCCCGCGGCCGCTTCGGCCCGTCCCACCGTCGGTATCGGCGACAACCATCCGACGGTGTTCCACGACCGGTCGATGCTCAAGCTCAAGCACCTCAAGACCGCGCGCGTCGTGCTGCCATGGGACTGGTACAAGGACCCGCAGCAGGTCACCATCGCCAACTGGTGGATGTCCGAGGTCCGGGGCGCCGGCCTGCGCCCGCTCATCGCCTTCAACCGGAACTGGAACCGCCAGGGCCGGCGCAAGGTCCCGTCGCTGTCCGCGTACAAGAAGAGCTTCAAGCGGTTCCGGACGCAGTTCCCGGACGTGCGCGACTTCTCGCCGTGGAATGAGCCCAACGCCCCCGAGCAGCCGTTCTACCGCAAGCCCGCGCAAGCCGCGAAGTTCTACAACGCGATGCGCGCCGCGTGCCGCAAGTGCACCGTGCTGGCCGGCGACGTCAACGACAGCAAGAACATCGTGCCGTGGGTCAACGCGTACAAGAAGCGCGTCAAGCACGTGAAGGTCTGGGCGCTGCACAACTACAAGGACTCCACGGTCAAGCGCGGCACGACGCGGGTCTTCCTGCGCCTGGTCCGCGGCCCGGTGTGGCTGACCGAGACCGGCGGCCTGACCAACCGCGGCGGCCTCAAGGGCCAGGCCCGGGCGGTCAAGCGCGTGTTCGCGCTCGCCCGCGCCAACAAGCGGATCAAGCGCGTCTACTTCTACCAGTGGAAGCGCGTGAAGGGCAGCCACTGGGACTCGGCGTTCCTGGACGCCAAGGGCAAGCGCCGGCCGGCGTACTACGCGCTGCGCAACGGCCTGAAGAAGCAGCACTAGGCGAGGAGCTGCGCGGCGGCCCGGGCGCCGCTGCGCAGCGCTCCCTCCATCAGCGCGGCGTACGGGCCGGCGGTGTACTCGCCGGCCAGCACGAGTGCGCCGTAGCGCTGGGCGAGCGCCGGGTCGTTGCCCCCGGGCGTGTGGACCGAGTACGCGCCGCGCGCCCACGGGTCGTCGGCCCAGCGCGACAGCACGGCGCCGTCCGGCTCGAGCGCGAGGTCCGGGCGCAGCCGCGCCAGTGAGGCGAGCCAGGCGTCCGGCCCGGCGGGGACGCCGAGCCGCTCGAGCGCGCGCTGCGAGCCGGCGAACGCGTGCACGACGGGCTGGACCTCGTCGCCCGCGCGCGCCGTCCACGTCCAGTAGCGCTCGGGCACGGAGAGGACCGCGCTCGCGGGCGGGCGCTCGCCGAGCGGGACGAAGAGCTTGGCGGCGTGGCCGTAGCGGACGCCCTCGACCGCCGCGCGGAGCGCGTCGGGCAGCGGCGGCTCGAAGCGGATCTCGCCCGCCAGCGGCGCCGGCACGGCGACGACCACCGCGTCGACCTCGACCTCGCCCACCCGCACCCCGTCCCCCCACGCGATGCGGGTCACCGGGCTGCGCAGGCGCACGCGGTCGCCGAGGCGAGCGGCGAGGGTGTGCGCGATCCCCTGGTTGCCGCCGGCAACGCCGGCCGACGGCGCGTCGCTGAACGCCGCGACGCCGGCGAGCTCGTCGGCGCCGACGTCCTCCGCCGCCGCGGCGGTCGAGATCTCGACGCGCGCGCGGATCGCCTCGCGGACGGGGTCGGGGACGGCGATGCGCTCGAGCAGTGCCGCCGCCGAGCCGCGCTCGACCGCCGGGTCCTCGAGCGCCCGCTCGATCGCCGCGGCGGCGTCGCGCAGCTCGGCGTCGGTGACCGGCACGCCGCGCGGCTCGCGGCGGCCGTAGGCCATCCCCTTCTCCCACAGCGAGAGGCCGAGCCGCCGCGCGGTCTCCTCGACGACGGTGTTGCCGGGCAGGATGAACTCGGCGCCCATCTCCACCACCTGGCCGCCGGGCAGCGTGCGCGACCACACGCGGCCGCCGACGCGGTTACGCGCCTCGAGCACGACCACGTCGCGGCCGGCCTGGACAAGCGACTCGGCGGCCGCCAGACCGGCGAGGCCGGCCCCGACGACGGCGATTCGGCGAGAGATGTCTTGACCGGGCACCGTCACTTGGGGGAGGGTTGGCAGGCGGGATGATCGTCGATCTGCACGCCCACTTCCCGATGCACCTGCTGCCGCCGGAGCAGCGGAACACGCACGCGGCGGTGCTCGCGCCCTGGCCAGGCTCGCGCTGGCGCAGCGTGATCCTCGAGATCCTCTCGCGCCTGGCCAACTACCAGGGCCCGCACGGCGGCCCGGGCGTGACGGTCGAGCTGATGCGCAAGGGGAACGTCGGCGCCGCGCTGTCGGTGCTCTTCGCGCCGTTCGACGAGATGGACCTCAGCCAGCCCTACGGCGCGCCGCCGCTGTCGCGCTACGTGCAGTCGCTGCGCGACCAGATGGCGCTCGTCGAGAAGGACGTCGACGCCGACCCGAACGCCGACATCGCCCGCAACCCGGAGCAGATGGACGCGGCGATGGCGGCCGGGCGCGTCGCGATGATCCACTGCGTCGAGGGCGCGTTCGCGCTCGGCGCCACCGAGGCCGAGATCGCCGCGACGGTCGAGGAGTTCGCGGGCCGCGGCGTCGCCTACATCACGATCGCGCACCTCTTCTACCGCGGCGTCGCCCAGAACTCGCCCGCGCTGCCGTTCATGCCCGACGCGCTGTACAAGCTCGTGTTCCCGCAGAAGGGCGACAAAGGCCTGACGCCGCTGGGCGAGGCCGCCGTGCGCGCGATGGTCCGGCACAACGTGCTGGTCGACATCACGCACATGAACGACAAGGCGATCGATCACACGTTCAAGGTGCTCGACGACTCGCCCGACGATCCGCCGCTGATCGCGTCGCACATCGCCTGCCGCTTCGGCGGCGCCGACTACAACCTCTCCGACGACGTGATCAAGGAGATCGGCCTCCGCCGCGGCGTGATGGGCGTCATCGTGTGCGAGCACTGGGCCAACGACGGCCTGCCGAAGGCCAAGACGTTCGCGGACTCGGTGAAGGTGATCCGTCAGCACATCGATCGCGTCCATGACCTGACCGGCACCTACGACCACATCGCAATCGGCTCGGACCTCGACGGCTACATCAAGCCGGCGCTGCCCGGGCTCGAGCACGAGGGGCACATGAAGGCGCTCGAGGAGGCGCTCGTCGACGGCTACGGCGCCGAGGTGGCGCGGAAGATCTGCTCGGACAACGTGCTCGGGCTATTACGCCGGTACTGGCGGGGCGCCTGACGCCTCCGCCTCGGGCATCGGCCGCGGCTCGGGCTCGTCCCAGAGCCCGAAGCGGTCGCGCCAGTAGTCGGTGAGGAAGATGTTGTTCGGGTCGCGCTCGGCGCGCAGCGCCAGGAAGTCATCCCAGCGCGGGTACTGCGAGCGGAAGAAGTCGACCCAGTCGCGGTCGCCGCGCGCGTAGATCGGCTGGAACTTGCCCCAGTGCAGGCGGAAGGGCACGCCGTTGTCGCGCAGCAGCCGCCACAGCCCGGCGAACAGCGTCTCGGCCGGGTTGGCGGCGTTGTCGGCGAACCAGTACGGGTCGATGCGCAGCGCGCCGTCCTTCCACTCGTCCTTGCCGTCGCTGTGCGCGGGACTCAGCCAGAACGGCGAGGGCATCGCCGAGTACAGCTCCCATGCGTAGGTGCCGGTGCGCTTGTAGGCGTCGTCCTCGTCGCGCGGCTCGGTGAAGTAGCGGTTGAGGAGGTTGATGACCGCGCGCGTGCGCGGCATCGGCACCCACGCCTCCGTGAACTCGGTCGGCAGCAGCTCGTCGTCGGCCTGGTTGTCCATCGGCAGGCCGGACCAGCCGTAGTCCTGGAAGTGCTGCGGCGCGCCCTTGTCGAGCGGGATGAACGCCTCGAGCAGCCGGGGATAGAAGTCGGGCACGGTGTCGGCGAGCAGCCAGGCGAACGGCTCGAGCATCGTGATCCCGGCGTCGACCCCGAACTCGATCGTGTGGCTCAGGAACTTGGCGAAGATCCGGCCGGCGGCGCCCAGCTTGCGCGCGGGCGGGAGCGCCTGGAGCACCGTCTCGAGCCGGTCGAAGTTGTCCTCGAGCTTGCCCTTGGCCTTGGAGAGGTCGTCGAGGTTGCCGAGGATCGTGAAGAGGATCGCGATCATCTGCTCGGACTCCTCGGGGCCGCCCTCGAAGCGCTTGTACGGGCGGGGCTTGAAGTCCGGCGGCACCGGCATCCGCTTCGCCTGCCAGGTGAGCAGGCGGTCGGCGCCGCGCTGCGGCCACCACTCCAGGCGCGCGAAGTCGGTGTAGCGCAGGAACTGCTCGAGCGATTGCCGGCCGTTCGACCCCTCGCCGAACAGGTCGACCGGCCCGCCCGCTACGGTCGTCACGAACTCCTGCCCGTCGATCGCGAACAGGTCGGTGCACTCGAACGTGATCTTCGAGATCACGCCGAGCAGGCCGAGGCTCGGCGACGTCGCGTTGAAGCCATCCTGGTCCGCGTCGTCGGAGGAGACCTCGTGAATCTCCCCGCGCCCGTCGATCACGCGGAACCCGTGCAGGTTGCGGTTGGACGTGTACTGCAGCGACCCGCCGGACGAGCCCGTGGCCGTGAACCCGCTCACGGTCTGATGCGTGATCCCGCCGGTGTCATAGAGCGTCCACCCGCGCTCGGTCGCGAGCTGGTAGAGCAGGCTCGACTCCAGCGTCGCCGTCGCGGTCGGATCGCTGGGGTCGGCGCCGAGGTGGATCCCGGCATCGGCCTCCACGAGCTTGCGCTGCTCGTCGACCACCCGCCACCCGCGGTAGCGGTCCAGCATCACGTTGACGTTGTCGCCGGGAGGCGGCGTCTGCCGGCTTACCCGGTTCGGCTCGGTCGACGCCGTGTAGATCGCGTCCGAGATCGAATGCGCCGCGCCCCGCACCCGCAGCCGCCTGCCCTCGCGGTACGCGGCCTTCACGAGGTCGACGAGCTCTGCCTCGCTCGCCGGGTGGTGGAATCCATCGGGTCCCGCGCCGGCCACACGCCGACCCTACGCCGGTCGTCGCCGACCGGTCAAGGCGCGCCGGCGCCGGTGCGCAGGAGCTCGGCGACGCGCTCGGCGACCGCGAGCGCGGTCAGGTGGGTTCCGGCGCGCACGGGCTCGGGGATGATCGAGGCGTCGCCGACGTAGACGTTCTCGAGCCCGTGGACGGCGGCGTCGGCGTCGACGACCGCGAGGCGGTCGGTGGCCGGGCCGAGCCGGCACGTGCCCGTCGGGTGGTAGTAGCTGGCGACGGTGGCGCGGGCGTGGGCGGTCGCCGCGATCTCCGGGCCGGGCTCGATCGCGCCGGTCGCGACCGCTCCGAGCGCGCGCGTCGCGGCCAGGCCGCGCGCGAAGTCGATGGCCTCGGCCAGCGCGGCGAGGTCGTGGCCGTCATCGTCGGACAGGAAGCCGGGCTCGACGCGCGGAAGGGCCGCGGGGTCGCGGGAGCGCAGGCCGACCCGCCCGCGCGACCGAGGGGCGACGAGGCCGGCGGTGATCCGCCCGGTCGAGCGATCGGGCGGGACGATCGCCAGCAGGTGCACGTCCCACTCGCCGCCGGCTGCGCGCGACGAGGCCCACTTGGCGATGCACTGGGCCATGATCGCTCGCTCGCCGTGCTCGGCGCGCAGCGCGGCGGCCGCCTCGTCGCGCAGCGAGAAGCCGACGCCTGCGCGGCAGTGGTCGGCGAGCCCGGCGCCGACGCCCGGCAGCGCGTGCTGCTCCCCGCCGGGTCCGACGCCGCTGCGGAGCAGCACGGCCGGAGAGCCGTACGCGCCGGCGGCGAGCACGACGCATCCGCCGTGAACCGTCCGGTCGCGCAGCACCACACCGGTGGCGCGCCCGCCGCGGCCGAACGCGACCCGATCCACCAGCGTGTCGCCGAGCACGGTGAGATTCGACCGCGCCCGCGCGGGGTCCAGGTAGGCGAACGCGGCGTTGTGCCGGGCGCCGTCGACGACGTTCGTGGCCGCCACCCCGACGCCCGCGCGCTCGGCGTCGAGGCTCGGCAGGCGCGGCAGCCCGGCCTCGACGGCCGCCTCGAGCACGGCCGCGTGCCACGTGCCGACATCGGGGCCGGCGCGGGCGCGGGCGCCGAGCGCGTCGCGGGCGCGGGCCAGGCACGGCGCGAGCGTCGCCCACGACCACCCGGGGCCCCATGCGTCGTACTCGGAGGCCGCTCCCTGCGTCACGGCGCACGCGTTGTGGGCCGAGCACCCGCCGACCACGCGCGCCCACGGCAGCGACCCGTCCTCGTCGTACCAGTCGTGGCTTTCGGGGATCGCCGACGGGTCGAGCAGCTCGCGCGGCCAGCGGCCCGCCGAGCGCGGGCCATAGTCCGGGCCAGCCTCGATCAGGCACACCGTCCGCCCGGCGTCCTCGCTCAGCCGCGCAGCGAGGACGCAGCCCGCGGCCCCACCGCCGACGACGATCGCATCGAACGACTCCACGGCCCGACGCTACAGGTCCCTCCGTAGCCTTTGCGGTATGGGCACCCCCTGGGACGCGCGGACGTACGACGAGTCGAGCGCGCCGCAGCAGGCATGGGCGTCGGACGTGCTCGCCCGCATCGAGGGGATCGCGCCCGACGCGACGGTGCTCGACGTCGGCTGCGGCACCGGGCGCGTCACCGAGGCGCTGCTGCCCCTCGTGCCGCGCGGACGCGTGCTGGCGCTCGACGCTTCGGCCGACATGGTGGAGCTCGCGCGCCGGCGGCTCGGCGACCGCGCCGAGGTCTGGTGCCAGGACGTGCTCGACCTCGAGCTCGACGCGGCCCTCGACGCGATCGTCTCGACGGCGGCGCTGCACTGGGTGCCCGACCACGACCGCCTCTGGGAGCGGCTCGCGCGTGCGCTGCGGCCCGGCGGCGTGCTCGAGATCCAGTGCGGCGGCCAGGGTAACATCGCCCGCGTGCGGGAGGCCATCGAGGCGGCGGCGCACGAGGTCGCTCCGGAGCTCGTCGGCTGGTCGCCGTGGGTGTTCGCCGGGCCGGAGGAGACCGAGGCGCGGCTGCGGCGGGCGGGCTTCGCCGCGATCCGCTGCTGGCTCGAGGAGCGCCCGACGCATCCCGACGACGTCGCAGCGTTCGTGCGGACGTCGATCCTGCCGGCGCATCTCGCCCGCCTGCCGGAGGACCGCCGCGACCGGTTCGCCGCGGCGGTCGCCGAGCGCGTGCGCCTCCCGCTCGACTATGTGCGCCTCAACGTGTCCGCGGTCCGCGAATGACGCTCACTCGTCGTCGCGGTCGCCGCCCTCGCGGATGTCCTCGGCGACGAGGCGCTTGAACGGCTCGAGCTTCTCGTAGAGCTCCTCCGGCGGAACCTCGTGATCGGGCTCGTTTGTCCCGAGCACCCACGGCGCGGCCTCGACGGCCGTCCGCCAGGCTGCCTCGTCGGGGTCGGTGTCAGAGGAGCCGCCGCCGGAGTCCGCGTTATCGGGCGCCGCGGAGATCGCGTCGAGGTAGACGTTCTGAAAGCCGTCGCGTTCCTGCTCGTGGAACTCGATGTGTGCTCTCCGGCCCTCGAACTTGGCGGCCTCCTGGCCGATCGGCGGCCGGAACGTCGTGTACTCGCGCCCCTGGTCGTCGCGCACGACGTAGCGGGTGTTGCCGCTGCGCGTCTGGTGCTGCTCGACCTTCTCGATGCGAACGTCGGCCTCCACGCTACGCGGATACCCGATCACGACCGGCGACGACCACTCAACCCCGTTGACTCGACAACTTGATAGCGTCGCCGGGCCTCATGCAGATCGGTAAGGCCGACGCGCCCGTAAGCCACATCAGCCAGGCCTATCCCGACCGGGTGGAGGTGCGCGGCCGCGACCTCACCGGCGACCTCATGGGCCGGCTCACCTTCACCGAGTACTTCCACCTGCTGCTCACCGGCCGCGAGCCCACCGACGACCAGCGGTTCTTCCTCGACCTGCTGCTGGTGGCGATCGCCGAGCACGGGATGATGCCCACGAACGTCGCGGCGCGGATGACGCTGGCGGCGGACCCGGGGTCGCTGCACGGCGCGGTGGCGGCGGGGATCCTCGGCTGCGGGCCGGTGATCCTCGGCACGGCCGAGGACTGCGCGCGGCTGCTCGAGCGCGAGGACCCCGTCGCGGCCGTCGGGGAGATCCGCGCCGCCGGTGGCAAGGTTCCCGGCTTCGGCCATCCCGTGCACAAGCCGCTGGACCCGCGCGCCGAGCGGATCCTCGCGCTGGCCGACGAGCGCGGCGTCAGCGGCCCGCACGTCGAGCGCGCGCGCGTGATCCGCGACGCTGTCGCCGCCGCATGGGGTCGGCCGCTGACGATGAACGTGTCGATGCCGATCGCGGCGGTGATGCTCGACCTCGGCTTCCCGGCGAGCGCCGTGAAGGCGGTGCCGATCCTCGCCCGCACCGGCGGCCTGCTCGCGCACCTGGCCGAGGAGCAGCAGCGGCCGCTCGGCTTCCTTATGGCCTCCCGCGCCGAGGAGGCGATCGAGTACGAGCGCGGCCCGGAATGAGCGACGACGACGCGGCCTACCGCGCGCAGATCGCCTACCTGCTCGAGCGCTCGGCGTTCTACCGCGACAAGCTCGGCCTCACCGCACCCGAGGAGGCCGGCGGCCTGAACGAGATCGCCGACCTGCCGCTAACCGACAAGCGGGAGATCCGCGCGACCACCTCGCCCGCCAACCCGATCGGCACGCACCTGTGCGCGACCCCCGACGAGATCGTCCGGATCTACGCGACGAGCGGCACGACCGGCACGCCGAGCTACATCCCGCTGACGGCCTCGGACCTGGACAACTGGATCACCGGCTCGGCGCGCAGCTACGCCGCATCCGGCGTCCAGGCCGGCCAGCGGATCGTCAGCACCTACAACGCCGGCCCGTTCGTCGCGGGCGCGGCGCTCGCGTCGTTCGACCGCCTGGGCCTCTGCCACATCCCGGTCGGCACCGGCAACACCGAGCGGCTGGTCAAGGCGATCGAGCTGCTCGCGCCCGAGGCCGCGGTGATGACCCCGTCCTACGCGGCGCACCTGGTCGAGTGGACCGCCCAGCGAGACATCGATCTCGCCCGCTCGAGCGTCACCCGCGTGCTCGTGGCCGGCGAGCCGGGCGGCGGCGAGCCGGCGTTCCGCGCCAAGCTCGAGGCGGGCTGGGGCGCCAAGGTCACCGAGGCGATGGGGATCGGCGACATCGGCGTCTCGCTGTGGGGCGAGTGCGAGCACCAGGACGGGATGCACCTCGGCGCCCACGGCTTCGTCCACCCCGAGCTGATCGACCCTGAGACCGGCCGGGCGGTCGCGATCGAGGACGGCGCGACCGGCGAGCTGGTGCTCACGCACCTGCGCCACCGGGCGGCGCCGCTGCTGCGCTTCCGCACGCGCGACCACGTCCGGGTGCGCACGACCCCGTGCCCGTGCGGCCGCGCCGGCCCGCGGATCCGCTGCATCGGCCGCACCGACGACATGCTGATCGTGCGCGGCGTCAACGTGTTCCCGTCGGCCGTCCGCGAGGTGGTCTCGGACTTCGCGCCGGCGGTCAGCGGCCACATCCTCGTCAAGCCGCGGGCGGAAGGCGTCAAGCAGGATCCGCCGCTGCCCGTGAGCGTCGAGCTCGCGCCGGGTGCGACCGCCGACGCCGCCCTGGCGGACGCGATCCGCGAGAGACTGCGCAACGTCCTCGTCGTGCAGACCGACGTGGACCTCGTCCCGTGGGGGACGCTGCGCCGCAGCGAATACAAGTCGAAACTCGTCGAGCACTAGGAATCATGCGAAAGCTCCAGAGCCAGGGTGTCCACCACATCACGATCGTCGGGGCCGACCGCCAGACGTCGATCGACTTCTGGGAGGGTGTGCTCGGGATGCCGTTCGTCTTCGAGCAGCCCAACCTCGACCGGGAGGCGGAGAGCCATCTCTACTTCGATCCGGGCGACGGCCGCCTGATCACGATCTTCACCAACGAGGAGCGCAAGCCCGATCCGTCGCGCACCTCGACCGACCAGGGCGCCGTGCATCACGTCGCCTTCTCGCTCTCGCAGGCCACGTTCCACCAGGCGGTCGAGCGGCTCGACGAGCGCGGGATCAGGCACAGCGGCGTCAAGGACCGCGGGTTCATGGACTCGATCTACTTCGAGGATCCGCTCGGGCTGCTGATCGAGCTCGCGTCCTACCGTTTCGAGCCGCCGTTCGGATACACCCACGCGGACGTGCTGCTGGAGGCGCACAAGATCCGCGTGGAGCGCGGGGACCACCACATCGACCGAGCGCATCTCGCGGACGCCCTCGAGACGCTCGTCACGCGATCGCGGGAATCGCTGTCGGACGACCGATCGGCCAAGGACCCGTACAGCTGAGGAGGAGACCATGGCTGCGAATACGCTCAACATCCTCACCCCGAGCGTGAACAACCTGACCGTCCGGATCTTCGTGCGAGCCGCCGGGCTCGACTTCGAGGAGGTTGACGTCTGGGGTAAGACGACCGAGCCCGAATACCTCGCCAAGTACCCCGCCCATCTCACGCCGATGCTCGAGACGGACGGGCTGCCGCGCGGCACGCTCGGCGAGAGCTGCGCGATCATGGCCTTCCTGTGCAACAAGCACGGGCTCGACCAGTTCTACCCGACGGATCCCGGCCGGCGGGCGATGGTCGACAACGCGATGTTCTATTTGATCGGCACGTTCTACCCGCTGCTGGCGCGTGCCACCTACCCGACGCTCGCCTTCGGCCAGTACGCGGGCGAGGTCGCGACGGCGCCGGACGCCGACGATTCGATGAAGGCCAAGGCGGCCAAGGACGCCGAGGCCGCGCTCGGCGAGCCGCTCGAGGTCTTCAACACGTACTTCATGGACGGCCGGCCGTTCATCGGCGGCGACCGCCCGTCGATCGCCGACATCCGCCTCGCGGCGACGCTCGAGTTCCTGCGGGCGATCGACTACGACTTCCCGGACTGGGCGGAGGAGTTCATGTCGCGCATGGAGTCGGCGCTCGGCGAGGCCTACT
Organism: Solirubrobacteraceae bacterium; assembly: GCA_036520135.1. Classification (GTDB taxonomy): domain Bacteria; phylum Actinomycetota; class Thermoleophilia; order Solirubrobacterales; family Solirubrobacteraceae; genus DASSUW01. The sequence goes on from DATDKF010000423.1 coordinate 28,511, forward strand.
CGGAGCCGGCGGCGGACGTGCGCGGCTACGTCACGTCGGTGAAGGGCTAGCCGAGGTCGCCGGTGAGGTAGCGCTGCAGCGTCGGCCCGGCCCACGCCACCACGCGCGCGCCGTCGGCCGACGCGAGCGGCTCGAAGGCGATCACGTAGCGGGCGAGCCCCAGCCCGAGCATCTGCGAGGCGCACAGCTCGCCGCGGATCTCCGGCTGGTCGGAGCCGAGGCGCGCGAGCAGCGGCCCGAACAGCCGGAGCTGGATGAACGTGCGCAGCAGCTCGGCCGACCGCGGCTCGATCGTGGCCGCCCGCAGCAGCGTCATGATCGCGTGGCGGCTGCCCTCGCGGTCCCACGTGTCGACCAGTAAACGGGCGAGCTGCGCCCCGACGTGCTCGGGGCCGTCGGCGAGCAGCCCCGGGATCTCGTCCTCGGGGTCGAACGGCCACTCGATCGCCTCCACGAGCAGCCCCGCCTTGCTCCCGAAGAAGTGCACGACGAGCGAGGCGTCGACGCCCGCCTCGGCGGCGATCGCGCGCATCGACGCGCCGGCGTA
>DATDKF010000424.1:0-20283 GCA_036520135.1 Solirubrobacteraceae bacterium
CGGCCCTGGCGGATCCACGAGCTCACCGGCGACTTCCGGCTCGAGGACGTGTGGGCGCTGCCGACGCCGGGCGACCCGGACGACTTCCCGCGGCTCGTGCGGGTGATGGCGGCGTTCGACCCGGCGCGAAGCAGCTCGAGCGCCGTCCGAGCGCTGTTCGCGATCCGCTGGAAGGTCGGCGCGCTGTTGCGGCTCGACCGCAGACAGGCCGGCCTGGGCACCCGGGTGCCGTCGCTGCGCGACCGCTTGCCGGCAGATCTGTGCGACGGCCCGTCGGGCCCGATCGCCGACGGTTCGCCGTTCCGCCCGCTCTACCTGACCGACGACGAGTGGGCGCTGGAGATCGCCAACCAGACCGTCCACGGCGTGCTGCACCTCGGCTGGGTCCGAGCCGACGACGGCACCTACCACGGCCAGATGGCCGTGCTCGTCAAGCGCAACGGCCCGCTCGGCGCCGCCTACATGACCGCGATCGCGCCGTTCCGCCACGCGGTCGTCTACCCGCTGATGCTGCGCGACATCGAGCGGGACTGGGCGTCGACAAGACGCGGATGACGCTCAGCGACGGCCCGTACGCGCAGTCCGCGCACGCCGAGGCCGGCTGGCAGGCGGCGTTCGCCAAGCTGGACGCGGTGCTGCCGAGCGTGTGACCGAGGTCAGCCGGCGGGGAGCGTGAAGCGGACCGAGGTGCCCGCCGCCGAGGGCTCGAGCCAGATCCTCCCGCCGTGCGCCTCGACGATCGCGCGCGAGATCGCGAGGCCCAGCCCCGCGCTGCCGTTGCTGCGCGCGCCGGCCTGGAAGAACGCCTCGAAGACGCGCTCGCGGTCGGCGTCCGGGATGCCGCTGCCCGTGTCCGCGACCTCGACCTGCACCCCGTCGGCAGCGACCGCCGCCCGCACGGTCACGCTCCCGTCGGCGGGCGTGTGGCGGATCGCGTTCTGGATCAGGTTGAAGAGCACCCGCTGGATCTGCTCGGGCGCCGCGCGCGCCGGCGCGAGATCGTCGGGCACGTCGACGACGAGCCGGGCGGCGTCGTCGCGGCGCATCGCGTCGACGGTCTCGTGCACGAGCTCGCGTAGGCGCACACGCTCGAGCGACCAGCGCAGCTCGCCGGCCTGCAGTCGCGATAGCTCGAACAGGTCGTCGATCAGCGCCGCCAGCGCGCCGACGTGCGTGCGCAGCTTGCCGAGGTACGCGCGGCGGTCGACCTCGTCGACGATGTCGTCGTCGAGCGCCTCCACGAGCAGGCGCAGCGACGTGATCGGCGTGCGCAGGTCGTGCGAGACGGCGGCGACGAGGTCGTTGCGCACCGCCTCGGTGCGCGCCAGCCGGTCGACCATCACCTCCACCTGGCGCGCGAGCCGCGTCACCTCATCCCCGCCGTCGACCGCGAGCTGCACGTCGCGCCGCCCCTCGCCGACGGCGGCGAGACTTGCCTCGACGGCGCGCACGTCACCGAGCACGCGGCGCGAGAGCAGCCGGCCGGCCCACAGCGCCAGCAGCGCGCAGTAGGCGGTCGCGAGCACGGTGAAGAACGCGTCGTGCGAGGACACGAACATCAGCGCGACGAACAGCGCGATCGTGACCAGCACCTGGGCGGCCGCGATCGCCCCCATGAGCATCGCCTGGCGCCGCAGCCCGGTGCGGCGGCGCAGCACCCGGTCGCCGACCAGCACGGCGGCGCACCCGGTGGGAGCGAGCAGGACGAACGTGAGCCAGGCGGCGTGGAAGTCGTAGACGACCCACGCGAGGAGCGCGGCGGCGACCGCGGCTGCGAGCGCGATGAGCAGCCCGGCCCTCACGGCCCGAACCGGTAGCCGATGCCCCACACGGTCTCGATGTGCCGCGGGTGGGCGGGATCGCGCTCGACCTTGCTCCGCAGCCGGCGGATGTGCACGGTCACCGTCGACGTGTCCGTGTAGAAGGAGTAGCCCCAGACGCGGTCCATCAGCGCGTGCCGGCTGAACGCCTCGCCCGGGTGCCGGGCGAGGAAGAGCAGCAGCTCGTACTCCCGCACGGTCAGCGCGCACTCGTCGCCGTCCACCAGCACGCGCCGCGCCGCAGGGTCGATGCGCAGGCTGCCGAACTCCAGCGGCGGCTCGTGCTCGGGCTCGGGGTCCACGCGCCGGAGTACGGCGTCCACGCGCGCCACCAGCTCGGCTGGGGAGAACGGTTTCACCACGTAATCGTCGGCGCCCAGGCGCAGCCCGACGATCCGGTCGCTCTCCTCGCCCTTGGCCGTGAGCAGGATGAACGCGGGACGCCGCGTCCGGTCGCGGCGGATGCGCCGCATCACCTCGAGGCCGTCGACGCCCGGCAGCATCAGGTCGAGGACGATCAGGTCGGCGGCGCGCTCGCCGTGCAGCTCCAGCGCGCGGTCGCCGTCGCCGGCGACGCGGGTGGCGTAGCCCGCGCGCTCGAGGTAGCGGGCCACGACGTCGCCGATCGTCGGCTCGTCGTCGACAACGAGGATGTCGCCCCGGGTGTGCGCCTCGGGCATCGCGACGGATGATGTCGTCGCGCGGCGCGCCGTTCAACGCGCGCGTGCCGACGTCAGTGGTTCGTAATGGCGCCCTCAGCTGAGCGCCCGCCCGGCCGCGTCGCACGGCAACGGCCCGGTGGCACCGACAACGCGACGGCCCTGTTCGAGCAGGCCGAGCGCGCGCTCCATCGCCACGGGCTTCAGGCCGCCCGAGGCGAACGGGCTGTCGAGCGCGTGGATCACCGAGAGCGTCACGACGATCATCGCCGCCACGGCGCCGATCTGGAGCGCCTGCACCTTCGCCCGCTCGCCGCTGTCGGCGAAGAAGAGCATGAACACGAAGATCACGACGGCCATGAGGATCAGGGCGGCCCAGACCGCGGTGGGGATCACGCCCTCGGCGCCGTGGATGCGATCGTTGCGGGCGAGCTCGCGATCGTTGGTCTGATCGAGCCACTTGTCGAACGCGCTCTGCTCGGTCGCGGCCTTCGGGTCGGCACGCTCGAGGATGCGGAAGAGCTCGATGCCCCACGGGTTGAACCGATCGCCCGCCGCTTCGCCGCTCTCCATCTGCGGCCACTCCTGGCCGACCACCGAGCGGCCGTAGCAGACGATGCCGTCGGCGAGATCCGCGCGCACGGCGGCCGGCATGAACTGCGCCGACTTGAACTGCTGCGTCACGAGCACCGCCTCCGTCTCGGCGCCGGCCCGCGACTCGTCGAAGCTCTCGAACGCGAGGAACACGACGAAGCCGAGCACGATCGCGAACCCGGTCGCGAGCACGCCGAAGACGCCCGCGGCGCGATCGCCGTCGTGGAAATAGCCGCCGTCGGGTGCGGTGCGCCGGACGAACAGGAGCGCCGCGATCGCCAGGCCGGCGACGACGACCGTCGTGACGCCCGCCCACACGAACGTCATGGCACGGCGGCGGCGGGGCCGGGCTCCGCGACGGTCTCGACCTGGCCCTCCCTCAGTGCCTGGCTGATGTGCACGGCCGCGGACGTCAGGGGCGCCGCGAGCGTCAGGCCGACCATCCCGAAGAGGCTGCCTGCGCCGATCGTCACGATGAGCACCGCGAGCGGGTTGAGGCTCAGCGTGGCGCCGAAGACGAACGGCTGAAGCAGGTTCTGCAGCAGTCCGTTGGCGAGGAAGATCACGAGCGCGAGGATCAGCGCGTCGCTCGCTCCCTGCGAGCCGAGCGCGAGCACGAACGCGAAGATGCCCGCGGTCCACGCGCCGATGTACGGCACGTACGCCGTGACGAACGTGACCACCGCGATGGTGCCCGGGAGCGGGACACCCAGGACCAGCGCGCCGAGGCCGACGACCGCCGCGTTAAACGCCGCCACGATCGTCACGCCGGTGAAGTAGTTGCGCAGCCCGCTCGCGACCTCGCGCACCACGATCGATGCGACCGCGACGGGAAGCCCAATGTGCCGAGTGACGAAGCCCGACATCACGGGGCCGTCCTTGAGCACGAAGAACGTCGAGAGCGCTGCGAACGAGAGGAAGAACACCAGCGACCCCAGGCCGCTGACGCCGGCGGTGACGCCGTGGATGAGCGTCTGGCCGATCTGGGGAACCTCCTTCTTGACGTCGGCCTTGGCGTTCGCCGTGTTGACGCCGGCGTCCTTGAGGCTGCTCTCGATCTTGTCGAGCGCCTTCGACGCCTGCGCCGAGATGTCGCCCGAGTTCGCGGTGATGCCGTGGACGACGAGGAAGACGATGAGCGCGCCGATCGCGACGAGGCCGAGGAGGACGAGTCCGGCCCCGGCCGCCCGGGGCACCTTGTGGCCCTGCAGCTTGTCGACGAGCGGGCCGGCGACCGCCCCCAGCACGCCCGCCAGGATCACCGGCATGACGATCGTCGACGTCTGGCCGAGCAGCCAGATGACGCCGACGATGATGAGGACGAACCCGACGAGCAGCCACGACGCGAAGCCCAGATCGCGCAGCCAGGTGGGCGTCGAGAACATCGTGTCGCGCTCCGGTGACATCGCTCAGAGCACCGTCACGAGCGGATAGAGATAGACGTACGCCTCGACGCCGATCGCTCGGGCGTCGGCGGCGGCCGTGCGCGGCTCGGTGCGGTTCTGCTGCAGCGCGTCCATGGCTCGACCGTATGACGGCGGCGCGCAAGGTGCGTCACCCCGATCGGACGAGGTCCGCGGAGCGATCATCATCCGATTCGGGCGATGCGCGTGCCGGTCGGCGACCGGATGCTCCCCACACAACCCAGTGGAGAGGAACGAGCCTGATGGCCACCGGAGACGAGCGTTCGATCCAGCGCGAGGTGCTGCCGATTCCCGACGTCCCGCGGCCTGGGCTCGTGACCTATGACGCCAAGGACCCGGACACGTCGTTCGCGCCGATCGAGGAGCTGCGCCCGCCGGAGGGGGCGCCGAACGTCCTGGTGGTCCTGATCGACGACGCCGGATTCGGCTCCTCCAGCGCGTTCGGCGGGCCGTGCGCGACGCCAAACGCGGAGCGCCTGGCGGCGAGCGGTCTAAAGCTCAATCGCTTCCACACGACGGCGTTGTGCTCGCCGACCCGGGCGGCGCTGCTGAGCGGCCGCAACCACCACACCGTGGGGATGGGGGGCATCACCGAGATCGCGACATCCGCGCCGGGATACAACTCGATCCGACCCAACACCTGCGCGCCGCTCGCCGAGATCCTGAAGCTCAACGGGTACTCCACCGCCCAGTTCGGCAAGTGCCACGAGGTGCCGGTCTGGCAGACGAGCCCGATGGGACCGTTCGACAACTGGCCGACCGGGAGCGGCTTCGAGTACTTCTACGGCTTCATCGGCGGCGAGGCGCATCAGTACTACCCGGCGCTGTACGAGGGCACGACCCCGGTCGAGCCCGACCGCAGCCCCGAAGAGGGGTACCACCTGATGGGCGACATGACCGACAAGGCGATCAAGTGGATCCGCCAGCAGAAGTCGCTGATGGCCGACAAGCCGTTCTTCGCCTACTTCGCGCCCGGCGCGACGCACGCGCCGCACCACGTGCCGAAGGAATGGGCTGACAAGTACGCGGGCCAGTTCGACGATGGGTGGGACGCGCTGCGCGAGCGGACCTTCGCGCGTCAGAAGAAGCTCGGGGTGGTGCCGCAGGACGCCCAGCTCACGCCCCGGCATGACGAGATCCCGGCGTGGGAAGAGATGCCCGAGCAGCTCAAGCCGGTACTGCGCCGGCAGATGGAGGTCTACGCCGGCTTCATGGAGTTCACCGACCACCACGTCGGGCGTCTGTTCGACGCGCTCGAGGACCTCGAGGTGTTCGAGGACACGCTGATCTTCTACATCGTCGGCGACAACGGGGCCTCCGCCGAGGGCACGCACAACGGCACGTTCAACGAGATGATCAACTTCAACGGCGCGGCCGCGCTGGAGACGCCGGAGTTCATGCTCGAACGCCTGGACGAGTTCGGCGCGCCGAGCTCGTACAACCACTATGCGGTCGGCTGGGCGCACGCGATGGACACCCCGTACCAGTGGACTAAGCAGGTCGCCTCGCACTTCGGCGGCACGCGCAACGGCACGATCGTGCACTGGCCCGCCGGGTTCGAGGCGCAGGGCGAGGTCCGGACGCAGTTCACGCACGTGGTCGACGTCGCGCCGACGGTGCTCGACGTCGCCGGGCTCGTCGAGCCGAAGTTCGTCAACGGGGTCCAGCAGACGCCGATCCAGGGCGTGAGCATGCGCTACGTGTTCGACGACCCGACGGCCGACGAACGCCACGAGACGCAGTACTTCGAGATGTTCGGCAACCGCGGCATCTACCACAAGGGCTGGACCGCGGTCACGCGACACAAGACGCCGTGGCTGCTCGTCGGCGAGGAGACTCCCGCGTTCGACGACGACGTCTGGGAGCTCTACGACACCGGGGTGGACTGGACGCAATTCGAGGACGTCTCTGCGCAGCATCCCGAGCGGCTTCACGAGCTCCAGCGGCTGTTCCTGATCGAGGCGACGCGCAACAACGTCCTGCCGCTCGACGACCGCGTCGCGGAGCGGCTCTTCCCGGCGATCTCCGGCCGGCCGCAGCTCGTGAAGGGGAGCCGGCAGCGGCTCTTCGGCGGCATGGGCCGCCTCTCGGAGAGCTCGGTCGTGAGCATCAAGAACACGTCGCATGCGGTGACGGCGGAGATCGTCGTGCCCGAGGGCGGCGCGCAGGGCGTGATCATCGCCCAGGGCGGCAGCATCGGCGGCTGGAGCCTGTACGCCAAGGACGGCACGCTGCGCTATTGCTACAACCTTCTCGGCATCCAGCGCTTCTACGTCGACAGCGACCGGGAGATCCCGCCGGGCACCCACCAGGTGCGGATGGAGTTCGACTACGACGGCCCCGGGCTCGGCAAGGGCGGCACCGTGCGGCTGTTCCTCGACGGCGAGCAGGTCGGCGAGGGCGCCGTCGCCGCGACGGCGGCGATGATCTTCTCGGCCGACGACACCTGCGACGTCGGCAAGGAGGACGGCGCCCTGGTGGCAGAGGACTACCCGGTCCCCAACGGCTTCACCGGCGAGGTGAACTGGGTCGAGATCGACGTGGGCGAGGCCGCCGCGGACGCCGACCACCGGCTCGACCCGGACGAACAGCTCCGCGTCGCGATGGCGCGGCAATAGCGCGGTCACCCGGCGGAGTAGCTGCCGCCCGTCGACCGGATGTGGGCCTTGAGGGCGCTCAGCAGGCTGCCGTCCAGGAGCTCGCTCGAGCTGCCGGAGACGCCCTGCGGGGCTCCCGCCCCGAGGTTGGCCGGCGAGGCGGCGAACTTCGTGCCCGTAACCGCCGACCAGGGCTTGCCCGCGTGCGCCGGCTGCTGGACGGTGCCGAAGTAGCACGGCACGCCCGTGCGGTTCGCGTCGGGGGCGTACGCGCCCTTGTAGGTCGGCGACGCGCCCTTCATCCGGATCAGCAGGTTCGCGGTCGTGAGCTCGTTGGCGGCGCCGCCGCGCATGATCGCGAAGCCGTGCTCCTTCGCATACGCGACCACCTTCTGGCGGTCGGCGGCACCGAGGCTGCGCGGCCACACGAGGATCGTCGAGCCGCCCGAGGCGTCGACGTTCAGCTCGGCGTCGCCGAGGCTCGTGGTGAACAGCGTGCCCGGCCGGTACACGCCGACCGCCGACCCGTACTGCGTGAACGAGATGAAGTCCGCCTCGTTCTGGACGTACGGCGTCTCGGGCGTGACGCGCTTGGTGTCGAAGTACGTCGCGACGTGCGGCATCCGGATCAGTGAGATCTGTCCGGTCGGCGTCGGGGTCCCCAGGTAGCCGGCGCAGTTGTCCTTCGGCGGGATCGCGGAGACGTCCGCGCCCGGCAGCAGCGGCGGGCGCGTGAACACGATCAGCCCCTTTGGGTTGGGCGGCGCGAACTGGAAGCCCTGTGCCGAGGAGTCCGAGCTCAGCAGGCGGTCGAACGGCAGGCCGTTCTTGAGCACCAGGTTGTTCCGCGCGAGCGGCGTGTGCGTGGCCGGCGGACTGGTCGGCGGCGTCTGGACGACCTCCGGGAGCTGGTTGAGCGGGCCGCACGGGATGCTTTCGCCGGTCGTGTAGTCCACCGCGCGGACGACCGGGAACGGCGAGTCGGCCGGACCGCCGGAACCGCCGCGGTTGTAGCCGGGGAACGCCGCGTAGACGCGGTTGGCCAGGAGCCACATCGGCCCGCCGCTCGTGTCGCTCGGGCTGCGCAGCACGTTGGACGGCGGGATGGCTTGGAGCGACTTCGCCGTCGTGCTCTGGTCGACGCCCTTGGGGAGGACCAGCAGGGTGAAGTCCCGGCTGGGCGCTGAGATCGCCGTCGGCGCTCCCGACCATGGGTTCACGTTCCCGGCGTCGGGGGCGATCTCGGACTTGCCGACCACCGAGAACGGCTGGGCCTTGCCGGTGTAGACCATCCACGACGTCCACGGCGCGTACGGCGCCGGGCCCTTGACCGTGAAGGCGACGTGGTCGCTCGCCGGGCTCACCGACGGGATCACATAGCTGTACGCCGCGTGCGGATCGGCCTGCAGCGGGAAGCGCACGCGGTCCAGCCACTCGAAGTAGTAGTTGCAGACGGACGCGTCTGCCGTCGGGGCGCCAGCGCTGGTGGCGCTGGGGCTGTTGCTCGCTTCTTGTCGCCGCCGAAGCAGCCGGCGAGTGCCGCCGTCACGGCGATCAGGATCGCGATGCGGGTCACGCTTGCACCGGCATCCGCGCGGTCGCAGCGAGCCGCGCGACGTGCTCCCCGATCGCCTCGTAGCAGTCTTCCTGGAGGAAGTGCTTCCCCGGCAGGCGCACTAGCGGCACCCTCGCGACCGCGCTCACGGCCTCGCCGTGCGCATCGACCTTCAGGATCGGATCCGCGACGCCCCACAGGACCTGGACCGGCACGGTCAGCGCGCGGATCGCACCGCCGTAGAGCTCGCTCTTCGCCCGTGTCCGCTCCAACCCGGTGGCCATGCGCACACACGCCCGGCCGCCGTCCTCACGACGCAGCAGGTCGAGCCACGCGTCGAGCTCGGCGTCGCTGGTACTCGCGCGGTCGGCGACGCCGACCCGCCACATGAGCAGGCGGAACGCCGGCCGCGGGACCAGCTTCAGCAGCGCCACGGACAGCCTCGGCCGCGTGAGCAGCTCCAACGCCGGCGGCCGGTGGAAGTGCTCGACGTCGACGGCCGTGTTCAGGATCGTGAGCGAGCGGATCCGCTCCGGCATTCGCGCGCACAGCTCGAATCCGACGGGGCCGCCGAAGTCGTGAACGACCAGGTGGAAGCGATCCAGCGCCAGGGCGTCGACGGCCGCCGCGCACCACGCGCCGAGCCCTGTCCAGTTGTAGTCGAACGCGACGGGGCGGGCCGCCAGCCCCAGGCCCGGGAGGTCGAACGCGACGCCCCGCAGCCCGCGCCCGGCGAGGACGGGAAGCAGCTTGCGGTACAGGAACGACGACGCCGGGATGCCGTGCACGCACAGCACCGGCTCGCCGCCGCCCGCCTCCCTGACGAAGCTGCGCACGCCATCCGCGGTGAACTCGCGGCCCTGGGCCCGGTGCGCGGCGATCACGGATGGTTGGTGCGCCATGAGTGCGCCGGACGCTATGAGCCGCCCCACGGCCCGGGATCATTCGGATCGGATGACGTCCGCCTGGCGCTGAGCGGCGACCCTGCGGCGCGGTGACGCGATACGTGCCGATCGCCGGCTGGCTCCCGCGCTACGACCGCCGCCGGCTGGGCGCCGACGCGCTCGCAGGTCTGTCGGTGTGGGCGCTCCTCGTCCCGCAGAGCCTGGCGTACGCCACGCTCGCCGGCGTGCCGGTGCAGTACGGGCTCTACACCGCGTTCGCAGCGCTCCTCGCCTATCCGCTCTTCGGTACGTCGAGGCATCTCGTGGAAGGGCCGAGCGCGGCCGTCTGCGCGGTGTGCGCCGCCGTGATCGCACCGCTCGCCGGCGCGGCGGCGATGGGCAGCGCCAAGGCCGCGCCGTTCGCGGCCGCGCTCGCTTTGCTGACCGGCGCCGTCTACGTCGCGCTCGGGCTGCTCCGGATGGGCTGGGTGTCGACCTTCCTGTCGAAGGCCGTGATGGCCGGCTTCGTTCTCGGGTTCTCGATCGGGATCATCATCGACCAGACCCACACGCTGCTCGGCGTCACGGCGCCCACCGACTCGTACGTGGAGGAGCTCTGGGGCACGATCAAGGCCGTCCCCGACACGAGCCTTGTGACGCTCGCGGTCGGCGGCGGCTCGCTGGCACTGCTGCTGCTCCTGCGCTTCACGCTGCCGAAGTGGCCGCGCGCCCTGATCGTCATGGCCCTGGCGATCCTCGCCGTCGACCTGCTCGACCTCGGCAGCCACGGCGTCGCCATCACCGGCGACATCCCCACCGGCCTGTTCTCCGTGGGCATCCCCGACATCGCGGCGAGCGACGTCGGCCCGCTGCTCGTGGGCGCGCTCGCGGTGATCTTCGTCGGCTACTCCGAGTCGCTCGCTGCCGCCCGGGCGATGGCGGCCAAGAAGGGCTACGAGATCGACACGAACCAGGAGCTGATCGCCCAGGGCATGTCGTGCGGGACCGCCGGGCTGGTCGGCGGCTTCCCGGTCGACGGGAGCCTGTCCAAGACCTCGGTCGCCGAGGCCGCCGGCCAGCAGTCGCAGATGGCGTCGCTGATCAATGCCGTGTTCGTGCTGTTAACGCTGCTGTTCCTGGCGGCCGTCTTCGAGCAGCTCCCGACCGCCACGCTCGGCGCCGTCGTCATCGACGCGATGGTCGGGCTCGTCACGTTCGCCCAGATGCGCCGCTACTACACGGTCAGCGGCTCGGACTTCGTGTTCTTCGCCGGCGCGATGGTCGGGATCCTCGTGTTCGGGATCATCGCCGGGATCCTCATCGGCGTCGTGCTCTCGCTGCTCCTGCTCATCGCACGATCGTCGCAGACGTCGGTCCGGCCGCTCGGCCGCGAGCCCAGCTCCGGCGTCTACCACGCGCTCGAGGACAAGCCGGGCCTCGAGACGACGCCCGGCGTGCTCGTCGTCCGGATCAACGGCCCGCTCTTCTTCGCCGACGCGGACAGGTTCCGGACCCGGGTGCGCGAGCTCGCCGGCCAGGACCGGCTCCCGGCCCGCGTCGTCGTCGACGCCGAGTCCGTCCACCTCACCGACACCGACGGCGCGGACATCCTCATCCAGGTCGCCGAAGAGCTGCGCGCCCACGGCACGTCGCTCGTCCTCGCCCACGTGCATCCCGCGAGCCTCGAGCTGTGGCGGCGGGCCGGGGTCGTCGACGCGATCGGCGAGGGCGAGGTCTACGAGAGCGTCGCCGACGCGGTGAACGCCGGGGCGACCCGCTCATCCGCTTCGGATGATCCCGCCCGCGGCGACGCGCGATATCCAAGCGTGTCATGAGCGTCATCGTCAGCGAACGGCCGAAGCGTCAGCACGAGTCCGGAACCAACGGCCGCAAGGTCGAGCACCCGTCCGTGGCGGACCGCGCGGCGCGCGGGAAGGCCAGCCGGGCGGAGGTCGGGCGGCGAGTGCACGGCGAGTGGGAGCCCTCCGCTGCGCGCCGGGATCCGGTCGAGCAGCTCGAGGAGCAGGCGCTGACCCGTGTCACCGAGCTGGTGCCGATCCGCTACGGGCGCATGCTCGTGTCGCCGTTCACGTTCTTCCGGGGCGCCGCGAAGCTGATGGCGGCCGATCTCGAGCACGAGCCGCGGTCCGGCCTGCAGGTGCAGCTGTGCGGCGACGCGCACCTGTCCAACTTCGGCGCGTTCGCCGCGCCGGACCGCCGGCTGGTGTTCAGCATCAATGACTTCGACGAGACGCTCCCGGGTCCGTTCGAGTGGGACGTCAAGCGGCTCGTCGCGAGCTTCGCCGTGGCCGGCCGCGATCGCGGCTTCAGCGCGAAGGAGCGGCACGCGGTCAACCTCACGGTCACGCGGGCCTACCGGGAGGCGATGGCTGAGTTCGCCGGCATGGGGAACATGGACCTCTGGTACACGCGCCTGGACGTGGACGACATCGCCGCGCGCATGGGCCACAAGGTGAGCACGAAGGAGCGCAAGCGGTTCGAGCGCAACGTGGCGAAGGCGCAGTCGAAGGACAGCATGCGGGCGTTCGGCAAGCTCACCGAGCTCGTCGACGGCGAGCCGCGGTTCGCGAGCGACCCGCCGCTCATCATGCCGATCGAGGAAACGGTGCCGCCGGCGCACCACGCGCGGCTGGACACGTTCATGCGGGACGCGATCCGGACGTACCGGCGTACGCTGACGCGCGACCGGCGCCACCTGCTCGAGCGCTTTCGCTACGTCCACGCGGCACGGAAGGTCGTCGGCGTGGGCAGCGTCGGGACGCGCGCCTGGATCGTGCTCATGCTCGGCCGCGACGGCGAGGATCCGCTGCTGCTCCAGGCCAAGGAGGCCCAGGCCTCCGTGCTCGAGCCGGTCCTGGGCCAGAGCACGTTCTCCAGCCACGGACAGCGCGTCGTGGAGGGCCAGCGGCTGACGCAGTCGGCCAGCGACATCATGCTCGGCTGGATCCGCATCGACAGCCCCGACGGCGTCAAGCGGGACTTCTACATCCGCCAGCTCTGGGACGCGAAGGGATCGGCGCTCGTCGAGCTGATGAGCCCGCGGGTGATGACGATGTACGCCCAGCTGTGCGGCTGGACGCTGGCCCGCGCGCACGCGCGCTCGGGAGACGCGGTGGCGATCGCGAGCTACCTCGGCTCCGGCGACGCGTTCGACCGCGCACTCGCCGACTTCGCCGAGCGCTACGCCGACCAGAACGAGCGCGACTACGAAGCGCTGGCGCGCGCCGCCGCGTCCGGGCGCATCCAGGCAAAGACGGGGCTGTGACCCATCTTCTTCTTCGAGCTCACCAGCCTCGAGCTCGGACTCCTGCTGTTGGTGGTGGTCCTCGGCGCCACCGGCCTCGGGATCTACTTCGGGCACCGGGTCCGGCACCTCTCCGCCACCCTTAAGGAGCCGTTCGGAATCCTGCAGGGGGCGCTGCTCGGCCTCGTCGGGCTGCTCCTCGCCTTCGGACTCTCACTCGCGGTCACGCGCTACGAGAGTCGCCGCGCGAACGTCGTCACCGAGGCCAACGCGATCGGGACGACCTACTTGCGCGCACAGACGCTGCCCGAGCCGATGCGCACGCGCTCCATGGACCTCCTGGTCCGTTACACGCGGACCGCGATCCGCCTCTCGGATCACGTGCCCGGCAGCGCCGACGCGCGTGCGTCGGCGGCGGCCGAGGAGGAGCTCCAGCGTGCGCTCTGGGGCCTCGCCGGCGAGGCGCTTGACGTAGCGCCGACGGCCAGCGCGCCGCGCCTGTACGTCGAGTCGCTGAACGAGATGATCGACGCCGAGAACACGCGCATCGCCGCGCTCGCCAACCGGGTCCCGACCGCGGTCCTGGTACTCGAGCTGGTCGGCTCGGCCGTCGCGCTCGGGCTGCTTGCCGCCTATCTGGCGTTCTCCGGTCGCGGGGTGATCGCGGTCGTGCTCGCGTCGCTGCTCGTGGCGTTCCTGCTCCTCGTCACGGCCGACCTCGATCGCCCGACGCGGGGGATGATCCGTGTTCCCGACACCGTGCTCACGGACGAGCTGGAGTCGATGGCGCAGCCACCCGCCGCCGCGGCGCCACGTTCGCCGTGAACCTCGACGCGCTCTGGCACGACCTCGAGTGCGGGGCGTATGAGGAGGACCTGCCGCTCTGGCGGACGCTCGCCGGCGCGGCCGGTGGCACGGTCCTCGACGTCGGCGCTGGTACGGGCCGCGTGAGCCTCGATCTCGCCGCCCGCGGCGTCGCGGTCGTCGCGGTCGACGTCGACGGTGCGCTGCTGGCGGCGCTCGAGCACCGCGCCGCCGGGCTGCGCGTCGAGACCGTGGTCGCCGACGCCCGGGAGCTGGACCTCGGTCGCCAGTTCGCGCTCGTGCTGGTGCCGATGCAGACGCTGCAGCTGCTCGGCGGGCGCTCCGGGCGCGCGGCCTTCCTGCGCCGCGCCCGCGACCACCTCGAGCCCGGCGGCCTGCTGGCCGCGGCGCTGGCCGATGCGATGGACTGCTTCGACGAGGAGCACGACATGCCCCCGCCGCCGGACGCGTGCGAGATCGCCGGCGTGCGCTACGCCAGCCAGCTGCTCGCGGTCGTGGACGATGACGGCCGCGCGGCGATCCACCGGCGCCGCGAAGTCGGCGGCCGCGAGCCGGTCGAGCACGTCGTGCGGCTCGACCGGGTCACGGCCGACGAGGTCGCCGCCGAGGCGGCCGGGCTCGGCTTCGTCGCCGAGCCCCACCTGTCCATTCCCGAGAGCGAGGAGTACCTCGGGTCGACGGTCGTCGTCCTGCGGGCCGTCAGTCCTCGCCGAAGATGAAGATGCCGTGCACGATGCACACGCACAGGAAGAAGATGCCCAACGACCACCATGGGTTGTTGCCGCCGATCGACAGCAGCGCGGCGATCGCGCCGAGGCTGCCGCCCGCGATCCCGATGACCCGGCCGAACGTGTTGCCGGCCATCAGCGAGACGCCGCCGGCCAGCTGGATCAGCCCGAGGATGATCAGGACCGGGTGAAGGCGCCTGATGAGGAACTCGGCTGCACGACGGGCGGCGGACCGTCGTCACGCGGGCGGAACGGCCGGTGCTCCAGCACGCCGCCGCGACGCACGGTCACCGCGCTAGCGGGCTCGATCTCGTGCCAGAGGCCGGGGAGATCCGAGAACGGCTCGGACACGATGAGGCGGTCGTCGGGACTGAGCCGCTGAAACCGCGGGTTGTCGGGATGCAGCTGCTTAATCGCCTCCGCGTCGCTTGACGCGAACAGCGAGCGCGGGACGCCCTCCGTCGCGTAGCGGACCGCCCACAGGCTGTCGCCGTCCGCGACGCCGAAGCTGCCCTGCACCGCGGCGCCGACGCCGTGCCGGTCGGCCGTCGCCTCGATGAAGCCGAGCGTCCGCTCGAGCGCGTCGATCGGCTCGTCCTCGAGCCCGAACGCGAGGGCGAGGTAGAACACGACCTCCGTGTCCGTCGAGCCGTGGATGTCGGCGAACCGCGTGGGGTCGACGGCGAGCATGAGGTCTCGCCGCAGCGTGGCGAAGTCGGCGAGGAAGCCGTTGTGCACGAAGAGCCAGCGGCCGTCGCGGAACGGGTGGCAGTTCGTCTGCTGCACCGGCGAGCCGATCGCGGCTCGCACGTGCGCCATGAACAGCGGGGACTCGATGTGCGCCGCGAGCTCGCGCAGGTTCCCGTCCGACCAGGCGGGCGAGACGCTGTGGTAGACACCGGGCCCCTCCCCACCGCCGTACCACCCGAGCCCGAACCCATCGCCGTTCGTGGTCTCCGCGCCCATGCGGGAGTGCAGACTCTGGTCCACGATCCCGTGCGGCGACTTGAAGAGCAGTTCATCGATCAACACCGGTTGCCCAAGCCACGCCATCCAGCGACACATCGCAGGCTCCTATTCCGAGGTTGAGCCGAGTCTCCCTTGCCGGCGCCGTCGATGCCAGGGCGCGCGCACCAAGACCCCGGGTGGTGCAACCCTGCCCCCTGGCTCATCTGACCCAGAGCTGGTCGAGCAGCGGGCCCGATAACGGGTGGTGCTGGTAGTTGCCGACCCTCTTAGCGGCGAGCGACACGAAGTTCTCGTTGACGAGCGGAACGGTCGGCGCCTGCGCCGCCAGCGAGGCCTCGACGTGCCGCCACAGCTCACTCGCCTCCGGACCGCGCGCGACGGCGGCCTGCTCCATCTGCGCGTCGATCTCCGGATCGCAGAGGTGCGAGAGGTTCTCTCCGCCCGCCGAGCATGAGACGAGCGGCTTGAGGAAGCTGAGGGGCGAGGCCGAGTCCGCACCCCAACCCCAGAGCCCGATCTGCGGGGGGCGCCGGGGTTCGTTCACGGAGGTCTCGAAGACCTGGATCATGTCGTCGAACGTACGCACGGAGCTTCGATAGCCCAGCCGGCGCAGAAGCGCGGCGAAGTAACGCCCGAGCGACTCCCGCGGGTGGCTCCCCCAGAACTCGACCTTCATGCCGCGCGTCCCGGACGCGGCGACGAGGCGACGCGCCCGGGCCACGTCGGGGCCGTTCCAGGTACCGGCGGGGTTGGGGTTCGCGGTGAAGGGACACGACGGCGTGTATCCCTGCATTCCCGGGGGCAACAGCTGGCACGTCGGCACGTGCGTCTCGCGCGTGCCGAGGAGCTCGGCGACCCGGCCGCGATCGACGGCGTAGTTGAGCGCCCGCCGGACGTGAACATCATCGAACGGCGGCGTATGGACGTTCATGAACGCGAACCAGGTCCCAGGGTTGGGATCGGTGTGCAGCCGTGCGCCATACCGCGTTCGAAGCCGGGCGACCTGGCCGATCCCGTAATAGAAGAGGGCGATATCGGCCATGCCGTCTTCCACTGCGGCGACCTCGGCGCGCGGCGCGCCGAGCCGCACGGCGATCTCGTCGGGGAAGCCGTCGGGCCGGGCGTCGGGGGACCACACGTGGAAGTGCGGGTTGCGGACCAGCCGGACACTCCACCGGGCGAAGCGCGTGAAGGTGTACGGGCCGGTGCCCGGGGGCGGCCGTGTGTGCGCCGGGCTCCCGGCCGGCACGACCGAGGCGACCGTGAGCTTGTGCAGGAAGTCGACGTCGGGCCTGCTGAGATGGAAGGTGACGGTCATCGCCACCGGGTCGGTCTCGATCCCTTTGGAGAGATCGCAGCGTCTGGCGTTGCAGCTCGCCGCGCCGCGAATGGGGAAGTAGCCCGACCCGCCGCCGGGCACCTGCAGCTGGCGTTCGAGCGACGCGCGGACGTCCGCGGGCGTGACGGGCGCTCCGCTGGAGAAGCGCAGGTTCGGGCGCAGCCTGAAGAGATACGTCCGCCCGTCCGGGCCGGCCTCCGGCAGGTCGCGGGCCAGGTCGGGCACGAGCGTTCCGCCGGCCGAACCACCGGCTCGCCGGTAGCCGACCAGGCCGTCGTAGACGAGCCCGGACAGCAGAGCCACCCGCGTGTCGTAGCTGAGGTCGAACCGGAACGGATACTTCGCGTCGGCGGAGATGCGCACGCGCAGGGTGCCGCCGTGGTGCGCGGCAGTGCCCGCGATCGCCGCGGTCCATACGTCGCCGTCGACCACGGCCAGCGCGGCGGGGCTGCTCTCGATCGCGATCGTCTTGGTCGCCCGGAGGCTGCGGCGATCGATCCGCATCAGCGTGCCATCACCCGCGTTCGCCACCCAGACGCCACCCTCGTCGGTCGCTACAGCGCTCGGCTCTCGCCCCACCGGCACCGTCTCGGTCACCTCGGTGGTCGGATCGATCCGTGACACGGTGCCGTCCCGCCGGTTGGCCACCCACACCGCTCCCGCACCCACGGCGACGCTGCTGGGACCGTTGCCCACGCGGATCGGGGCGAGCGGCGTACCCGAGCGCGGGTCGAGCCGGATCACGCGCGCCGTCGCCTCGCTCGCCACCCAGATCGCCCCCGCCCCGGCCGCCAGCGCGGACGGCTGCGCGTCGACCGGTATCCGTTTCGGCGCTCCGCCGTCCAGGTCGATCCGCACGACGGTGGCATCGACTGCGGATGCGACCCAGACCGCGCCGGAGCCGACGGCAACGGCGTGCGCGGCGTTGCCGACCTCGATTCTCCCTTCGACCTTGTTGGTATCCGGGTCGACCTGCGCAACCGTGCGGCCCTGGCCGTCCGCCACCCACAGCGACCCGGCGCCGAACGCGAGCCCACTCGGCTCGCCCCCGACGTCGATCGCCACGACCTCATGGTCGGGGTTGATCCGCGAGATCGTCCCGTCCAACCGGTTGGCGACCCACACCGAGCCGGCGCCGGCGGCCACGGCCTGCGGACCGTGTCCCACGGCGTACTGGGCGGTGATCCGGCCGCTGTCGGCGTCGATCAGCCCGACCTCGTTCTCGTCGATCCGCGCCAGGCTGTCCGGCCGTGTCACGCGGCTGACGCCGAACGCCACGACGCCCGCAAACAGCAGCAGCGCGGCGATCGCGAGCAGTGGCACCGCGCGACGGGGCGGCGGCCGCGCGGGCGGCATCGCATGCGCGGGCGGCGGCGAGGCGGGCTCGAGCGCCGGATCCTGGGCCAGGATCGCCTCCTGGAGGCGCTGCAGCTCGGCACCCGGCTCGACGCCGATCTCCTCGACCAGCACTGCGCGCGCCTCGCGGTAGGCGTTCAGCGCGTCGCCCTGACGGCCGTCGCGATAGAGCGCCAGCATGCGCTGCGCGTGCAGCCGCTCGCGCAGCGGATGCGCGTCGATGAGCGCCTCGAGCTCGCCGACGAGCTCGCCGTGGCGGCCCGCCGCGAGGTCGGCGTCGATCGCAATCTCGGCCGCGCGCACGCGCAGCTCGCCCAGCCGGTGGATCTCGGCGGCGGCGAACGGCTCGTCGGCCACGTCGGCGAGCGCCGCGCCGTGCCACAGCGCGAGCGCCTCCCGTACGCGTGACTGCCCGAGCAGGCGCTCGAACTGGACCGCGTCCACGTCGCCGTCGGTGAGCCGCAGCTCGTAACCGCGGCCGCGGGTGACGATCTGGGCGCCGTTGCCCTCGAGCAGCCGGCGCAGGTGCGACACGTACAGCTGGACCATCTTCGGTGCGCTGGACGGTGGCTGCTCGCCCCACAGGCCCTCGACGATGCGATCGGCCGAGACCGTCCGACCGACCTCGAGCGCGAGCATCGCGAGCACGGCGCGCTGCTTGGGCGCGCCGAGGGCGATCGACTGGCCGTCGAGGCGTGCCTCGACCGGCCCTAGGAGGCGCAGATACATCCCGCGCAGCGGGATTGGGGCACGGTACGCCGACCATACTCCCGGTAGAAGCGGGCGTATACCCGGCCTCGACCGCTCGTCGACCGGCGCGGAGCAGTGTCGTGCGCATGATCACTCACCGCTCCCACCGACTCACCCGCGGGCTCGCGGCCGTCGTGGCCGTCGCAGCGCTCGGCGCGCCGGCGGCCGTCGCCCGGCCGATCGATCGCCCGCAGGAGCCCTTCCGCTACGACCCCGGCGCGACGGTCGCCGCCGCGCCCGAGCATGCCCCGGCGCGGGCACCTGTCGTGCAGAAGATCGACGATGGCTTCGACTGGGGCTCGGCCGCGATCGGCGCCGGCGGCACCGGCGCGCTCGTCGTGCTCATCTCGCTCGGCGGCTTCGCCATCACCTCCCGCAACCGGATCGGAGTGGCGCAATGACCTCGCTCACGCGTACCCTGCTGGCGGTCGCTCTCGGAGCTGTCGTTCTGGGCTCCGCCGTCGCTCCGGCGAGCGCTCACCCCGCGGTCCGATCCGACGCGGTCAGCGCCTGGAATGCGAATGCCGGCGCCGCCGCGATCGCTGCGTGCCTCGCTCCCGCCAACAACCCGCTCCACGAAGCGCGCATGTACGCCGCGATGCACATCGCCATCCACGACGCGCTGAACGCGATCCAGCGTCGCTCGCGCCCCTACGCCTTCGCGGCGCAGCGGCCGCTACCCGACGCATCGCCCGATGCAGCCGTCGCCGCCGCCGCGCGTGGCGTGCTGGTACCGCTGCTCGAGCAACTCCCCGCGCCCTTCTCGGATTGCGCACCCGCGGCCGTCGACGGCGTCGAGAATGACTATGCCGCCGCGCTGTCGGCGATCCCGGACGGTCGGGCCAAGGACCAGGGCGTGCAGCTCGGGCGCGCCGCAGCCGCGACGATCCTTGCCGTGCGGACGGGCGACGGTGCGGACACGCCGTTGTTCGATGCTGCGTACCCGCAGGGGACCGCTCCCGGCGAGTACCGCTTCACTCCCGGCTTCACGTTCGCATTTGCGCCAGGTTGGGCGCACGTCACCCCGTTCGTGCTGAGGGACAGCTCGCAGTTCCGGCCCCCTCCGCCGTACAAGGTGACCAGCCGGAGGTACACCGCGGACTTCGCCGAGGTCAAGCGTCTCGGCGGCGACGGCGTCACGACGCCCAGCGACCGCACCCCCGAGCAGACGGAGATCGCTCGGTTCTGGGTCGAGAGCGCCCCGCTGCAGTGGAATCGAATCGCCCGCAGCGTCGCCGCGAGCTCACGGCTCGATCCGTGGGCGCAGGCGCGCCTGTTCGGCCTCCTCAACATGGCCCTCGCGGACGGTTACGTCGGCTCGTTCGATACCAAGTACCTCTACAACTTCTGGCGCCCGGTCACGGCGATCCAGGAAGCCGACACCGACGGGAATCCGAACACGAGCGCGGACCCGACGTGGACGCCGCTGGTGCCGACGCCTCCCATCCCGGACTACGACTCCGCGCACAGCGTCGAAGGAGGCGCCGCGGCGCAGGTTCTGCGGCAGTTCTTCGGCAC
>DATDKF010000425.1:0-4097 GCA_036520135.1 Solirubrobacteraceae bacterium
CTCGCCGGCGAGGTCGCGGTCAGCCGCCGCGGGCTCAAGCGCCTGGTCACCGCCCGCCTCCTGGCGTTCATCCCCTACGTGGGGATCTCGCTGGTGGCGGTCAGCGCGCTCCCGCTCGGCGACCTCCGCCACGGCGGGCCGGACGACTACGTCGACGCGCCGATGCTCGGCGTCGCCGCCGCGTTCGACCCGCAGTGGCTGGCCGACACGCTGCGGATCCTGATCGGCATCTCGGCGTTCGCGATCCTCGTGATCGCCTGCAACGCCGCCATGCTCGGGCTGTCGCGGCTCGGCTACTCGCTCGCGCTCAACCGCCAGATCCCGTCCGCGATCGGCCGCCTGCACCCCGTCCGCGCGACTCCCGTGGTGATCATCGGCGTCGGCGCGCTGCTCGCGATGGTGCTGCTGATCCCCGCCGACCTCGAGTTCCTCGCCTCGATCTACGCGTTCGGCGCGACGATCTCGTTCACGATCGTGCACCTCTCGGTGATCCGCCTGCGCTGGCGCGAGCCCGACCGCGACCGACCGTTCAGGATGCCGATGAACCTCCGCATCGGCCGCGGCGAGCTGCCGGTGACGGCTGCGCTCGGCGGGCTGATGTCGGCCGGCGCCTTCGTCGCCGTGGTCTCGCTCCACGACAGCGCGCGCTGGGCCGGCATCGGCTGGATGGCGAGCGGGGTCGCGCTCTACGTGGGCTATCGGCTGGTCGAGGGCAAGCCGATCCTCAAGCGCGTCACGATCCCGGAGCGCGCGCTGACCCGCCGCGGGCGCACGAAGGCCGAGTACGGCTCGATCCTCGTGCCGGTCCTCGGCACGCCGCTCGACGACGACATCATGCAGACCGCGGGGCGGCTCTCGATGGAGGAGAACACCGACGAGGGCGAGGGCGGCGCGGTGATCGAGGCGGTGTGGGTGTTCGAGGTGCCGATGGCGCTGCCGCTCGACACGCGCGTGCCGGACGAGGAGCTCAAGCGCGCCCGCAAGGCGCTGGCGCGCGCGAAGGCGGTGGGGGAGGAGTACGAGGGCGTCGAGGTCGCGACCGCCGTCGTGCGCGCCCGCCGCGCCGGCGAGGCGATCGTGCGCGAGGCCAAGCGCCGCGGCGTCGAGGCGATCATCCTCGCCGCCGAGGAGCCCGTTCGCACGCGCGGCGGCGTTCTCTATGGCGGCAAGCAGGGCCTGCGCGACACGTTCGTGGGGGAGACCACCCGCTACGTCGTCAACAAGGCGCACTGCCGCGTCTTCCTCACCGCCCCGCCCGCCGAGGGCCAGGACCCGACCCGCGTGGCCGACGAGACCACCGAGGTCCCGCGCGGCCACGTGCCTGTTCCGCCCCGCTAGAGTCACGCCGCGATGTTCGTCCTCGTTGTCGGAGCGGGCCGGGTGGGGTCCTCGGTCGCGACCTCGGCGCTGCGCGCCGGGCACACCGTGTCTGTCCTCGACGAGGACCCGCTGTCGCACGAGCGCCTGGATGTCGAGCTCAGCCAGTCGTGGGAGGAGGCCGGCGGGCGGTTCACGATCGGCACCGCGCTCGAGCTCGATGCGCTGCTCGAGGCCGGGATCGAGGACGCCGAGGTGTTCATCGCCTCCACGAACGGGGACAACACGAACCTCGTGGTCTCGCAGATCGCGCAGAAGCGCTTCGAGGTCCCGCGGGTGATCGCCCGCGTGCTGGACCCGCGGCGCGCGGCCTGGTACCGCGAGCAGGGCGTGAAGACGATCTGCCCGACCCAGATCGCGATCGAGCAGCTCGAGCAGGCCGCGCTCGGAGACGAAGCCGACTGATGGCCGGCCTGTACGTGATCATCGCCGGCGCGGGCAAGGTCGGCTGGAACCTGGCGCGGGAGCTGATCGAGAAGGGCCACGAGGTGACCGTGCTCGAGCAGGACCGGCGCCGCTACCTGACCGTCGAGCAGGAGCTCGAGCACGCGGTTCAGTACGGCGACGCCACCGAGCTGTGGGTGCTCGAGCGCGCCGGCATCCAGCGCGCGGACCTCGTCGTGGCCGTCACCGGCGACGACGAGGACAACCTGCTGATCTGCCAGGTCGCGAAGGAGAAGTACCTCTGCGAGCGGATCATCGCCCGCGTGAACAACCCGCGGAACCTCGACCACTTCAAGCTCATGGGCATCCAGCCGGCGGTCTCGGCGACCGACCTGATCCTGCGGCTGATCGAGCACGAGGTGCCGCGCTACGGGCTCGTGCACCTGCTCGACCTGCCCGAGGAGCGGCTGGAGATCATCGAGCTGGTGGTGGCCGAGAACGCCCCCGCGGCCGGCCGCCGGGTCGCCGAGATGGCGCTGCCCGACGGCGCGCTGGTCATCTCCGTCCTGCGCGACGGCAGCGGCTTCGTGCCGAAGTCCGACACTGTGGTCGAGGCCGGCGACGAGGTGCTCGTCGTGCTCGACCCGGGGCTCGAGCAGGACATCACCCGCGAGTTCGTGGGAGACAACGGCGCCGGTGACTGACGTCGACGTCCTGATCGTGGGTGCGGGCGGTGCGGGCTCGGCGTGTGCCGAGGCGCTGCACGAGGCGGGCTTCGGCGGGTCGGTGATCCTCGCCGGGCGCGACGTCGACCCGCCGTACGAGCGCCCGTTCTGCTCGAAGGACTACCTGCGCGGCACGATCGACCGCGAGGGCACCTACCTCGACCTGCCCGAAGGGCTCGACCTGCGGATCCGCACGAGCGTGATGAAGCTCGACCCGGCGGCGCGCAGCGCCAAGCTGTCCAGCGGCGAGGAGCTCGAGTTCGGCCACGCCGTGCTGGCCACCGGCGCGAACGTCAAGCGCGTGCGCGTGGACGGCTGCGACCTCGACGGCATCCACTACCTGCGCACGCTCGGCAACAGCGACGCGATTCGCGCCGACGCGGCCGACGCCGAGCACGTCGTGCTGATCGGCGGCTCCTACATCGCCTGCGAGGTCGCCGCCTCGCTGACCACCCAGGGCCGCAAGTGCACGCTCGTCATGCAGGAGCAGCTTCCGCTGTCGCTCGGCTTCGGGCCGACCGCGGCGGGGTTCTTCTCCGGCGTGCTGCGTGACCACGGGATCGACTGGATCGGCGGCGACACGCTCGAGCGCTTCGAGGGCGACGGCGGGCGCGTGCGCAAGGTCGTCACCGCCGGCGGCCGCGAGCTGCCCGCCGACGCGGTGGTGCTGGGCATCGGCGTCACGCCCGACGTGATGCTCGCCAAGGCGGCCGGGCTCGAGCTCGCCGACTCGGGCGGGATCCGCTGCTCGCAGACGCTCGCCACCTCGGCGCCGGGCGTCTATGCCGCCGGCGACGCCTGCGACTACGACTCGGTCGTCCATGGTCGCCGGGTGCGCGTCGAGCACTGGGAGCACGCCCGCGCGCAGGGCGCGCACGTCGGCGCCGTGATCGCCGGCGGCGAGGCGCCGTTCACCGAGATCCCCTACTTCTGGTCGGACCTCGCTGACTGGGCCACGCTCGAGTACGTCGGCCCCGCGTCGCACTGGGACGACGAGGTCGTCCGCGGATCGCTCGACGAGGGCAAGTTCACGATCTTCTACCTCGCGCGCAACACGGTCGTCGCGGCGCTCACGGTCGGCCGGTCGGCCGACCTCGACGAGGCCCGTGAGCTGATGACCGCGGACGAGCCCGTCGACCGCGACCGGCTCTAGGAGGCCTAGCCGCGCGCGCTGCGCAGGCCGAGCGACCCGTCGCCGCGCTCGGCGGCGCGCGGCTCGGGCGGCTGGCCGTGCAGGATCCAGCCCCCGTCGGCGCGGCGCTCGATGTCGCCGCGGGCTATCAGCTGACCGAGCGCGGTGGTGACGGACGGGCGGCGCGCGCCGACCATGCCGGCGAGCGTGCGATGCGGAAGCCGCAGGCTGACCACCACGCCACCGGGCGCGACGCGGCCCCAGCGCTCCGCCAGGCACCACAGCAGCGCCAGGAGGCGGTCGTCGACGCGCGTCAGATGCGCGATTGCCTGCATCACCACGAGGCGCTCGGCGCGGCGGGCGGCGCGGTCGATCAGGGCGGCGAACACCTCGGGCCACTGCGCCGCGCGGATCGTGGACGAATGGTCGATGACGGCCACGCGCGTGGCGGTCAGCGCGCTCCACTCGATCGTGCGCGG
>DATDKF010000426.1:0-6772 GCA_036520135.1 Solirubrobacteraceae bacterium
AGCGCGTCCTTCGCCTGCTGCCAGGTCTCGCTGTCGCCGAGCTTCGACGCCGGCTTCAGCGCCGCGGCGGCCGCCGCCTGCCCGTACGTGATCACGACCTTCTCGCTGCTGCGCGCGAGCACGATCGGCTTGCCGAGCGACGGGTCGGACAGCGCGAACGCGGTCTCGGCGCCGTCGACGTGCAGCGGCTTGGCGCCGATCCCGGCGGTCGTCTGGACCAGCCCGATGAGCTTGTTGAAGCCCTTCGTCGCCTTCGCGTCGTCGGTCACCTGGATCACCGCGCCGCCGTCGAGGTCCGGCAGCGAGTTGCCGCGCACGAAGAACGCGACGTCGCCGATCCAGCTCAGCACGTCCTCGTCGAGGTCGATCCCGAACTGCCGCTGGAGCTGCTGCCGCGCGGCCGTGCCGCCGAGCAGCCCCGCGTACTGGTCGAGCGCCGCCTTGATCGACTGGCCGTACTTTGGCGCGCCGAATGCCGCCCACGACTCACCCGGCAGCTCGTCGAGCAGCGACGTGCTGCCGCCCCAGTAGAGCTTGCCGAGGGCGCCGCCCGGCGCGGCGCCGTTCGCGTTCAGCGCCACGTCCAGAGCGAGCCGGTCGCCGTCGGCCTGGAACGACCCCATGATCGGCCCGAACTTGTCGAACGGGATGATCGACTGCAGCTGCCGCAGCTCCTGCCGATCGGCGGATTCGCTCTCGGACGCCGCGAGCTCGAAGATCCGCTTGAAGTCCAGGTAGAAGTGCGCGAGCCGCTGGTCGTCGAGCTTCTCGAGCGCCTTGCGGTAACGGTCGGACTCAGCCAGCGACTGACCCTTCTGCGCGTCGACCGTCTTCTTGAACTCGGCCTCCTGGCCAACCGCGAGGAAGTCGTCGCCGACGATCCCCATCGCCGCGCCGTCCTGGTCGACCTCGTAGTCGACGCCGTTGTACGAGCGCGAGGTGAGCTTGTCGCCGTTGCTCTTGCTGCCCTTGCGGACCGCGTCCATCGCAGCGTCCGCGTCGGTCACCGCGACGACGACCGCCGCCCCCGGATCGCCCTCCGAGTCGAGCCTGCTGGACAGCCAGAAGCCGAGCCGGTCACCGAGCCACGGCTTGATGTCCTGCTCGTAGTCGAGGTCCGTCGTCTCGTCCTCGACGAACGCCTTGTCGAGCAGCTCGCGGATCTTGCCCTCGGGGTCGTCGGTCCGCAGGACCTTGCCGGCGGCGTCCAGCGCGTCGTCGCGCAGGTCGCCCTCGGGGCGGACGTTGACCTCGGCGTAGAGCATCGCGTCGGCCGGGACTGCGGACGCCGGATCGGCCTCGCCGCCGGCACTGCCGCCCCCACACGCGACCACCAGCGCGGCGAGGAGAGAAAGCGCGGCGAGCGAGGCGGCACGGAGCATGGGCGGTGGGTCCTTCCCCTGGCTGTGACGAGAGCCGCGCGTATCCCACGCGGCCCCACGAAGGCTACGTGGAAGGCCCGATACCCCGCAAGTCGGCGTGCAAACGGTGCCGCTGCAACGCCGCCTGCAGCAGCGCGAGCCCCGGCGCACGAACTCGCCCGGCACCGGAATGCCCTGTAAACGCGCCCAATTCGGGTCCGAAGGGTGACCAGATTCAAGTCAAGTGGGACAAATGTCGTTATTTGTGTTGCAGAGTGGGGCGGTGTGGGGTACGTTCCACTCGCGAAGCCGGTCCCGGGTGGCGGGGCTCCTCCCACTCCGCCACCCGGGATCGACTGAACCCCCTTCGCGACGACATGAGCCTTGGCCTTCCACGGCACCTTCGAACACTCGCTCGACGCCAAGAACCGGCTGACGGTCCCGGCGCGCTTCCGGGCCGCGCTGGCCGGCAAGGTGTTCCTCGTACGCAGCGCGGATCCCTGCATCTCGCTGTATCCGGAGGCGACCTATACGGCGCTCACCGAGGCCGCGCTGGCGGGGATGAACCCGTTCTCCACCCAGGCGCGCGAGCTCAAGCGGATGTTCTACGGGAACGCGACCGACACGGAGCTGGACTCGGCCGGCCGGGTGATGCTGACCCCACGCCAGCTCGAGCACGCGGGCATCGACCGCGAGGTCGTCATCACCGGCGCCGGCGACTGCCTCGAGCTCTGGGACCGCTCGGGCTGGGAGGCCTACGACCGCGACCTGACGCAACGGGCGCCTGACCTCACCGCATCTCTTGGCCATCCTGCTTGACATGCCGCGCACACACGTCCCGGTCCTGGCGGGCGAGCTCATCGAGGCGCTCGACCCCGGCCACGGGCAGACCGCGATCGACTGCACGCTCGGCGCCGCCGGGCACGCGCGCCTGGTCGCCGACCGGCTTGGCCCGCAGGGGACGCTGATCGCGATCGACCGCGACCCGCTCGCCGAGAAGGCGTTCGCCGAGCTCGCCGCCGAGGTCCAGTGCTCCACCCGCTTCATCCGCGCCGACTTCGAGCACGGCCTGCGCACGCTCGCCGAGGAGGGCCTCAAGGCCGACATGGCCTATCTCGACCTCGGCATGTCCTCGATGCAGGTGGACACGCGCGAGCGCGGCTTCTCCTACGCGTACGACGCGCCGCTCGACATGCGGATGGACCCGGACCAGGAGCTGACCGCCGCCGAACTGGTCAACACTTGGGACCGCCGCCGCCTCGCACGCACGCTGCGCGAGTACGGGGAGGAGCGCTACGCCGACCGCATCGCCGGCCAGATCGTCAAGCGTCGGGCGGGTGGGCATCTAAACACGACGTTCGAGCTCGTCGACGCGATCACCGCCGCGATCCCCGCTCCCGCGCGGTTCGCCGGCGGCCATCCCGCCAAGCGGACGTTCCAGGCGATCCGAATCGCCGTCAACGACGAGCTCTCCCAGCTCGACGCGGCGCTGCCGCTGGCCTGGGACGTGCTGCGCGTCGGCGGCCGGCTCGCCGCGATCTCGTTCCAGTCGCTCGAGGACCGGCGCGTGAAGCGCTTCCTCGCCGAGAAGGCGCGCGGGTGCATCTGCCCGCCCGATCTGCCCGTGTGCGCGTGCGGCCGCACGCCGGAGGCCGAGCCGGTCTTCCGGCGCTCGGTGGCGCCCACGCCCGGCGAGGTCGCGGACAACCCGCGCTCGAAGTCGGCCCGCCTGCGGGCCGCCCGCAAGCTCAGGGAGGAGCCCTAGATGCCTACCCAGTCCGCACGGACCCGCACCGGCCACCCAGCGCGCGCCCGCGTCGCGGGTGGGCGGGCCCGCATTCGCCGCGTGTCGGGACCGATGCGGCCGGCGCCCGCCGGCCCGCCGCTACGGCGCGGCACGACTGGCGTCTTCGAGCGCCTGCGCGCGCTGCCCGAGACCCGGGTGGTCGACGGCCTGCTGCGCGGCCGCGCCTGGATCTGGCTGATCGGCGTGCTGCTCGGCGGGATCGTCGCGATGCAGGTCTCGCTGCTCAAGCTCAACGCCGGGATCTCGCGCGCGGTCACCGCCTCGAGCACGCTCGAGCGCCAGAACGCCGACATCGAGGCTCGCATCGCGGTGCTCTCGTCGGGCGAGCGCGTCCAGGCGACCGCCGCCGGCGAGGGCATGGTCATGCCGCCGGCCGGCGACGTCGACTACCTGCACTACCGCGGCGACCGCGACACCCGGCTCGCCGCGCGCCGGATGGAGCCGCCGAGCGACGCCGCCGCCGCGATCATGGCCAACGGCGGCCGTGAGCCCGGCGTGCTCGCCCCGGTCACGACCGAGCCCGAGGTCACCGCCCCGGACCCCGCGGCCACGACCCCGACGCCCACCGCCACGCCGGTTCCGACGGCCACCCCGGACCCGGCCCTCGTGACCGCCGCGCCAGCCCCGGCGGACAACGGTGCCGCGGTCGCGCCCGGCCAGGGGTAGGCGCGCGTGCGCCTCATCGAGCGTCGCATCGGCTTCCTCTTCGCCGTCTTCCTCAGCCTGCTCCTGGTCGGCGGCGCCAAGGCCGCCTGGCTCGGCGTCGTCAAGGCCGGGACGCTCAAGCGCGCCGCCGCGACCCAGCAGAAGGCCGACATCACCGTGCCCGCGCGCCGCGGGGCGATCATGGACCGCGACGGGATCGAGCTCGCGGTCTCGCAGCCGGCCGTGACGATCGCCGCGACGCCGTACCTGGTCAGGGACCCGGCGGCGGTCGCCGCGCGGCTCGCGCCGCTCGTCGACCGCCGCGAGGAGGACCTGATCAAGCAGCTCGCCCGCCGCGACACCGGGTTCGTCTACCTCGCGCGCAGGATCTCCCCGCGCCGCGCCCGCCGCGTGCAGCGGATGGAGATCGAGGGGCTCGAGTTCATCCCCGAGTTCAAGCGCATCTACCCGCGCGACTGGATGGCGTCGCAGCTGCTGGGCGTGACCGGGACCGACAACCACGGGCTCGCCGGGCTCGAGTACTCGCTCGACCAGCACCTGCACGGCACCGACGGCGAGCGCAAGCTGACCAAGGACGCGCTCGGCGACACGATCGACCTGCGCGAGACGAAGCGGACCGTGCCGGGCTCCGACGTCCGCCTCACGCTCGACGCCGCGATCCAGGACCGCGCCGAGGAGGTGCTCGCCCAGGTGGGCGAGGAGTACAAGCCCAAGGGCGCGACCGCGATCGTGATGGACCCGCGCGACGGCGGCATCCTCGCGCTGGCGAACTGGCCGCAGGTCGACGCCAACAACCCGGGTGACGCGCCCGACTACGCGCGCCAGGACCGCGCGATCGGCGCGACCTACGAGCCGGGCTCGACGTTCAAGGCGTTCACCGTCGCCGGCGCGCTCGAGCAGGGCGAGGTCATGCCCGACACGTCGTTCGACCTCCCGCCGACGATGAAGGTCGCGGACCGCGAGATCGGCGAGTCGCACCCGGTCGGCTACCGCACGCTCACGACCGCCGGGATCCTCAAGGAGTCCAGCAACGTGGGCGCGATCATGATCGGCCAGCGGCTCGGCGCCGACGACTTCGACAAGTGGGTCCGCCGCTTCGGGTTCGGCAAGCCGACCGGGATCGACCTGCCCGGCGAGGAGCAGGGCATCGTGCTGCCGGTCAGCCAGTACTCCGGCGCTTCGATGGGCAACCTGCCGATCGGCCAGGGCATCGCGGTCACGCCGATGCAGATGGCGACTGCCTACGCGGCGCTCGCCAACGGCGGCATCCTGCGGCCGCCGCACATCGTCGAGGACGTCGCGGGGAAGGCCGCCCCCAAGCCGCGCGGGCACCGGATCATCTCCGAGGCGACCGCCGCGTCGCTGCGGCGCATGCTCGAGGGCGTCTTCGGCCCCGGCGGCACCGCCTCGGGCGCCGGCATCGACGGCTACGTGATGGCCGGCAAGACCGGCACGGCCGAGAAGCCGGACGAGACCGGCGGCTACTCGAAGACCAAGTTCGTGTCCTCGTTCGTCGGCTTCGCCCCCGCCCGGCGGCCGAAGCTGCTGGTCGCCGTGATGGTCGACGAACCGCAGGGCGACATCTACGGCGGCACCGTCGCGGCGCCGGCGTTCCGCGAAATCACGAGCTTCGCGCTGCAGTATCTGCGCATCGCGCCGCGCTGAATCCTGATTCAATTCTTGGGTGCCGTACCGACCGACAGAGCGCACCAGGGCTAGGCTCGCCGCCGCGCGCGAGCGGATCGTCGACGCCGCGCTGGCCCAGCTGGCCGCGGGCGGCTACGCGTCGGCGTCAGTGGTCGCCGTCGCCCGCCGCGCCGGCGTCGCCACCGGCAGCGTCTACCGCCACTTCCCGTCCAAGGGCGAGCTGTTCGCCGAGGCGTTCCGGCGCGCCTCCCAGCGCGAGGTCGACGTCCTGCGGGGCATGACGGACCGCAGCGAGCCGGTCACGCACCGCCTGGCGGCGTGGGTCGAGGGGTTCGTGCGGCGCGCGCTGGCCGAGCCGGTCCGCGCGTACGCGCTGATCGCCGAGCCCGTCGATCCCGCCGTCGAGGCCGAGCGGCTGACGTTCCGGCGCGCGTACGCCGACCTGTTCGAGCGCGCGCTCCGCGACGGCGCGGCGCGCGGCGAGATCCCGCCGCTCGACGCCGAACTGACCGCTGCCGCGATCGTCGGCGCACTCGCCGAGGCGCTGGTGGGGCCGCTGCAGCGCCGCGAGGCCGGCGCCGACGCGCTCGTCGCCGGTCTGCAGTCCTTCGTCCTCCGATCCGTAGGTGCCCATGCCCACGCTCACGCATGACGTCCTGAACCAGTCCGTCCCGTTCGAGGACGTCAATCTGTTCGATGCGGACCTCGCGCTGCGCGAGGCGCTCGACCGCGAGGGCGCGGGCTGGGCGGTCGACCGGGCGCGCGACACCGGCGCCGTCGCCGGGTCGGCCGAGGCCGCCGAGCACGGCCGCCGCGCCGAGCGCAACGAGCCGCGGCTGCTCACGCACGATCGCTTCGGCCACCGGCTCGACCAGGTCGAGCTCGACCCGAGCTGGCACTGGCTGCTGCGCGGCGCCGTCGAGCGTGAGATCCACGCGCTGCCGTGGCGTGATCCCCAGCCGGGCGCCCACGTGGCGCGCGCGGCGCTCGAGCTGCTGTGGACGCACGCGAACGCCGGCGTCATGTGCCCCGTGTCGATGACCTACTCGGCGGTGCCCGCGCTGCGCCGCGACCCGTCGCTGGCGGCCGAGTGGGAGCCGCGGCTCACGCTCCCGGACTACGAGCGCGGCGCGCTGTGCGGGATGGCGATGACCGAGAAGCAGGGCGGCTCGGACGTGCGCGCGAACACCACGCGCGCCGAGCCCGTCGGCGACGGCTGGTGGGAGCTGACCGGCCACAAATGGTTCTGCTCGTACCCGCCGTGCGACGTGTTCCTCGTGCTGGCGCAGGC
>DATDKF010000427.1:0-28536 GCA_036520135.1 Solirubrobacteraceae bacterium
GCTCCAGGCGCTGCTCCTCCAGCCAGCGGCGGATCAGTCCGGCGATCTCCTCGCTGGCGCCGCTGGTCGAGCGGCGGTACTCGGGCCGGGGGCGCTCGGGAGAAGTCGCCATGGCGGCATGGTACGCGGTTCCGCGGCTGACACGGTAAAAGTCCAAACGTTTTGCAGTAGGGTTTCACCGTGACGTCTGGCTCGACGGTAACGGAGGGTGGCGATAAGTGTCAAACGTTTAGGTATTACGCGCGCGCGCAGAACGCGCCGAGTCAACACCCGCTCGGCCACTCCCGCCTCGGTCAGCCGCCCATACGGGTCAGGAGCCCCGCTCGTTAGCACGGCCAACGCGATCCGGGTGCCGTCGCGCTCGAGCAGCGCGACCTGGTGGGAGATGTTGGTGCGCCAGCCGCCCTTGAACATGATGTGGAAGTCGCGCGCCTCGGCGACCGGGGCGATGCCCCAGCGCTGCGACGGGACGATCGACGCGAGCAGGTTGCGCAGGTAGGAACGGTGGCGCCTGGGCGCGAGCTTGTCGATCCGCAGGAATAGCCGCACCTGGTCGGCGGCCGTGATGTTCGCGTCGGCCCAGTTGCCGACGTCGCGGAAGCGCGTCATGTGCGCGGCGGCGGCGACGCGGTACAGGCCGGCGCCGCCGACCCGCCGGTAGACCGCGCTGGCGGCGTCGTTGTCGGACACCGTGATCATCGGCCGCAGAAGCGCGCGCTCGGTCGCCGTCAGGCCGCGGTGGCGCGCCTCGCGGACGACCTCGAGCGCGAGCATCGCCTTGACCACGCTGGCCGAGAAGAAGCGATGGTTCACGTTGACGCCGCGGATGCTGTCGCCGGGCCGGGCGACGGCGAACGCCACGGTTCCCGCGCGCCCGCGCGCGTAGTCGCGCGCCGCCTGCACGCCGGCGCGCGCCACGAGGCTCGGCGCGGGCTCGAGCGGGCGAGCCGCGGCGGCACCCGGCAGCGCGGCGAGGGCCAGCACCGCCAGCGCGAGCGCGCGGCGCATCACCCGGCCAGCGCGTGCATCGCGTCGCGCAGCGCCGGATACAGCGAGGCGTAGACGCCGTACAGCTCCTCGTAGCGGCGCGCGCGCTCGGGGTCGGGCTCCGTGACCTCCTCGCGCAGGCGCACGCGGGCGGCGGCGTCGTTCACGTCGGCGAACGCGCCCGCGGCGACGCCGGCGAGCAGGGCGGCGCCGTAGGCGGGGCCCTCGTCGATCACGGTGCGGCGGATCGCGCGGCCGTACACGTCGGCCTGCAGTTGCAGCCACAGCGGCGAGCGGGCGCCGCCGCCGACCGCGCGCACGTCGTCGTCCGGCGTGCCGAGGTCGCGCATGATCTCCAGCCCGTCGCGCATCGAGAACGCCACGCCCTCCATCACCGCGCGCGTGAGGTGCCCGCGGCCATGGCGCACGGTCAGCCCGACGAAGCCGCCGCGCGCGTCGGGATCCAGGTGCGGCGTGCGCTCGCCGGTCAGGTACGGCAGGAACACGAGCCCCTCCGCCCCGGCCTCGACCGCCTCGGCCTCCCCCACCAGCGCGTCGAAGTCGCCGCCGAGCTGGTCGCGCCACCAGCTCAGCGAGCCCCCCGCCGACAGGGTCACGGACATCAGGTGCCAGGCGCTGGGCACGGCGTGGCAGAACGCGTGGACGCGGCCCGACGGGTCGGGCGCGAACGCGTCGCGGTGGGAGAAGATCACGCCGCTCGTACCGATCGAGCTCGACAGCGAGCCCTCGCGCACGACGCCGACGCCGACCGCAGCTGCGGCGTTGTCGCCCCCGCCGGCCGCGACCGGCAGGCCGCGCGGGAGCCCGAGCTCGGCGGCGAGGTCGTCGCGCACCGTGCCGGTGACCTCGGGGCCCTCGTGCACGGCCGGCATCCACGCGCGCGGTATCTCGAGCGCGTCGAGGATCGCGGGCGACCAGTCGCGCGCGCGGACGTCGAGCAGCAGCGTGCCGGCGGCGTCCGACGCGTCGGTCGCGTGCTCGCCGGTCAGCCGCAGGCGCACGTAGTCCTTCGGCAGCAGCACGCTCGCCACGCGCGCGTAGGCGTCGGGCTCGTGGCGCGCCAGCCACAGCACCTTCGGCGCCTGGAAGCCGGTCAGTGCCGGGTTGCCGGCGATCTCGAGCAGCCGCTCGGCCCCCACGCGCTCGGTGATCTCGGCGCACTCGGCGGCGGTCCGCTGATCGTTCCACAGCAGCGCCGGGCGAATGACGTCGCCGGCGGAGTCGAGGAACACCGAGCCGTGCATCTGCCCGGTCAGGCCGAGGCCCACCACGTCCTCGGCCGCGGCGGCGACCTCGGCCAGCGCTGCCTGCGCCGCGTCCCACCACTGGCCGGGGTCCTGCTCGCTCCAGCCGGGCCGCGGCGTGAGCAGCTCGTGCGGGCGGTTGGCCTCGGCGACGAGCTCGCCGTCGGTCGTCACGGCAAGGGCGCGCGTGCCGCTCGTCCCGACGTCGACGCCGATCAGCGTGGCCATGTCCGCGGCAGCCTACGGCAACAGGCGGCGCGCGAGCCGGGCGAACGCGACCTGCCGCGTCCGCGGCTTCGCGCGCGCGTCGAACGGGCCGTGGGCGCCGCGGTCGCCGCTCACGTCGAGCGGCTCGTGCAGGTAGTCGGGCCGGCTCGGGTCGAGCGGCTCGTCGGTCTGCTGGGCCTTGACATTGGTCTTCGCCAGGTAGCGGTCGGCGAGCCGCGGGGCGATGTGGTTGCCGATGATCGTGATCGCGGTGTTGACCCCGAGCCACAGCTCGCGGCGCGGGTTGGCGGCGGCGGTCACGATCGCGTCGGCGGCCAGCTCGGGCTGGTAGATCGGCGGGACCGGCTGCGGCTGCCGGCGCAGCGTCGTGCGCACCCACGTGAACTGCGGCGTATTGAGCCCGGGGAGCTGCACCATCGTCACGCGCACGCCGCTGCCCTCGTGCATCAGCTCGGTGCGCAGCGCGTCGGTGAACCCGCGGATCGCGAACTTCGCGCCGCAGTAGCTCGCCTGCAGCGGGATCGCGCGGTAGGAGAGCGCGGAGCCGACCTGCACGATCACGCCGCGGTCGCGCGGGCGCATCCGCGCCAGCGCCGCCATCGTGCCGTGCACGCAGCCGAGGTAGGTGACCTCGGTGACGCGCCGGAAGTCGGCCGGGTCGGTCTCGTGGACGAACGCCAGCACCGCCGCCATCGCGTCGTTGACCCAGACGTCGATCGGGCCGAGCTCCGCCTCGGCGCGGTCGGCGGCGGCGTCGACCGCCGCGGCGTCGGTCACGTCGCAGGGCAGGATCAGCGCGCGGCCGCCGGCGCGCTCGACGTCGCGCGCGGCGCCCTCGAGCCCCTCCTGCCCGCGCGCGATCAGCGCCACCCGGTCGCCTTGCGCGCCGAACGCGGTGGCGGCGGCGCGGCCGACGCCGGCCGACGCGCCGGTGACGACGACGGTCCGGCTCATCAGCCGGTGCTACCCCGGTTCAGCGGTTCACAGGCGACATGTCTCCGTAGCGGTCACCGCTCGCGGTGCCCCGGGCGCGCAACCGGGCGAGCTCGTCGGCGCTGAGCCGCACGTCGAGCGCCGCGACATTGGTCTCCAGGTGCCGGCGCGTGGTGGTGCCGGGGATCGGCACGACGTCCTCGCCCTGGTGGTGGACCCACGCGAGCGCGATCTGCGCCGCCGTGACGCCCTTCTCCGCGGCCAGCGACTCGACCACTTCGACGGTCGCCAGGTTGGCGTCGAGATGGTCGCGGCTGAAGCGCGGGACGGTGCGCCGGAAGTCGTTCTCGCCGAGCTTCTCGGTGGTGCGGTAGCGGCCGGTGAGGAAGCCGCGGCCGAGCGGCGCGTAGGGGACGAGGCCGATGCCCAGCTCGCGGATCGTCGGCAGGATCTCGGCCTCGAGCTCGCGCGACCACAGCGAGTACTCGGTCTGCAGCGCGCTGATCGGGTGGGTCGCGTGGGCGCGGCGGATCGTTTCGGGCGCCGCTTCGGAGAGCCCGAGGAAGCGGACCTTGCCCTCGGCGACCAGCTCGCCCAGCGCGCCGACGGTCTCCTCGATCGGCGTGCGCGGGTCGACTCGGTGCTGGTAGTAGAGGTCGATGTGGTCGATGCCGAGGCGCTGCAGCGACGCCTCGCACGCCTTGCGGACGTACGCAGGGCTGCTGTCGATCCCGCGGCGGCTGCCGTCCTCGTCGCGCACGATGCCGAACTTGGTGGCGAGCACGACACCGTCGCGCCGATCGGCGATCGCCTTGCCGACCAGCCGCTCGTTCGTGAACGGCCCGTAGATGTCCGAGGTGTCGAGCAGCGTCACGCCGAGCTCAAGCGCCCGGTGGATCGTGGCGATCGACTCGGCGTCGTCGGCCTCGCCGTAGAACTCCGACATGCCCATGCAGCCGAGACCCTGGCGCGACGTCTCGAGTCCCTGCGAGCCCAACTTGACGATCTGGATCATGCCTCCACGTTACGACGCAGGACCGCGAAGAAGCCGACCCGCGGACCGACGCGGCGCTCGAAGCGCCAGCCGGTCGCGGCCGCCCGCCGGCGCAGGGCGTTCTCGCCGACCATGTGCGGGTCGCCGAACAGCTCGCCGACGACCAGCCGGCCGCCGGGCCGCACGACGCGGCGCAGCTCGCGCATCGCCGCCTCCTGATCGGGGATCTCGCCCAGCACGGTGACGAGGTAGGCGGCGTCGAACGCCGCGTCACGGTAGGGCAGCGAGCGGGCGTCGCCCTGCCGCGGCTCGACGTTGTCGATACCTGCCTCCCTGGCGCGACGCATCGTGTGGTCGAGCATCTCCGGCTGGAGGTCGAAGACGTGCAGGCGGCCCGCGGCGCGGGCGACGTCGAGCGTGTAGTAGCCGGTCCCCGGCCCGACCTCGAGCAGCGTCTCGCCCGCCGACGGCGCCAGCGCCTCGAGCAGGCGCGCGCGGGTGATGAACGGGTGCGGGGCCTCGACCCAGAACCGCTGGCTGTAGGGGCACGCTGACGGGTGGCGCCGCCACCACAGGGCAGCGGCGACGAGGGCTGTGGCGACGGCGAGCGCGATGCGCATCAGCGCAACGGTACCCGCAAGACCCGGCGGGCCGGCACATTCCAGCGGGCATGAGAGTCCGGCTCGCCATCACCTTCATCGGTCGTGAACGTGTCCGCGCCGCTCCTCAACGCGAACCTCGTCGTCGACGTCTACGACCTCGACCCGAGCGGCCACGGCCCGCTGATCACGCGCCAGGGGCACCTCATCCGCTCCAGCGGGCCGGTCACGCTCGACCTCTGGTCGGCGGACTGGAAGCTCGCGGCGGAGCATCGCATCGGCGTGCCGTAGCCTCGGCGATCAGCGCATCGACGTCGAGCTCGTCGTCCATCGCCATCGCCACGTGGCCCTGCTCGTCGCGGGGCCACTCGTCGAACGGGCGGTCCCAGGCGAGCTCGAGGTCGTTGCCGTCCGGGTCGGAGATGTAGACGGCGAGGTGGGTGCCGTGGTCGGTCTTCTGGCGCAGCGGCCAGTCGACCTCGCGCAGGCGCACCAGCACGTCGCCGAGCGCGGCCCGCGTCGGGACGTTGATCGCCACATGGTGCAGCCCGGCGACGCCGTCGGGCTGCGGCGGCCCGCCCGCAGACTTCCACGTGTTGAAGCCGAGGTGGTGGTGATAGCCGCCGGCGGACACGAACAGGATGTCACCGATCGTCCCCCAGCCGGGCACGTCGCGCGCCTCGAACACGACGTCGAACCCGAGCACATCGACGTAGAAGCGCCGGGTGCGGTCGATGTCGGAGGTGCGCAGATGGACGTGGCCGATGCGCGTGCCGGGGTCGATCGGCCGCGGCGCGCGCTCGGCCGGTGTGATGGGACCCTGCGAAGATAGTTGCATGCGCAATCACCTGTTACACTGTCGGGACATGAAGCTCACGGGACTGCACCACATCACGATGATCACCGGGGACGCCCAGCACAACGTCGCGTTCTACGCGGACCTGCTGGGCCTTCGCCTGGTCAAGAAGACCGTCAACTTCGACGCGCCCGAGGCGTACCACCTCTACTTCGGTGACGAGCAGGGCACGCCCGGCACGATCCTCACCTGGTTCGAGTTCGCCGGCGCCCGCGCGGGCCGCCCCGGCGTCGGGATGATCCACACGCTCCAGCTCGGCGTCGCCTCCGCCGCGGCGCTCGACTTCTGGGCGCAGCGCCTCGCCGCCGCCGGCTACGAGGCCGAGCGCGACGGCGACCGCCTGCGCTTCGAGGACTACGACGGTCTGAGCCTCGAGCTCGTCGTGGCGACCGATGACGCCCCGCTGCGCGCCGCGCACCCGGAGGTCCCGGCCGAGCACGCGATCACGGGACTCGTCGGCGCACGCGCCTACAGCGCCTACGAGCACGTCGAGGAATCCGTGCTCACCGACGTCCTCGGCTTTACGTACGAAGGCGGCGGCGAGTACGTGCTGGAGGGGAGCGAGCGCCGCTTCCGCTGGGCCTACGACGCCGCGCCGCCGCTCCGCGGCGCCCAGGGCGCGGGCAGCGTCCATCACATCGCCTGGGGCTCGCGCGACGAGGATCACCTCGCCTGGCAGGAGCGCATCGGCGCGGCCGGCGGCTACGTGACCGACGTCCGCGACCGCGACTACTTCCTCTCGATCTACTTCCAGGAGCCGCGCGGCGTGCTGTTCGAGATCGCCACGCTGAGCCCCGGCTTCGCCGTCGACGAGGACCCGGAGCACCTTGGAGAGGAGCTCCGCCTGCCGACACAGCACGAGCACCTGCGCAGTCAGCTGGAGCGCACGCTGCAGCCCGTGGTGAACCCGCGGGCGGCGCGGCGGGTGACCGCGTGAGCGAGCTCGTGTATCGCGAGCGCCCGGCGGCCGGGGAGGCCGCCGGGCTCCTCGTGCTCCACCACGGCCGCGGCGCCGACGAGCACGACCTGCTCGGCCTCGCCGACGTGCTCGACCCCGAGCGGCGGCTGCACGTGGTGACGCCCCGCGCGCCGCTGACGATCCCGGGCTGGCCCGGCCACCACTGGTACGTCGTGCCGCGCGTCGGCTACCCGGACAAGGACACGTTCGACGCCGCGTACGCCAAGCTCGCGGCGCTTCACGACGAGCTGTGGGAGCGCACCGGGCTGACGCCGGCGGAGACCGTCCTCGGGGGCTTCTCGATGGGGTCGGTCATGAGCTACGCGCTCGGCCTCGGGCCCGATCGCCCCGCCCCCGCGGGCATCCTCGCCTTCTCGGGCTTCGTGCCGACCGTCGACGGCTGGCAGCCGGACCTCGAGGGCCGGGCCGCCACGCGCGTCTTCATCGCCCACGGCCGCCAGGATCCGATCATGGACGTCGCGTTCGCCCGCCGGGCGCGCGATCTGATCACGGGCGGCGGCCTGCCGGTCGACTACCACGAGTCCGACGCCGGGCACCACATCGACCCGGCGCACGTCCCCGCGGCGATCGACTGGCTGCGCGCCTCAGTCCCGGTCTGACAGGTCCTTGATCCGGACGTTGCGGACGCCTAGTGGGTGACTCCGCCCCGAAAAGCTACCCTCGCGGCATGGACTTCGACGTCGTGCGCCGCGAGCTCGAGGCGCGCCGCGCGAGCACGACCGAGCGCGTCGAGACGCTCGCCCAGCGCCCGGAGCTCGGCGCTGCCCAAGGCTTCGGCAAGCGCATCGGCGACGGCACCACCGAGGCGATCAGCCGGCTCACCGACATCGGCGTCGGCCAGTCCCTCGAGGCGAGCCTTCTGCGCCTCGACCGCGCGCTCGCCAAGCTCGACGAGGGGACCTATGGCATCTGCGACGTCTGCGGAGGCGCGATCCCCGAGAAGCGGCTCGAGGCGATGCCCGACAGCGTGCTCTGCGTCAACTGCGCCGCGTCCGCGCCCCGGGCCCAGCCACCTGGCCGCCGCTAGCTCACTCGAGCAGGCTCGGCACGCCGCCGTCGACCACGTGGATCACGCGCCGTGCCCCGGCGCGCGCGACGAGGCTCGCGGCCACCGCAGCGCGCTGGCCGGACGCGCAGACGACCGCGATCGGGCGCTCAGGGTCAAGCCCCGACGGCAGCTCGTCGATGTCGTGCCACGGCGTGTGCACCGAGCCGTCGAGGTGGCCGGCGTCCCACTCGCTCTGCTCGCGCACGTCGAGCACCTGCGAGTCGAGGCCCGGCAGTTCATCGACCGGCAGGCGCTCGATCCGCGCGACCGGCCGCTTCTCCTGGCGCCAGCTCGTCATGCCGCCGTGCAGGAACCCGGCAAGCCGCCGGATCCCCACCGCGACGGCGAGCCGGCCGGCCTGGCGGCCGTCCTCGTCGTCGCGGCCGATCAGCACGACGTCCTGCTCGCGGTCGGCGAGCCAGGCCAGCCGCGAGCCGAAGCCGGCGTAGAGCATCGGAATCGCGATCGCGCCGGGGATGTGCGCGTCGTCGAACTGCTGGTCGGTGCGGACGTCGACCACGAGCGCGCCCGCAGCGCGCTGGTGCTCGACCTGGCGCGGCGCGAGCGGCAGCAGCTCGACGCCGTCGGTCAGCAGCGGCCCGCGGTTGAGGTCGACGATCGCGTGGAAGTTCGGCGGCTGCGGGCCGAGCCCGGCCAGCGCCGCCTCCACGAAGCGGTCCTCGTCGTCGATCGCCAGCTTGGCGCTGTGCGCCTTCTCGAAGCCGATCGTCGAGGAGATCTTCATGTCCATCCCGGGCCCGCCGCACATCGAGCCGCCGAGGTGGCCGGGCCAGATCTCGACGTGGTCGGGCAGCGTGAGCAGCTGCGACCGCAGCGAGCGGAAGATCCCGCGCGCGCCCTCGGACTTCTCGACCGCGAGGTCGGGCCGTGCCACGTCGTTGACGAACAGCGTGTCGCCCGTCAGCACCGCCCACGGCTCGTCGCCGCGCCGCGCGTCGATCAGCGCGAACGCCGTGTGCTCGGGCCGGTGGCCGGGCGTGTGCAGCGCGCGGATGCGCAAGCCCCCGAGCTCCCACTGGTCGCCGTGGCCGAACGGCTCATGGTCGTAGCCCGGGGCGGCGTCGCGGTGGATGTGGATCGTCGCGCCGGTCGCCGCCGCGAGCCGCCCGTGGCCCGACACGTGGTCGGCGTGGTTGTGGGTCTCGAAGACGTGCTCGATGCGCACGCCCATGTAGCGCGCGAGCTCGAGGTAGTCCTCGACCTCGAAGCGCGGATCGACGACCGCCGCCACCCCTGCCTTCTCGTCCCCGACCAGGTAAGAGGCACAGCCGAGGTCGTCGTGGGTGATTTGCCGGAAGATCATCGAGCGAGCGCGCCGAGGCTATCGTGCACGGCCGCCCATATGGAGATCGTCGCCCCCACCCTGTCCCAGCTGCGCGAGCTGGAGGCCGAGTCCGTGCACATCATGCGCGAGGTCGCGGCCGAGCTCGAGCGCCCCGTGCTGCTGTTCAGCGGCGGCAAGGACTCGATCGTGCTGCTGCGGCTGGCCGAGAAGGCGTTCCGGCCCGCGCCGTTCCCGTTCCCGGTCATGCACGTCGACACCGGCCACAACTTCCCGGAGGTGCTCGCGTTCCGCGACCGGCGCGTCGCCGAGCTCGGCGAGACGCTGATCGTCGCCTCCGTGCAGCAGTCGATCGACGCCGGCCGCGCCGTCGAGCAGGGCCTCTCGCGCAACCGGCTGCAGACGATCACGCTGCTCGACGCGATCGCCGAGCATCGCTTCGACGCCGCGTTCGGCGGCGCGCGTCGCGACGAGGAGCGCGCCCGCGCGAAGGAGCGGATCTTCTCGTTCCGCGACGCGCACGGGCAGTGGGACCCGCGTGCGCAGCGACCGGAGCTGTG
Organism: Solirubrobacteraceae bacterium; assembly: GCA_036520135.1. Lineage (GTDB taxonomy): Bacteria > Actinomycetota > Thermoleophilia > Solirubrobacterales > Solirubrobacteraceae > DASSUW01. The sequence continues at coordinate 9,753 of DATDKF010000427.1, forward strand.
GAGCCTCTACAACGGCGCAATCGCTCCGGGCGAGCACGTGCGCGTGTTCCCGCTCTCGAACTGGACCGAGCTCGACGTCTGGCGCTACATCGGCGAGGAGGGCCTCGAGCTGCCGTCGATCTACTTCGCCCACGAGCGCGAGGTGTTCGAGCGCGACGGGATGCTCTACGCCACCTCGGAGTGGCTGCAGCCCGGCGACGGCGAGACCGCGTTCACCGAGTCGGTCCGCTACCGCACGGTCGGCGACATGACGATCACCGGCGCGGTGCGGTCCGACGCTCGCGACGTCGACGCCGTGATCGCCGAGACCGCCGCGACGCGGCTGACCGAGCGCGGGGCGACGCGGGCCGACGACCGCACGTCCGAGGCCGCGATGGAAGATCGTAAGCGCGAGGGCTACTTCTAGTGGGCCCTCCCGCAACGTTCCACGAGAGGACCCACTGATGGCGTCGCTGCTGCGGCTCGCCACCGCCGGCTCGGTCGACGACGGCAAGTCGACGCTGATCGGCCGCCTGCTCTATGACTCCAAGTCGCTGATGGCCGATCAGGTCGCCGACGCCGAGGTCGACCTCTCGCGGCTCACCGACGGTCTGCGCGCCGAGCGCGAGCAGGGCATCACGATCGACGTCGCCTACCGCTTCTTCGCCACCCCGGAGCGCTCGTTCATCATCGCCGACACGCCGGGCCACGTCCGCTACACGCGCAACATGGTCACCGGCGCATCGACCGCCGACCTCGCCGTCGTGCTCGTCGACGCGCGCAACGGCGTGCTCGAGCAGTCCCGCCGCCACGCGTACCTGTCGGCGCAGCTCGGGATCAAGCACATGGTCGCGTGCGTGAACAAGATGGACCTCGTCGACTGGGACGAGGCGCGCTTCCGCGAGATCGCGCGCGACTTCGCGGCGGTGCTCGAGGAGCTCGGCGTCAACGACGCGCTGGCGATCCCGGTCTCCGCGCTGCACGGCGACAACGTCGTCGAGCGATCACAGAACGCGCCGTGGTACGACGGGCCGCCGCTGCTGCGGCACCTCGAGCAGATCGAGGTCGCGCGCGACCGCAACCTCGATGACAGCCGCTTCCCCGTGCAGTGGGTCGTGCGGGCCACGGACTACCGCGGCTACGCCGGCCAGGTGGCGAGCGGGATCCTGCGCGCCGGCGACGAGGTCGTCGTGCTGCCGCGGAATGAGCGCACGACGATCGAGCGGATCGAGACCGCCGACGGCCCGGTCGACGCCGCGTTCCCGCCGATGTCGGCCGTCGTCCACCTCGCCGGCGACCTCGACGCGGGGCGCGGCAGCATGATCTGCGGCGTCGACGACCCGCCGCCGGTCGCCCGCCGGCTCGACGCGCGGATCTGCTGGATGTCCGACGAGCCGCTGCGCCGCGGCGGCCGCTACCTGCTCAAGCACACCACCCGCCGCGTGCGCGCGACCGTCGAGTCGATCGACGCGCGGGTCGACCTCCAGCGGCTGCGCGACGGCGGCCCGGCCGAGGAGCTCGCGCTCAACGACATCGCGCGCGTGCATCTCGACCTCGCCGCGCCGGTGATGGCCGAGCCGTACGCGCGCAACCGCGTGACCGGCGCGTTCATCCTCATCGACGAGACGACCCGCGACACCGTCGCCGCCGGGATGGTGCTGCGCGCGCACGAGGATCCGGGCCCGCCGACCGGCCCGCACAGCCCGGGCGTGATCTGGCACGAGCCGGCGCTGCCGCGGCGCGAGCGCTGGAGCGTGCTCGGCCTCCGCGGCTCGACCGTCTGGCTGACCGGGCTGCCGGCCTCCGGCAAGTCGACGATCGCCGAGGAGCTCGAGCGCGAGCTCGTCGGGATCGGCCGCCCCGCCTACCTGCTCGACGGCGAGAACGTCCGCCACGGCCTCAGCGGCGACCTCGGCTTCTCGCCGGCGGACCGCTCCGAGCACGCCCGCCGGGTGGCGAGCGTCGCGCGCATGTTCGCCGACTCCGGCATGGTCGTCATCGTCGCGCTCGTCTCCCCCGCCGCCGCCGACCGGGAGTTCGCGCGCGAGCTGCACGAGGAGGCCGGGCTCGAGTTCGTCGAGGCGTGGGTCGACACGCCGCTGGAGGAGTGCGAGCGGCGCGACCCGCACGGCCTCTACGCGCGCGCCCGCGCCGGCCGACTGCCGGGGTTCACAGGGGTCGACGCGCCGTACGAGCCGCCGGAGCGCCCGGACGTGCGCCTGCACGGCGCGCAGGACACGGTCGAGCAGTCCGTGCAGCGCGTGCTCGAGGCGCTTACCAAGCACTGAGGGACCGGATCTAGCCTCGACCTTGACGTGCACCGCGTGCCGCTGACCCTCCGTGCGCTGTTCTTCGTCCCGCTGCTCGCGGCGGGCGTCGACCAGGCGCGCGCGGTGATGCTGTGCGGGTCTGACGCGCAGAGCTGCCTCGAGGCCGCCGGCCGCGGCTGGGTCGGCCTCTGGGGCGTGGCGCTGATCGCGCTCTACGCGCTGGCGCTGGGCCTGCTCGTCGCGCGCGCCGCCGCGCCCACGGCGCGGCCGTCGTTCGCGCGGCTGTGGGCCGTCGGCACCGCCGGCGTCGCCGCCGCGTGCGGCGGCCAGGCGCTCGTGGCGGGCGCCGTCGGCGGCGGCCCGCTCGGCGGCGGCTGGATCGGCCTGCTGGCGCTGTGCGCGCTCGCGGGCGCCGTGCTCGCCGCCGCGCTGCGCGCCGCCCCACGGATCGCCACTGGACTGCGACCGCGCGCGCCCCGTCCGGCGGTCGCAACGCGGCCGCGGTGGCGCACGTCTTCGCCGGCCGCCGGGCCTCGCAGCCTGCGCTCGGCGGCGAGACCGCTCGAGCGCGCGCCGCCCGCGGTCATCTGACGCAAGGGGACTGTCCCCTCACCGCCGCGGCGACGGCACCTTCGCCCCTAAAGGGGACTGTCCCCTTTAGGCACGTCACTCACCGCCGCGGCGACGGCACCTTCGCCCCTCAGGGGACTGTCCCCTTTAGGCACGTCAGATGACCGATTCAAGGAGCCTTCGAATGTCACGGACCATGACCAAGCGGCAGCTGCGCGAGCAGCGCCGCGCCGAACGCCAGGCCGCCGAGCGCGCGGCCGTCGCCCGCGCCCGCCGCCGCCGGCGGCTGGGGCTGCTCGCCGGCGCCGCCGGCCTCGCCGTCGCCGTCGTCGCGGTGGCGGTTGCCGTCTCCTCGTCCGGCGACACCGCATCCCGCTCGCCGGCTCAGGCCGCGTCGCTGCTGCGCGGCATCCCCGAGCACGGCGGCGTGCTCGGCGACCCGAGCGCGCCGGTCACCGTCACCGAGTTCCTCGATCTGCAGTGTCCGGTCTGCGCCGAGGCGTCGCGCACGCTGCTGCCGACGCTGGTGAACGACTATGTGCGCACCAGCAAGGTCAAGCTGCAGGCGCGCACGCTGCACTTCATCGGCCCGGACTCGGTGCGCGCCGCGCGCGTGGCCGCCGGCGCCGAGCGCCAGGGCCGGCTGTGGCCGTTCGTCGAGGCGTTCTACGCCGCCCAGAAGGCCGAGAACTCCGGCTACGTGACCGACGACTTCGTGCGCTCGGTCGCGACCGCATCGGGCGTCGACGCCGGCGCCGCGCTCGCGTACGCCGACACCGCCGCCGCGCAGAAGCCGCTCGCGCAGGCGTCGTCCGAGGCGACGCGGCTCGGCATCGACGGCACCCCGACGTTCACGGTCGCGCGCGGGAACGGCGCGCCGAAGGTGGTGAGCGCGAACGACCTGCTGAGCGAGCTGGCGGCGCGGTAGCGTGCCGCCCGATGACGGGCCGGCCGCCGAACATCCTGTACCTGCACTCCCACGACACCGGGCGCTACGTCGAGCCGTACGGGCACCCGGTCGCCACGCCGAACATCCAGCAGCTCGCCAACCAGGGCATCGTGTTCCGCGAGGCGTTCTGCGCGGTGCCGACGTGCTCGGGCAGTCGCGCCTGCCTGCTGACCGGCAGTACGGCCACTCGAACGGGATGCTCGGCCTCGCCCACCGCGGCTGGGAGCTCAACGACTACCGCGAGCACATCGTGCACACGCTGCGGCGGGCGGGCTACTGGTCGGCGCTGATCGGCGAGCAGCATCTGTCGATCGACCCGGAGCGGCTCGGCTATGACCGCGTCGTCAAGCTCGAGAGCACTCACGTCGCGTCGGTGGCTCCGCGCGCGATCGAGCTGATCGCGAGCGCGCCGCCGCAGCCGTGGTTCCTTTCGGTCGGGTTCTTCGAGACCCACCGCGAGTTCTTCGCGCCGTCCTCGGTCGGCGACGTGCTCTACTCGCGCCCGCCCGCCAACCTGCCGGACACACCGGAGACGCGCGGCGACATGGCGCACTACAAGGCGAGTGCGCTGTCGCTGGACCAGGGCGTCGGCGCGGTGCTGGCGGCGCTCGACGTCGACGCCCTGGTCGACGACACACTGGTCATCTTCACAACCGACCACGGGATCGCGTTCCCGGGCGGGAAGGCGACGCTGTACGACCGCGGCCTCGGCGTCGCGCTGATCATGCGCGGGCCGGGCGGCTTCGACGGCGGCCGCGTCATCGACGCGCTGGTCACGCACCTCGACGTCTACCCGACGCTCTGCGACCTCGCCGGGCTCGAGCACCCGCCGTTCCTCCAGGGCCGCTCGCTGCTGCCGCTGGCGCGGCGCGAGACCGCCCAGATCCACGAGGAGATCTTCGCCGAGGCGACCTTCCACGCCGCGTACGAGCCGCAGCGCTGCGTGCGCACCCAGCGCTACAAGTACATCCGCCGCTACGGCGACCGCGCCACGCCGGTGCTCGCCAACACCGACGACGGGCCGAGCAAGGACCTGCTGCTCGACCTCGGGTGGGCCGACCGGCGGATCCCGTTCGAGCAGCTCTACGACCTGGCGTTCGACCCGAACGAGGCGGCCAACCTCGCCGACGATCCCACCCACGCCGACGTCCGGCGCGACCTGCGCGAGCGGCTCGACCGCTGGATGCGCGAGACCGCCGACCCGCTGCTCGACGGCCCGATCGCCCCGCCGCCGGGCGCGCGGGTCAACCTGCCCGACCAGCGCTCGCCGTCGGAGCCGACCGTCACCGCCGAATGACGACCGCAGGCCCGCGAGCCTAGGCCTCGCGGCCCGAAGTGCCGATATATGGAAGACATGGCGGCCCAGGGAACATGGCTGTGTCCCACGCAGCTCCATCGCGAGCGCCTGCTCGACATGGAGAGCAAGCTCGCGCGCCCGCGCGCGGTCATGTACGGATCGCTGGCCGTCGCGTTTGTGATCGGCATCCCGTGGATCGGCGCCTGGACGCTGATCCCGCTCGCGGTGTCGGTGCTCGTCTACGCGCTCCTGCGGCCGCGGATCGCCACCAGTGAGCGACCCGAGTACGTCGTCGCGGCGACCGTCGTCAATGCCCAGGTCCTGATCGGGATCGGGATCGCCCTCAGCGGCGGCCCGCACAGCCCGACGATCGCGATGCTGCTGCTGCCGATCGTGACGCTGCCCGCCCGCTTCTCGCCCAAGGGCGTGTACGCCGGCCTCGGCGTGACCATCGCGGTGCTGCTGCTCTCCACCGCCGGCGTCGACCCGGCCGGTTTCGTCGACGACCCCACGTACACGCTGATCGGCCTCGCGAGCTGCGGCGGCCTCGCCGCGTTCGCCGAGACGCTGATGCGCGCCGAGATGCAGCAGCGCTCCGACGCCGTGCTCGACCCGCTGACCGGGTTGCTCAACCGCAAGGCGCTCGCCGGCCGCTTCGTGGAGATCGCGCAGCAGGCCGCGCTGACCGGCCAGCCGATCTGCCTGATCGCGATGGACCTCGACCACTTCAAGCGCGTCAACGACGAGCACGGCCACGCCCGCGGCGACGCCGTGCTCAAGGACGCGGCCTACCTGCTGCGCAAGTCGCTGCGCTCGTTCGAGCTGATCTACCGGCTCGGCGGCGAGGAGTTCCTGATCGTCCTCCCCGGCGTGCCGATCTCCGAAGGCCGCTCGATAGCCGAGCGCGTGCGAACCGGCATCGAGGAAGCCCGCCCCGGCGGCCTGCCGGTCACGGTCTCGCTCGGCGTGGCCGCCGCGGTCGGCGCCGACGTCGCGTTCGAGCCGCTGTTCCGCGCCGCCGACGAGGCGCTCTACGAGGCCAAGCGCACCGGCCGCAACCGCGTGGTCGCGGACGGCGACCACGGCCCGGCGGCGGCACTGCAAGCGGCCTGACACTCCTTGACGCGCCGGCGGCGACCGGCGTACGGTCGCGCCATGAGCGCTGGCGGTCCCGACCAGGGGATGCTCGACAACGTCGGCCCAGGGGAGCCCGAGCGGGACGATCCGGAAGCTCGCTGGAAGGGGACCTGCCGCTGGCTGCTGTTCGGCGCCCGGCGCGAGGCGCCGCCGTCGTTCCGAGGCCTCTACGAGGCGCCGGACGACCCCGAACGCACCGGCGTCTGCTGCTCGGGCGGCGGCATCCGCTCCGCCGCGTTCAACCTCGGCGCGCTGCAGGAGCTGCAGGAGCGCAAGCTGCTGCAGAAGGCGCGATACCTGTCGGCCGTCTCGGGCGGCTCGTACATCGCCTCGGCGTTCTGCATGGTCGCCAAGACCTGGAAGGAGCCGAACGACGAGGACTCCGACCCGAGCACGATCGACAGCGCGCACGGTCTGGTGTTCGCGCCCGGGTCGCCGGAGGAGCAGTACCTGCGCAACCACCTCTCCTATCTCGCGCCGGACGGCCCGGCGAAGGTCTACCTCGGGCTGCGCATGGTCGCCGGCCTGGTCGTCAACGTCCTGCTCATCGGGCTGCCCGTCCTCATCACCGGGCTGCTGATCGGGCTCGCGCTCGACCGCTCCTACGGCGGCCTCGGCGACGGCGACATGCACGTCCCGCCGGGCGTGCTGTACCCGATCCTCGCCCTGCTGGCAGCGGCGCTCGCCGTCGCCGTGCTCGACGTCGTGTGGCGCCCGCGGCATGACCGGTGGCAGACCGCGACGCAGAGCTGGGAGGTGCGGCTGTTCGTGCTCGGCGTGGTCGGAGCGCTGCTGTTCATCGCCGTGCCCGCGCTCGCCGCGGTCGCCGCCGGGGGGAGCGGCGGCAGCGGGGCGGTCGCCGACGCGGGCGGCGGCGCGCTCAAGTCGGCCTGGACGGCGCTTTCCTCGATGGCCGCGCTCGCGGCGGCGGCCGTCCTGCACGTCCGCGGCGCCGTGCGCGACCGCCAGAAGGAGATCGACGACTCCCAGGGCTGGTTCGGCCGCTTCGCCAAGAAGGTCCGCGAGGTGGTGATCGCGATCGTCGTGATGCTGGCGGGCCCGCTGCTGCTCGTCGCGGTCGCCTCGCTTGGCGTTCTCGTGTCGGTCAACAGCGAGGACCGGGGCGTCGTGTGGCTGATCTCGACGGTCCTCATCCTCGCGGCGATGTGGATCGTGGTCGACCTGACCACGGTGTCGCTGCACCCGTTCTACCGGCGGCGGCTGGCGTCGGCGTTCGCGCTCCGTCGCGTGGCCGAGGGCGGCGTGCCGGTCGCGCGCGAGCGGCCGTACGACCGGCTGGTGGCGCTGTCCGAGACCGAGGTCGGCGCCGCCTGGCCGACGCTGATCGTCTGCGCCGCCGCGAACGTGTCCGATCCCGGCGCGACGCCGCCGGGGCGCGCCGTGGCCAGCTTCACGTTCAGCCCCACCGCGATCGGCGGCCCGCTGACCGGCGCCGCGGCCACGACGGCCTACGAGAAGCTCGCCCGCAACCAGCGGCGCGACGTCACGCTGCCCGCCGCGGTCGCGATGTCGGGCGCGGCCGTCTCACCGTCGATGGGCAAGCTGACCTACCGCCCGCTCACGTTCCTGCTGGCGCTCGCGAACATCCGGCTCGGCGTCTGGGTGCTCAACCCGCAGCACGTGAACGCGTCGCACCGGCTGCTGGCCGGCCGCGGCCGCAGCGTGCGCCATCGGCCGCGCCCCCAGTACCTGTGGAAGGAGCTGTTCGGCCGCAACCGCCTGCAGGACAAGTTCCTCTACGTCACCGACGGCGGGCACTACGAGAACCTCGGCGTCGTCGAGCTGCTGCGCCGCGGCTGCCGGCGGATCTACTGCTTCGACGCGGGCGGCGGCCGGACGAGCAAGGCGCTCGCCGACGCGATCGCGCTCGCCCGCACCGAGCTCAACGTCGACATCGAGATGGGCGCGGAGGCGGCCAACCTGGTGGAGGACGAGACGACGGGCCGATCGGGCGTCGTGTGCGCGACGGGCACGATCCGCTACCCCGGACCCGACCCGGACCGGCGGCCCGAGGGCACGCTGATCTACGTCCGCAGCGCGCTCAGCGAATCGTCGCCGTGGGACCTGCAGGAGTACCAGGTCGTCGACGGCGTGTTCCCGCACCACAGCACGTTCGACCAGTTCTTCGACGACCAGAAGTTCGAGGCCTACCGGCGGCTCGGGATGTGCGCGGCGCAGTCCGCCATGGACCTCGACGTGCGGCCCGCGATCAGCGTCGGCGGCCGCTTCGTCAAGCAGGCGGCGCCGGTCCAGATTCCACGGCAGCCGTAAGCGAGATCGACGCGGCGCCGCGCAGGTCCATCACGACCCGGTCGCGCAGCTCGGCGCCGCGGATCAGCACCTCCGAACACGAGGCGCAGCGCACGACCACCCCCATGTCGCTGGCGTAGACGACCGCGGCGCCGATCGGCCCCGACGCGCCGCAGCCCGCGCACGTCACGACCGCCGTCGTCGCCTCGAACGTGAACACCTCGGCGAGCAGGCCCGCCGCCGCGTTGCCGTCCAGCACCCAGTCGTCCGACATCGTCATCACCCCGTGGCGCCGAAGCGCTCCGTCCGGATCCGGTCGGCGCCGTGCCCGAGCCCGACGAGCTCGGCCGCGACGCCCTCGACGAAGCCCGACGGGCCGCAGACGTAGATCCGCGGGCGGGCCTCGGGCGCGAAGCCGGCCTCGGCGAGCATCGCGCGGTCGACGCGGCGGGCGTAGCCGGTCCAGCCGGCGGGCGCGTCGCGCGTGTACGTGTACGTGACGTCGAACGCCGCCAGCTCGGCGGCGTAGAGGACGTCGTCCGGCCGCTTGGCCGACAGCAGCAGCTTCGCCTCGGCGTCGCTGCCCGCCCGCTCGCGGTGGCGCAGCATCGACATCAGCGGCACGACGCCGGAGCCGCCGCCGATCAGCCACAGCGGCCCGCCCTGGCTCGCCTCCCATACGAACCAGCCGCCGACCGGCCCGCGGATCTCGACCATGTCGCCGGCCCGCGCGTCGTCGACGAGGTAGGGCGACACCTCGCCGTCGTCGAGCCGCTCGACCGTGATCGCCGCCACCGCGTCCTCGGGCGCCGAGGCGATCGAGTAGCTGCGCTGCGCCCGGTAACCGTCCTCGGCGGTGAGCCGCACGTCGACGTGCTGGCCGGCGCGGTGGCCCGGCCAGCCGGCCACGTCGAGCACGAGCGTGGCCGCGGTCGGCGTCTCGCGGATCACCTCGCGGATCTCCGCGGGCCGCCAGGCGATGATGCGGTCAGTCGCCCTGGTAGCGCTGCTCACGCCAGGGGTCCCCGCGGTCGTGGTAGCCGAGCGACTCCCAGAAGCCGGGCTCGTCGTCGTCGATGACCTCGATCCCGCGTACCCACTTCGCGCTCTTCCAGAAGTACAGGTGCGGCACGAGCAGGCGCGCCGGGCCGCCGTGCTCGGGCTCGAGCGGCTCGCCGTCGTAGGCGTAGACCACCCACGCCTTGCCGTCGGTTATGTCCTCGATCGCGAGGTTCGTCGTGTAGCCGCCGTACGAGTGGACCATCGAGTAGGCGCCGAGCGGCTCGACGTCCGCGAGCAGCGTGTCGACCGACACGCCCTCCCAGCCGGTGCCGAGCTTGGACCACGAGGTCACGCAGTGGATGTCGACGGTGATCGACTCGCTGGGGAGCGCCTGCAGCTCCTCCCAGCTCCAGCGGCGGTCCTCGGCGACCGAGCCGGTGATCGTGAACTCCCACTGGTCGAGCGGGACGTTTGGCGTCGGGCCGGCCGAGAGCACCGGGAAGCCGTCGGTGAGGTACTGGCCGGGCGGAAGCTGGACGCCGGGCGGCGTCTCGGGGTGGCGGCGCCGGAAGCCGCGGGTGAAGGCCATGGGAATAGTCTCGCCGACCGCGCAAGCGTCACGCGAGCTCGCGCGCGATCGCGCCCGCCAGCAGCTCGCGGGCGCGCTCGCGGTCGATCACGCCGGCGAGCCAGCGGGCGCTGACGCCGTCGACGAGCGCGGTGAGCCGCTCGGCGCTCGCGTGCCCGTCGACGCTCGCCGGGATCGACCCGTCCTCGATGCCGGCGGCGATCGCCGCCGCCACCAGCTCGGTCCAGGCGTCGCTGGCATCGCGCAGCTGCTCGCGCAGGTCCTGCTCGAACACGGCCGAGGCCAGCACCTCGCCCCACACGACCGAGGTGTCGCGCGCGTCGGCGTCGAGCTCCGAGAGCAGCGTGGCCTCGACGGTGGCGCGCCCGCTCGCCGCCCGCACGGCGGTGGCCGCCCGCTCGTTCGCGTGGTCGAGCGTCGCCCGCACGAGGCCGTTGCGGCTGCCGAAGTAGTAATAGAGCAGGGAGACCGCGACGCCGGCCTGCTCCGCCACCTGCTCGACGCGGAAGCCGCGCACGCCCCGGCAGGCGATGACGCCGATGGCGGCGTCGAGGATCGCGCTCTTGCGGTCGGCCATCGCGGCGAAGCATAATCGTTCTTGACTGAATTTTCAATCTAATGTACGGTTCCCGCCATGAGCACGACATTCGCCGCCGCGCCGCTCGTGGCCGGCCCCACCGTCACCGACCGCATCGGCCACATCGAGGAGACCGGGATCGAGTTCATCCCGGAGGCGGCGCGCGACTCGCGCCCGGCCAACCTCGCGGCCGTGTTCTTCGGCGGCAACCTCGCCTTCTCGGTGATCGTCTTCGGCTGGCTGCCGATCACATTCGGTCTCGGCTGGTGGAGCGCCGTCACGGCCAGCGCCGTCGGGCTGGCGATCGGCACGCTCGTGACCGTGCCGATGGCGCTGCTGGGTCCGCGCACCGGGACCAACAACACGGTCGCGAGCGGCGCCCACTTCGGCGTCCGCGGCCGGCTCGTCGGATCCGCGCTGACGCTGGCGTTCGCGCTCGCCTACGCGGCGATCGCGGTCTGGACGTCCGGCGACGCGCTGGTCGCCGGCGCGCACCGCCTGCTGGGCACGCCGACCGGCGACGGCGCGCTGGCCGTCGGCTACGCGCTGATCGCGGTCGAGATCGCGGTCGTCGCGCTGTACGGCCACGGCACGGTCGTGGCGCTGCAGAAGCTCGTCGTGCCGATCGTCGGCGGCCTGCTGCTGCTCGGTCTCGTCGCGTTCGCCGGCTCGTTCGACGCCGGCTACGCGGGCGGCGACTACGTCCTCGGCGGCTTCTGGCAGACCTGGGTGCTGGCCGTGACCGTCGCCGCCGCCGGCCCGCTCTCGTACGCGCCGAGCCTCGGCGACTACACGCGCCGCATCTCGCGCCGGCGCTACGGCGACCGGCCGGTCGTCGCCGCCGCGACGGTCGGCGTGTTCGGCGGCCTGCTCGCGACGACGCTGTTCGGCGCCTTCACGGCGGTGGCGATCGGGTCGGTCGGCGACTCCTACGTGGCCGACCTCGTCGGCGCCGCGCCGCTCTGGTACGTCCCGGCGATCCTGGTCGTCGGCCTGGCCGGCGGCGTCGGCCAGGGCGTCCTGAACCTCTACGCCAGCGGCCTCGACCTCGAGGCGCTGGTGCCGCGGCTGCGGCGCGTGCACACGACGCTGATCGCCTCCTGCGCGGCGGGCGTCCTGCTCTACCTCGGGACGTTCGCGCTCGACGCGGTCGACTCGATCACGGCGATGACGCTCGTGCTCAACGGCGTCGCGGTCCCGTGGGTCGTCGTCAACGTCGTCGGCTTCTTCGTGGCGCGCCGGCGCACGTACGACCCGCACGACCTGCAGGCGTTCAACGAGGGGCGGCGCGGTGGCCGCTACTGGTTCGCGGGCGGCTGGAACCCGCGCGCGCTGGCGGCCTGGACCGCGGGCTCGGCCTTCGGCCTTTGCGCGGTGAGCACGTCGCTCTACACCGGGCCGCTCGCGAACGTCGCCGGCGGCATCGATGTCAGCCTCGCCGGCTCAGCCCTCGTCGCCGCCGCCGTCTACCTGCTCGCCCTGCTGATCTCGCCCGAGGAGAACTGACCATGATCGATCCGATGCGCCGCTGGGCCGCCTACGGCGAGAAGCCCGACTACGCCGGCCTGCTGACCTTCGCCGGCCTCCCCTACACCGAGGACCCCGCGGAGCTCGCGGGCGCCGACGCGGCGATCGTCGGCGCGCCGATGGACGAGCTGACGTCGGACGCCCCGGGCACGCGGTTCGGCCCGCGGGCGATCCGCGCCGCCGGCTGCGCGGCCGGCCCGCACCTGGAGGCCGGGGTCGACGCGCTCGGCGGCGCGCTGCGCGTGATCGACTTCGGCGACGCGCCGATCCTGCCGGCCGACCCGGTCCGCTCGCACGTCGCGATCGAGGCGACCGTCGCCGCGGTGCTCGCCGCGGGCGCGATCCCGATCGTGCTCGGCGGCGACCACTCGATCGCCGAGCCCGACATCCGCGCCTGCGCCGCCCTTCACGGCCCGGTCGGGCTCGTCCACTTCGACACGCACACCGACACCGGGCGCGAGGTGTTCGGCGTCGAGCTCTCGCACGGCAGCCCGATGTACCGGCTCGTCGAGGCCGGCCACGTCGACCCGTCGCGCTACGTGCAGATCGGGCTGCGCGGCTACTGGCCGGGCGAGCGGGAGCTCGGGTGGCAGCGCGAGCGCGGGATCGTCTCGCACTTCATGCACGACGTCCGCGATCGCGGGATCCGCGCGGTCGTCGCCGACACGGTCGCCGCGGTCGGCGACGGCCCGGTGTTCCTGTCGATCGACGTCGACGTGCTCGATCCCGCGTTCGCCCCCGGCACGGGGACGCCGGAGCCCGGCGGCATGACGTCCGCCGACCTGCTGCTCGCGTGCCGGACCCTGGCGAGCGCGCTGGACGTCGTCGGCGCCGACGTCGTCGAGGTCCTCCCCGACCGGATCGGCGCGCTCGACATCACGGCGCTGGTGGCCGAGCGGACCGTGCGCGAGATCCTCACCGGCATCGCGGTCCGGCGCGCGGCGCACCCGCGCGCCGAGCCGGCCATGGCGGCAACGCCACAGTACGGCTAGCCCGCCCGCGATGAGTCCCGCGGTGGCCTACGGTCCTAGAGGCCATGAGCTCAGTCACCTGCCAGATCTCGATCTCGCTCGACGGCTACGTCGCCGGGCCCAACCAGAGCCTCAACGATCCGATCGGTGAGGGCGGCATGCGCCTGCACCAGTGGGCGTTCGCGACCGACGCCTGGAACGAGGCGCACGGCCAGAAGGCCGGTGAGCGCACCGCCGACTCCAAGGTCGCCGCGGAGATGATGCTGGGCATCGGCGCGTTCATCATGGGCCGCAACATGTTTGGGCCCGGCCGCGGGGAGTGGGACGAGTCGTGGACCGGCTGGTGGGGCGAGGACCCGCCCTACCACACGCCCGTCTACGTGCTCACCCACCACGAGCGCGAGCCGGTGGAGATGCAGGGCGGCACGACGTTCCACTTCGTCACCGACGGGGTCGAGTCCGCGCTCGAGCAGGCCCGCGCGGCAGCCGGCGACCTCGACGTCTCGATCGCCGGCGGGGCCGGCACGATCAACCAGTACCTCGCGGCCGGGCTGCTCGACGAGCTGTACCTGCACATCGTCCCGGTCGTCCTCGGCGGCGGCGAGCGGCTGCTCGTCGACGTCGGCGACCCGACGCTCGAGCCGGTCGAGGTCGTCCCCTCGCCCGCGGTTACGCACGTCAAGTACCGCGTCGTTCGCTAACCGGTGATCGCCGGCTTCGAGTACTCGGCCGTCGAGGTCGGGTCGACGGGCTACCGCCCGGGCGTCGCCGGGTCCGGGCCGCCCGTGCTGCTGTTGCACGGCTTCCCGCAGACGCACTACTGCTGGCATCGCGTCGCGCCGGCGCTGACCGCCGCGCGCACCGTCGTCGTCTGCGACCTCAAGGGCTACGGCGAGAGCCGCGCCGCGCCGGGCGGCCCGCTCGGCGAGGGCTACAGCAACCGCGAGCGCGCCGCCGAGCTCGTGGAACTCATGGCGCGGCTCGGCTTCGAGCGCTTCGCGGTCGCCGGACACGATCGCGGCGCGCGCGTGGCGTACCGGATGGCGCTCGACCACCCCGGCGTGGTCGAGCGGCTGGCCGTGCTGAACATCGTGCCGACCGTCGACCAGTTCGAGCGGATGGCGGCGGACGCGGCGCTCGACTACTGGCCGTGGTTCCTGCTCGCCCAGCCGGCGCCGTTCGGCGAGCGGCTGATCGCCGCCAGCGCGGAGTACGTCCTGCGCGACATCCTGGCGACGTGGACCGCCGCGCCGGACGCGATCTCGGCGGAGGCGACCGAGCGCTACCTGCGCGCGTTCACCCCCGAGGTCATCGCGGGCATGTGCGCCGACTACCGGGCGAGTTTCCACATCGACCGCCCGATGGACGCCGACGACCGCGCCGGCGGGCGCCGGATCGCGTGCCCGGTGCTCGTGCACTGGGGCGCCGCGGAGGGCGCGATGTCCGACGGCCCGCTGGCCGTCTGGCGGCGGTGGGCCGAGCACGTCGAGGGCGGGCCGCTGCCGTCCGGCCACTTCATCCCGGAGGAGGCGCCCGATGAGCTCGCCGCGTCGCTACGGCGCTTCCTGGACTAGCCGGTGCGCAGGAGGTTGCCGCGGCCGGTCGGCCACGGCAGGCGGTTGGTGCCCGAGCGCGGGACGCGGTAGACGTCGATCCCGTGGTCGAACGTCGTGAGGACGATCTCGAGGTGGCGATCACCGTCGAGGTCGGCGATCGACGGCGCCGCGGGGACGCCGATGCCGTTGCCGTCGCTGCCCTGGTGGCGCAAGCGGAGGTCGTAGAGCTTCCTCCCCTTGGCGGAGAGCACGACGAGGCGGCCCGAGCGCGGCGCGGGGCCGTACGTGCCGAAGACAAGTTCGGGGCGGCCGTCGCGGTTGAGGTCGGCGGCGGCGACCTCGGACGCGAACGTCTTGGGCTTGCCATGCGCGTAGTCGTAGCGCCACAGCCGTCTGCCGCCCGGGCCGACCGCGTAGACGGCGCCGTCGGGGACCGACGCGACGATCTCGGGGCGCCGGCTGCCCTGGAGGTTGACGATCGTGGGCGCGGGGATCCCGCTCGGCGGGTACCAGTCGCCGGCCGAGCGGACGGCCGGCTTGCGGGTCAGCGGCAGCTTCGTGAAGCCCTTGTGGCGGCGGCCCGACCGCGCCCCGCTGCCGTAGGCGCCGTCGAGCACCATGAACGCGTAGGCCTGCGTCTCGTACGGTTCCTTCTTCTCGACGTTGGGCAGGCCGATGACCTCGTTGCGACCATCGCGGTCGAGGTCGGCGATCGACGGCGGCGAAGCCGTCCACTGCAGCCACGGCGTCTTGTTGACGTCCGGCCACGGCCCGGTGTGCCGGTGGTAGTGGTTCTTCTCAACGCGCGCGCTCAGCCAGCGGATGAACTGCCCCCAGCCGAGGCGGGCGCCGGTGTGGCCGCTCGCGCGGTTGGTGAACCACGGCGACGCGAGCACCGACGTCCCGTCGTGGTTGAACAGGTTGATCTGGTGGTTGTCGAACGTGACGACGACCTCCTGCTGCGGGTCGTCGTCGAGGTTCCCGATCCCGGCGTTCTCGCCGTACGCCCCGTACCCGTGGTTGCCGATCCCGTTGAAGCCGGCGTCGCTCGCGTTGTACCGCGGCCAGCCGGGCGCGCGGCCGCCGTTGGGCTCGAACACGAAGACCTGCGAGCCGGACGGCGACGTGTTCGTCGTCGTGGCCACGACCTCGATCCGGCCGTCCCCGTCGAGGTCGCCCGCCGCCATGCCGCGGGTTTCGGGGCAATCGCCGCCGCTGCACGTCGACGCGCGCCACTTCAGCCGCAGCGCGCCGCCGCCCAGGTTGTACGCCGCGACCGTGCCCTCGTTGCCGCCGACGACGATCTCCTTCGTGCCGTCGCGGTCGAGGTCGGCGACCACGCCGGGCGCGTAGACGCGCCCCTCGGTCGCCGTGCCCTTGCCGAGCAGCCGCCCCTTGGCGCCGTAGACGAACGTCGAGTAGAACGGCGCGACGATCTCCAGCCGGCGGTCGCCGTCGAGATCGACGAGGCTCGGCGAGGAGAACCAGCCGGTCTCGCCGGTCGCGATGTTCCTGACGAAGCGCGGCTTCGCCACCTTCGCGCTCGCCGCCGGGACGAGCACGAGCAGCACGGCGAGGACCGCCACGGACACCCTGCGCATCCGCGACACCGTAGCTTTTCCTGTCGAGAGTGCGACTCGTGGTCGAGCACGCCCCGCAGAACGCGATGGAGGACCCGGGCGAGATCGCGCGCTTCCACGATCGCTGCAGCGACCTGATGCGCGAGCTGCTCGACGCGCTGGCGCAGGCGCCCGATCAGCCGCGCCCGTTCCCGCAGATCGAGGACGCGATGGGGTGGCCGCGCCGCCGCATCGCGTCCGTCCTGGGCGGTGTCTCGCGCCTGCGCCACACCGAGTTCGCCGGTCGCCGCCCGTATCGTTTCCTCGATGACCGGCACTCGGCGTCGCGGCGCTGGGAGATGTGGATGGACGCCCGGCAGGCCACCGCCCTGCGCAAGGCCCAACAGGAGGACCGATGATCGACCACGTGGGATTCGCGGTCAGCGACTACGCGCGCAGCAAGGCGTTCTACGAGCGGGCGCTCGCCCCACTCGGCCTGACGGTCCTGCTCGAGCCGAAGGGTCAGGCCGCCGGGTTCGGGCGAGATGGCAAGCCGATCTTCTGGCTCGAGACGCACGGGCAGGTCGCACACGGGATCCACGTGGCCTTCAAGGCCGCCGACCGCGCGACCGTCGACGCCTTCCACGCCGCCGCGCTGGCGGCCGGAGGCACCGACAACGGCCCGCCGGGCGTGCGCGCGATCTACCACCCGAACTACTACGGCGCCTACGTCCTCGATCCCGACGGCAACAACATCGAGGCCGTCTACCACAAGCCGGTCTAGCGGCGCCGGCGAATGTCAACCCCGGCTGGGTAGGGAGGCGACGAAGTGGCGCGTTTGCCACTCGTCCGCCGACCGTCTGGCGAGTTGACCACCGTATAGGAGGTCAACTCGCCAGGGACCGCCGCCGCGGCCGATCCCCCCGCTCCTTACCCCGCCGCAGTAGACGTTCGTTTACCGCCGCGCCGCGAGGATCGCCTGGAGCGGCTGGGTGTTGAGCACGTCCGCGGCGGTGGCCCAGCCGCGGCGGGCGGTGTGGACGGAGAGCGGCATGTTGGCGAGGCCGCGGACCGAGTGGGCGTCGGTCGAGCAGACGATCTTCAGGCCGGCGCGGAGCGCGTCGCGGACGTGGTCGCCGCTCAGGTCGAGCCGGTCGGGGAGGCCGTTGACCTCGAGCGCGACGCCCTCTGCGAGCGCCACCTCGTACACGCGGTCGAGGTCGACGGCGTTCTCCGGCCGACGGTTGATCAGGCGGCCGGTCGGGTGGCTGAGGCAGCTCACATGCGGGTTGCGGAGCGCCTCCTCGACGCGCGTGGTCATCTCGCGGCGCGGCATCCGCTGGCCGCCGTGGACGCTCGCCTGCACCCAGTCGAGCTCGGCGAGGACGTCGTCCGGGAGGTCGAGCCGGCCGTCCGGGAGGATGTCGCACTCGATCCCGCGCAGCACGCGGAACGGCGCGAGCGCGGCGTTCGCCGCCGCGATCTCGGCGGCCTGGCGGCGGACGTCGTCGGCCGTGAGCCCCCGGACGGCGCCGACGGCCGGCGTGTGGTCGCAGATCGCGATGTAGTCGTAACCGCGCTCCAGCGCCGCACGGCCCATTTCCTCGACGCTCGCGCGGCCGTCGGACCACGTCGTGTGGCAGTGCAGGTCTCCGCGGATGTCGGCCGGGTCGACGAGCTCCGGCGGCGCGTCGCGGAACGGCGCCTCGCGCAGCTCCGGCGGACACCACGGGGCGCCGAGCGCGGCGTAGACCGCCGCCTCGTCGGGCGCGTCCGGGAGCGGCTCGAGAGCCGCGACGTAGGCCGCGGAGCCGGTGGCGCGCAGCAGCGCCGTGCCGGCCCCGGACGGCTCCGCGGCAACGACCTCGATCGGCACGCCCTCGATGGTCACGCCGACGGCGTGCCGCTCGCTCTGCTCGATCACCGCGACGATCTGGGGCAGCGCGGCGAACCGCTCGAGCGCCGGCGCGGAGCAGACCACGGCGAGGCGCTCGCAGGAGTGGCGCCAGCGCCGCACGTCGCCGGCCACCTCGCCGTCGAGCGCCGCCGCGATGCCGCCCACGAGCTCCCACGCGCGGTTGAGCGTGAGCCCCCGCTGGGCGCGCGGCTCGGGCTCGCGGGCGAGCGCCTCGATCAGCTGCGCCTCGATCTTCGGCCCGACACCGGGCACGCTGCGCAGCCGGCCGGCAGCCGCGGCCGCACGCAGCTCGTCGGCGGTGCGCACGCCGAGCGCGTGCGCGATCTCGACCGACCGCTTCGCGCTCAGCCCGAGATAGCGGCCGAGGCCGACGAGGCTCGGCGCGAGCACCCGCTCGAGCTCGGCGAGCTCGGCGATGTCGCCGGTCTCGAGCAGCTCGCGCAGCCGCGCCTCGATCCCCGGCCCGATCCCGCGCAGCTCGCGGACCCGCCCGGACACCACGAGCTCGGCGACGGGAACCGGCGCGCCGCGGATCACCTCGGCCGCGCGGCGGTAGGCGCGCGCCGTGTACGGGTTCGCCTCGGCGAGCTCGAGCAGCGACGCGAACGCGTC
>DATDKF010000428.1:0-4995 GCA_036520135.1 Solirubrobacteraceae bacterium
GTCGCGGCCGTGTCGCCTCCGCGCTCGATGGCGATCTTGTCGCGGATGCTCAGCTTGCGCTCCTGGATCCGCACGACCTCGTCGCCCGAAGGGTCCTCCAGAACGAAGGTCTGCCGCAGGCGAACCGCCTTGCCGTTGACCTTGTAGGCCCGTTCGCCCTGCTCGTTCTCGATCCAGAAGTCGTCGCCGATAGCCAGCAGCTTCTCGCGCATGAGAAACCGCTCGCCGCCCGGCTCGTCGCCGCGATTGCGTAGGAAACCCATGGCTCAACCCTATGACGGCTTCGCCGACCGGCGCATCGCCCGAACCGGGTGAAGCCAAGCAATTCCCGCAGGCCTTTCGTCCGATTGGGGTGATCCGAGTCCTTCGCCGCGCGTCTGTAATCGGGTTCGTGTTCGGCCCCGCCGAACAGCTCCAACGACTCGCCGCCCTCACGGGCCAGGGCATCCTCACCAAAGAGGAATTCGCCGCACAGAAAGCGAAGATCCTCGCAAGCTGAAACCGGCCCCTGATCGTCCTTCGACGCGGCTTGGTCGCCCATGCGCAAGTGGCTCCCCATGCTCATCCTGGCCTCGGCCCAGTTCGTGATGGTGCTCGATTCGAGCGTCATGAACGTGGCGATCTCGCAGATCGTCGAGGACCTCGACACGACGATCCAGGGCGTGCAGACGGCGATCACGCTGTACACGCTCGTGATGGCGGCGTTCATGCTGCTCGGCGCGAAGCTCGGCGACATCCTGGGCACCAATCGCGCCTTCGTGATCGGACTGGCGATCTACGGCGCCGGGTCGCTGACGACGGCGCTGAGCCCGAACCTCGCGGTCCTGCTCGTCGGCTGGTCGGGCGTCGAGGGCTTCGGCGCGGTGCTGGTGGTGCCGGCGATCGCGGCGCTGACCGCCGCGAGCTACGAAGGCCGCGAGCGCGCGTTGGCGTACGCGCTGCTCGGAGGGATCGCCGCGATCGCGGTGGCCGCGGGGCCACTGATCGGCGGCTGGGTGACGACGCAGTTCACGTGGCGCTACGTGTTCGCCGCCGAGACTGTGGTTGTCATCGTGATCCTGCTGCTGCGCGGGCAGATCGCGCGGGCGCCCGCAGCCGAGCGGCGTCCGCAGCTCGACATCGTGGGCGTGGCGCTGTCGTCGGCGGGACTGGGCCTGGCCGTGTTCGCGATCCTGCGCAGCAGCGTGTGGGGCTTCGTGCAGCCGCGCGCGGCGCTGACGATCGGCGGCACGGAGATCACGCCGCTGGGCTTCTCGGTGGTGCCGTTCATGGTGCTCGGCGGTCTCGGGTTGCTGTGGGCGTTCACCGGATGGGAGCGGCGGCGCGCCCAGCTCGGGCGCGACCAGCTGCTCGACACCGCGCTGCTCGGCATCCCCCAGCTGCGGGCTGGGCTCTCCACGCTGGTCGGGCAGCAGCTCGTCCTCATGGGCACGTTCTTCGTCATCCCCGTGTACCTGCAGGTTGTGCTGGGGCTCGACGCATTCGAGACCGGGAAGCGCCTGCTGCCCCTGTCGGTGGCGATGCTCGTCTTCGCGCTGCTGGGTCCGCGGATGGCGGCCCGGCGCTCGCCGCGCACCGTCGCGCAGATCGGGCTGGTCGCGGTCAGCATCGGTTCGGTCGTGATGCTCGCGACGCTCGACGTGACGCTCAACGACACCGGCTTCAAGGTGGCCCTCGGACTCATCGGCGCGGGCGCCGGCCTGCTCGCCTCACAGCTCGGGAACGTGATCATGTCCGCCGTCCTGCCGACCCAGACGAGCGAGGCGGGCGGGCTTCAAGGCACCGCCCAGAACCTTGGCTCATCGCTCGGAACCGCGATCATCGGCGCCGTGCTGCTCGCGTCGCTCGCGACCGGCTTCAGCGAGCGGATCGTGGCCAACCCCGCCGTCCCGGCCGCCGCGCGCGAGCAGATCGTCGCCAACGCCGAGCAGGGCATCGACATCGTGCCCGTGGCAGCGGCCGAGCAGGCGGCCGTTGACGGCGGCCTCACCCCGGATCAGGCGCGCGCGGTCGCCGCCGACTACGGCGAGGCGCAGCTCGATGCGCTGCGGCTCTCGCTCGGCGCGGTCGCGCTCGCCGCGCTGCTGTCGTTGGCGCTCACGCGTCGGCTGCCGACCACCTCGCTCGCGCCGAGCGAGGCCGGTGACGTGGAACCGCTGGTCGTCGCCTAGCATTCGCGCCATGGTGGTCGTCGTAGTCGTCGTGATCGTGCTGGTGGTGGCGGTGCTGATCATGGGCACGGCGCCGATGGTCAGGCGGACCGCGGACGCGCGCGAGATCGAGATGAAGGCGAAGATGCCCGGCAGCATGGACGTGGACGTGAACCGCTTGTTCAAGCGGCCGCGCGACGAGGGCGACCTGCTGTAGATGGCCGACGGACTGGTCGTCGAGCGCCTCAACGCGGCGATGAACGCGCATGACATCGAGGCGTTCGTTGCCTGCTTCGACCGCGCCTACGACAGCAAGCAGCCCGCCCATCCCGACCGCGGGTTCCGCGGCGTGGAGCAGGTGCGCCAGAACTGGTCGGCGATCTTCGAGAACGTGCCCGACTTCACGTCCGACCTGGTCCGGGCCGACCGGGCCGGGAACGTCGAGTGGAGCGAGTGGCGCTGGTGCGGGACGCAGCCCGACGGCACGCGGCTCGACATGGCCGGCGTGATCGTCGCCGGCGTGCGCGACGATCACGTGATCTGGGCGCGCCTCTACGTCGAGCCGGTCGAGCAGGGCGGCGCGGGGATCGACGAGGCCGTTCGCGGGATGACCGGCGACTAACGCGCGGCGACCCAGAGGTCCCCGAACGTGAAGCGCGCGGCCGGCGGCGGCGAGCCGTCGGCGCCGACGCGGAGCCGGCCGAGGCCGGCCTCCACAAGGGTCTCCAGCACGGTCGCGTCGGCGGCCCGGCGGCCGCCGTCGGCCGGGGGGTCGAAGCTGTCGAAGGCGGCCTTCCGGCCGTCGCGGGCGGCGCGCAAGTAGTCGCCGAAGCCGCCGTCGGGCGCGTGGAAGTTGAGGTACTCGACCGTCGTCGCGGCGTCATTGTCGAACGCGTGGACGACGTTCGGCGGGATCGCGACGTACCCGCCCGCCGCCAGCGCGAGCCGCTCCGCGTCCGGGCCGACCCTGAACGTCAGCTCGCCCTCCACCACATAGAACGCGTCGACGTGCTCGCGGTGGACGTGCAGGTCGGCCCCGCGCTCGCCGGCGGCGTACCGCGACCACGTGATCGCGAGGTCGGGCTCGGCGACGAGCAGCCGCAGCTCCCGCCCCTCCCGCTGGGTGATGACCTCGCCGTCGATCCCGTCACAGTAGGGGTCGCCGGAGCGGCAGGCGTTCGCGGCCCGGCGGCGAACCCCCGATGGCGAGCGCCATGGCCGCGGTCCCGACCACCCCTCCGCAGTTCCTGACGATCCGAGCGATCCTGCGGACGGTGCTGGTCGTCGTGTGCGTCGTGCTCGCGCTGCTGCTGATCTACATCCTGCGCAAGCCGCTCACGTGGATCTTCATCGCCGGCTTCATCGCGATCGCGCTGTCGGGCCCGATCACCTTCCTCGAGCGCTGGATGAAGCGCGGCCTGGCGGTGGCGCTCGTCTACTTCCTGCTGATCCTCACGCCGTTCGCGCTGATCGGCCTGCTCGTGCCGCCGATCGTCACGCAAGCCAACAACCTCGTGCAGAACCTGCCGGAATACGCGCAGGAGGTCACCGACTTCGTCAACAAGAACGACCAGCTGCGCAGGCTGCAACAGGACTACGACATCACCGGCAAGATCGAGGAGCAGGCGCAGAAGCTGCCGAGCCGGCTCGGCGACGCCGCGGGCGTGCTCAGCGACATCGGCCTGGGCATCGTCAACTCGATCTTCGCCGCCGTCACGATCATCGTGCTCTCGATCTTCATGGTGGGCAGCGGGAGGCGGTTCCTGGAAGCCTGGGCGCGCCAGTACGGCCCCGAGCGCGAAGCGTGGATGCACAACCTGTTCGGCCGCATCGGCACCGCGATCGGCAACTACGTCGCCGGCGCGCTCGTGCAGGCCACTGTCGCGGGCGTGACGAGCTGGATCATGCTGATGATCCTCGGTGTGAACTACGCGCTGCCGCTGGCGGTGATCATCTTCCTGCTCGACCTCGTGCCGCTGGTCGGCGCCACGCTCGGCGCGATCCTCGTCGGCATCGTCACGCTGTTCTCCGACTTCCCGATCGACACGATCATCTGGACCGTCTACGCGATCGTCTACCAGCAGGTCGAGAACAACGTCATCCAGCCGCGCATCCAGGCCCGCGCGGTCCAGCTCGAACCGCTCGTCGTGCTCATATCGGTGCTGTTCGGCTCGACGCTGTTCGGCGTGCTCGGTGCGCTGCTGGCGATCCCGGTCGCGGCCGCGATCCAGATCACGATCCGCGAGTACGTGACGCTGCGGCGGCTGTCGCTGGTGCCGCCGGCTACACCGGGCCCAGCACCGAGCTCTCCAGCCCAGTGACGCCGACCAGGCCCGGGCCGACATGCGCGCCGATGACCGGGCCGATCTCAGACACGAACTCGGGGTCGCGCCGATAGATCTCGCGGCCGCGTTCGGCCAGCCGCGCGGCGACGTCGTGGGCCTGGATGTGCTGGATCATGAACACGTCGGCGCCGGACTCGCGGCGCTCGACCAGCAGGTCGACCAGCCGCTCGAACGCGCGGCCGGCGGTGCGGACGCGCTCGACCGGCGTGATCTCGCCGTTGACGGTGAGGATCGGCTTGATCTTCAGCGCGCCGCCCAGCCAGGCCTGGGCCGAGCCGATGCGTCCGCCGCGGCGCAGGAACTCCAGCGTGTCGACGGCGAACCACAGGCGGACCTCCTCGGTGGCCTCGCGCACGCGCGCGGCGACCTGATCGACCTCGGCGCCGGAGCGCGCCGCCGCGGCGCCCGCCATGGCGGCGAACCCCAGCGCGCCGCAGGCCTTGCGCGAGTCGACCACCTCGACGCGGCGGTCGGGGCGCTCGCGCATCAGCTCCTCGGCG
>DATDKF010000429.1:0-3618 GCA_036520135.1 Solirubrobacteraceae bacterium
TACGAGCTGGTCGAGCGCTCGCGCTACGTCCCCGCAGCCGGCACCGAGCCGCCGGTGCCGGACTGGAAGACGCGCGACTGGGCGCGCGACGTGCTGCCGGGCTCCGACGCCGCGCCTTGACTTCGGCCGCGTGGTTTGGTCGAATGCCTTAGTCGATTGACTAAAGGTGGTGATCGGAATGATGGACCCCACTCCCCGCTCCGTCTACGCCTCGCCCGCCGAGGCGATCCAGGCTCCGGCCGAGGAGTTCCTCTATCTCGCGTGCCTGCACGAAGGGACCGGCGTCGAGCGGCCCGACTTCATGGCCGTGGTCGACGCGAGCGACGGCCGGATCGTGCACGAGACGCACATGTCCAGCGTGGGTGACGAGCTGCATCACTTCGGGTGGAATCGCTGCAGCTCGGCCTGCCACGGCCCGGACCGCTCGCACCTGATCGTCCCGGGCTTCCGCTCGTCGCGGGTCTACATCCTCGACGTCGCGACGGATCCCCGGCGGCCGCGGATCGAGAAGGTGATCGAGGCCGAGGAGATCGTGCGAGCGACCGGGCTCACCCGCCCGCACACCGTGCACTGCATGCCCGGTGAGAACGTGGTGATCAGCATGCTCGGGGACGCCGACGGCAACGGCGCCTGCGGGTTCGCGGTCCTGGACGCGCGCACGTTCGAGGTCAAGGGCCGCTGGGAGAACGGCGGGCCGCACCCGCCCCTGAACTACGACTTCTGGTATCAGCCGCGCAGGAACGTGCTGGCCTCGTCGGAGTTCGGGGAGCCCAACGCGTACGAGTCCGGCTTCGACCTCGACGACGTCGCCGCCGGCCGCTACGGAAGCCGGCTGCACTTCTGGAATCTGAGCGAGCGCCGCGTCGAGCAGACGCTCGAGCTCGGCGAGACCGGGCTCGTCCCGCTCGAGGTGCGCTGGCTGCACGACCCCGACGCCGACCAGGGGTTCGTCGGTGCCGCGCTGTCGAGCACGATGTGGCACTTCCACCGCGACAACGGCTCCTACGCCGCCGACAACGTGATCGCCGTCGACAGCGTCGAGCAGGAGGGCTGGCCGTTCCCGGTGCCGGGCCTGATCACCGATCTCGTCGTCTCGATGGACGACCGCTTCCTGTACTTCTCGAACTGGCTGCACGGCGACCTGCGCCAGTACGACGTCTCGGATCCGAGCGCCCCGAGGCTGACCGCGCAGCTGCAGCTCGGCGGCGTGCTGGGCAAGCCGTCCGACGCCGGCCGCGAGCTCGGCGGCGGCCCGCAGATGCTCCAGCTCTCGCTCGACGGACGCCGGCTCTACGTGAGCAACTCGCTGTACTCGACCTGGGACAACCAGTTCTACCCCGGGCTGCGCTCATGGCTGCTGCGGGTCGACTGCGACCCCGACGGCGGCATGGAGATCGACCGCGACTTCTTCGTCGACCTCCACGACCGCCCCGACGGACCCGCACGAGCTCACGAGGTCCGCCTCCAGGGCGGCGATTGCACGACGGAGATCTTCCCGTGATGTTTGCCCACCACGAGACGCTGACGCTCGCCCCGGGCGTCGCCGCGGCGGCATCCGGCGTGCTGGTCGTCGTGCGCTGCAAGCTCGCGGCGGTGAAGCGGTGGCACCGGCGTCGGTAGCACGACAGGCGACCGAGGAGGCGTTCCTGGACGCCGCGGAGCGCCTCCTCGTGACCGTTGGCTACGGCGGCATCACGACCCGTGCCGTCGCGCAGGAGGCGAGCGCCAACCACGGCCTCGTCCACTACTACTTCGGATCGATGGAGAACCTGCTCGCGCGTGTGCTCGAGCGATTCACCGACCGGCTGATCGCGCGCCAGCGCGCGATGTACACGGATCCCGCGACGCCCTTCGTCGAGAAGTGGCGTGCGGCGATGCGCTATCTGGACGCTGACCGTGAGTACCAGAAGGTCTGGTACGAGCTGCAGGCGCTCGCGTGGAACCGCCCGGAGCTGCGCGAACGCGTCGCCCGGGTCGACGCCGAATGGCGCGCGGTCCTCACCGAGGCGTTCGCCGGGCCACGCGAGCGCTACGGGATCGAGATGCCGCTCGACGCGCTCGTGTCGCTCGTGATCACCTTCAACGAGGGCATCATCCTGGAGCGGCTGTCGGGCGTCGAGACGGGGCAGCGGGACCTGCTCGAGTGGATCGAAGGCTGGCTGGAGAGGAGCGAAGACCGATGACCACGATCGAATCCCCCGCCCTGCGCGAGCAGACCCGCGCGCGCTACCCCGACGAGGAGGGGTACGTCGAGCGCGACGGCGTGCGGCTGTTCTACGAGGTCTACGGCTCCGGTGAGCCGACCGTGCTGCTGCTGCCCACCTGGTCGATCATCCACTCGCGCCACTGGAAGGCGCAGATCCCGTACCTCGCGCGCCACGCCCGCGTCATCACGTTCGACGGGCGCGGGAACGGCCGCTCCGATCGCCCGAGCACGGTGGAGGCCTACGCGGAGCGCGAGTTCGCCGCCGACGCCGTGGCCGTGATGGACGCGACGGCGACCGAGCGCGCGGTGATCGTCGGGCTGTCGGCCGGCGCCCTCTGGGGAACCGTGCTCGCGGCGGAGCACCCGGAGCGGGTTGCCGGCGCGGTCTTCATCGCGCCCGCCGCGCCGTTCGCCCAGCACCTGGCGCGGACCACGACCCCGTTCGACGAGCCGCTGGAGACCTACGACGGCTGGGCGAAGTACAACCGCCACTACTGGCTCCAGGACTACCGCGGCTTCCTCGAGTTCTTCTTCGCGAAGGTCTTCACCGAGCCGCACTCGACGAAGCAGTTCGAGGACTGCGTGGGGTGGGGGCTGGAGACGACGCCCGAGACGCTCGCCCTCACGACCCTCGGGCGAGAGCTGCACGACCGCGACGAATTCGCGGCCCTCTGCCGCCGGATCGTATGCCCGGTGCTCGTGATCCATGGCACCGAGGACGCGGTCCGGCCCTGCGTGGTGGGCGAGGAGCTCGCCGACGTCACGGGCGGAGCGTTCGTCGCCCTGGAGGGCTCCGGGCACTGCCCGCACGCCCGCGACCCCGTGCGAGTGAACCTGCTCCTGCGAGAGTTCGTCGCCCCGCGGCCGCCGGCGCGGCGCTGGACGCGCGGCCGCACTCGCGCCAAGCGCGCGCTGTACCTCTCCTCGCCGATCGGGCTCGGCCACGCGCGGCGCGACATCGCGATCGCCCGCGAGCTGCGCGCGCTGCATCCCGACCTGCAGATCGACTGGCTCGCCCAGCACCCGGTGACGGCCGCGCTCGACGCCGCCGGCGAGCAGGTGCATCCGGCCAGCGAGCACCTGGCCAACGAGTCCCACCACATCCACTCCGAGTCCGTCGATCACGACCTGCACTGCTTCCAGGCTTGGCGGCGGATGGACGAGATCCTGGTGGCCAACTTCATGGTGTTCCACGACCTCGTCAGCGAGCAGCACTACGACCTCTGGATCGCCGACGAGGGGTGGGAGATCGACTACTACCTGCATGAGAACCCCGACGAGAAGCGCGCCGCCTACGCGTGGCTCACCGACTTCGTCGGGTGGCTCCCGATGCCGGACGGCGGCGAGCACGAGGCCGGCCTGACGGCCGACTACAACGCCGAGATGATCGAGCACATCGCCCGCTTCCCGCG
>DATDKF010000430.1:0-15132 GCA_036520135.1 Solirubrobacteraceae bacterium
AGTGGAGACGGTGGGAATCGAACCCACGTCCGCAACCGCGCAAAGGACGGCGTCTACGAGCGTATCCGGCGCTCTGTGTCTCACCCCCCGCTCGCCAACGCCGGCGGGGTTGCGGGGGGCCAGCCTCTAAAGATGTCCCCCGATCGGCTGAGGCGGGCCTCACGGGGTGATCCTGCTTGTTGAGGTCTCGGCGTTCCCGTCGCAGGCTCCGGGAGGCTGAGGCTCTGCGCCTAGTTTCTGCTAGGCAGCGAGAGCGACGTGGTGAACGTCGTTCGTGCTCTTCGCACTTATGGTTTTCCCGGGGTTTAACGAGGCCTCCGGGACCTCGGCTCGCAACCGCCCCCGCGAACCGGCCACGTCGAAGCCGTGTCGTCCCCAGGGGCTATGTACGGTCTCCATTGTAGAGGGCAACCCCTGTGTTCGAGCGACGGGAGCGTGGATGCGAACCTTCGACGTGGTGGTGATCGGCGCGGGCCCGGCCGGTGAGGTGGCAGCCGGGCGGCTCGGTGGAGCGGGCCTCAGCGTGGCGATCGTCGAGGACCGGCTCGTCGGGGGTGAGTGCTCCTACTGGGCGTGCATGCCGTCCAAGGCGCTCCTGCGGCCGTACGAGGCGCTCGCCGAGGCGCGGCGGATCCCCGGCGCCGCCGAGGCCGCGACCGGGACGCTCGACGTGCAGGCGGTGCTCGACCGGCGCGACGAGATCATCCACGACCTCGACGATTCGGTGCAGCTGCCGTGGCTGGAGGACCGGGGTGTGGAGCTCGTCCGCGGCGTGGGCGCTCTGGCCGGCGAGCGGCGGGTGCGGGTCGGCGACGACGAGCTGGAGGCGACGCGCGCGGTGATCCTCGCGGGCGGGTCGCTGCCGTCGATGCCGCCGATCGAAGGGCTCGACGCGATCGACGATGCGTGGACCAACCGCGAGGCCACCACGGCCAAGAAGATCCCCGAGCGGCTCGTGATCATGGGTGGGGGCGTGGTGGGCGTCGAGATGTCGCAGGCGTTCCAGACGCTCGGCTCGCAGGTCACGCTGATCGAGGGTGAGCGGCGGCTGCTGCCGCGCGAGGAGGAGTACGCCTGCGCGCAGGTGACCGATGCGCTGGCGGAGTACGGCGTCGACATCCGCACGGGCCAGAAGGCGACGAAGGTCGCCGAGCGCGACGGGACGGTCGTCGTGACCACCGCCGACGGCGGCACCGCCGACGGCGACACGCTGCTCGTCGCGCTCGGGCGCACGCCGCAGACCCAAGGACTCGGGCTCGACACGGTCGGGATCTCCGAGGACGGCCCAGTCGCGGTCGACGCGCTGATGCGCGCCGACGGCCACACGTGGCTGTACGCGATCGGCGACATCAACGGCAAGGCGCTGTTCACCCACATGGGCAAGTACCAGGGCCGCATCGCCGCGGACCACATCCTCGGCAAGGAGACCGCAATCGCGCACGGCGGCGACGGGCCGCTGAGCCCGCGGGTGATCTTCACCGAGCCGCAGGTCGCCGCGGTCGGCCATACCACGGACACCGTCGCCGAGGCGGGTCTCGTGGTCGAGGTCGTCGAGACCGAGACGTCGGGCAACGCCGGCGGCTCGTACTACGGCCGCGGCGCACCGGGCACCGCCCGGCTGCTGATCGACCGCGAGCGCGGCCTGGTCGTCGGCGCGACGATCACCGGCGCCGAGGTCGCGGACATGCTCCACGCGGCCACGATCGCGATCGTCGCCGAGGTGCCGCTCGACCGTCTCCGCCACGCCGTCCCCTGCTTCCCGACGCGCAGCGAGATCTGGCTGGCGCTGCTCGAGCAGGCGGGGGTCTGACCCCGTTAACGAGAAATGACACGAAGGGAGCCGCTCGAGGAGCCCCTCGTGCCGGCGAACCGACTCGAGATAGGCGGCGGGCCTCTCACCTCAGTGGCCTCGCTCTTTGCGACTCACCTCCGTGCCGAGAACCAACTTATGCAGGCCCGCGCCGGCGCGCAAGGGGGCCCGCGAAGTCGATCCCGCAACCTCCGGAGAAATGATGATCACGCGCATGTGGCGCGGCTGGACGGCCGCCTCGAACGCTGACGCGTACAAGCGATTCCTGCTCGACGAGCTGTTCCCCGCGATGCGATCGATCGCCGGGTTCCGCGGCGCCGACGTCCTGCAGCGGCCGGACGGCGAGGAGGTCGCCTTCGTAACGCTCACTCGGTTCGACGCCCTGGAGGCGATCCGCACGTTCGCCGGCGACGACTACGAGACCCCGGTCCTCGAACCTCGCGCGCTCGAGCTGCTCTCCCGGTACGAGAGTCACGCGGTCCACTACGAGACCGCCACGTTCTGAGAACGAAAAAGACGCGAAGGCGGCCGCTTGAGGAGCCCCCTTCACGGCGAACCGATCAGGTTAGGCGGCGGGCCTCTCACCTCAGTGGCCTCGCTCTTTGCGACAACCTCCGCGTCTGCGATCAACCTATGCGGCCGGCCGCCGAGCGCGCAAGAGGGCGGGACACGCGCATCCCGCATCCTCGGAGAAATAGCGTTCAGACGAATGATCACGGGTGCTCGATGTACCACTCGACGAACGACGCGCAGCGGCCGGCGTCGTCGAAGCTCATCACGAACAGGTTCGAGAACGTGTGGCCGTCCGCGTACCGGGTCTCGCCGCTGGCGACCACCTGGTCGCCGTCGATCAGCTGCGGCTCGTAGCGGGCGTCCCACGAGCCGACCTCGTCGCGTTCGCCGAGCCAGGCGGCGACGATCGCGTCGCGCCCCCGGAGCGGTTCGGCGTCGTAGGGGTGATACGCGTACGTGGCGTCGTCGGAGAACAACGAGCCGATGCCGTCCACGTCGTACGACCGCCACGCATCCACGTACCGATCGAGCCAGGCCTGCACCTCATCGCGAGTCATGCGCAGAGGTTAAGTAAACGACGCGAAGGGAGCCGCTTGAGGAGCCCTCCGCGCCAGTGCAAGCACCGTCGCGGACGGGGCGGCGGGCCTCTCACCTCGATGGCCTCGCTCTCTGCGTCTCAACCTTCGCGTCGGGCGCCAACCTAACCGGCGCTCGTTTCGCCACGCAAGCCCGCCGGCGCCCGGATTCCCGCAATCTGCGGCGAAATCCGGGGCGCGCGCTGGGTCAGGAGCACGCCGGAGACGACCAGCACGGCGGCGATCAGGGTTCGAACCCCGAGCGGCTCGCCGAGCAGCAGCGCCGCGAAGCCGAGCCCGAAGACCGGGACGAGCAGCGAGAACGGGGCGACCGTCGAGGCCGAGTAGCTGCGCATCAGGTACCCCCAGAGGCCCCAGCCGAGGGTGGTCGCCGCGAAGGCGATGTAGGCCACGGCGCCGATCCCGCCGAGGTCGATGCCGGCGAGGGCGTCGCCGATCTCGGCCGGCCCCTCGAACGCGAAGGACAGCGCGAGCAGCGGGAGCGGCGGGATCACGCACCACCACGTCATGAAGCGGAAGGGATCGGCGGGCGTGGCGCGCTTGATCGCCACGTTGCCGATGCCCCACGCCGCCGCGGCGGCGATGACGAGCGCGAAGCCGCCCGGCGTGGCCAGCCCGTCGAGCCCCGTCCCGACGACCGCGAGCCCGGCGCCCGCGAGCACCAGCCCCGCGAGCTGCGCCGCCCGCAGGCGCTCCCGCAGCAGCACCGCTGCGAAGCCGAGCGTGAAGAACGCCTGCACCTGCAGTACCAGGGACGCCAGCCCGGCCGGCATGCCGACGTCCATCCCGATGAACAGCAGCGAGAACTTGACGATCCCGATCGCCGCCGCGACCGCGACGATCCAGCGCCACGGCACGCCCGGCCCGCCGCGCATGAACACCAGCGGCAGCGACGCCAGCGCGAACCGCAACGCCGAGAGCAGCAGCGGCGGGAAGTCGTCGAGCCCGACGTCGATGACCACGAAGTTGAGACCCCAGATCGCGGCGACCAAGAGCGCGAGGGCGACGTGGACGGGGCGCATGCCGGGCACCGTGGCGACCGCCGACCGAAAGTTCCAGTTGCGATTTCTTGGCCAGACCGTAAGCTCAGCTTTCGATGCTCGACGTCCGCCGCCTCCGCGTCCTGCGCGAGCTCGCCGCCCGCGGGACGATCGCCGCCACCGCCGACGCGCTCGGCTACACCGCCCCCGCCGTGTCCCAGCAGCTCGCCGCGCTCGAGCGCGAGGCCGGCGTCGACCTGCTCGAGCGCAACGGCCGCCGCCGGCGGCTCACGCCCGCGGGCGAGGAGCTCGTCGCGCGCACCGAGAGCATCCTGCGCGAGCTCGAGGCTGCCGAGGCGGCGATCGAGCGCACAACGACGCAGGTCGCCGGCGTCCTGCGCTGCGCCGCCTTCGCCAGCGCCCACCGCGCCCTGCTGCCGCGCGCGATCGCGCAGCTCACACGCCGGCACCCCGACCTGCGCGTCACGACCCGCGACCTCGAGCCCGAGGACAGCCTGCCCAAGCTCAAGCTCGGCGAGCTGGACGTCGCGCTCGCCCAGGAGTACGCGTTCGCGCCCACCCCGCACGACCCAGCGCTCGAGCGCACCGATCTGCTCGAGGACGAGGTCCGCCTCGCGCTCCCCGCGGACCACCCGCTCGCCGACGCGGCCGAGGTGGACATCGCCGCGCTCGAGGCCGAGCCCTGGATCGCCGGCAAGGTCGGCTCGTTCTGCCACCTCGTCGTCGTCCACTCCGCCCACCAGGCGGGCTACGAGCCGCGCATCACCCACACCACCAACGACTTCCAGGTCTCCTACGCGATCGTCGCCGCCGGCGCGGGCGTCGGCCTCGTGCCGGAGCTCGCGGGCCCGCCGCCGCCCGGCGTCGTCGTCCGCGCGGTGGCCGGAGTGCCGCCGTACCGCCGCATCTACGCGGCCGTGCGCGCCGGCAGCGCCGAGCGCCCCGCGATCGCCGCGATGCTCGAGGCGCTTGTTCGACGCCCGTCGAACGTTTGATACGATGGTCATCGAACTACGGATGACAGGAGATCCGATGGCCCCTGCTCCCTCTCCCCCTCCCCCCGCCCCGCCCGAGCGGCCGCCGTTCAAGCGCATCGTGGTGTTCACCGGGCCCCTCACCGGGTGATGCGCGCGCTGGTCGCCGACCGCTCCGCTCCGTCGGGCGTCTCCCTCCGGGAGGCGCCCGACCCGCGGGCAAGCCACGACGAGGCGATCGTCGAGGTCCGGGCCGTCTCGCTGAACCGCGGCGAGGTGCGCCGCCTCCCGATGCGCGAGGAGGGCACGATCCCCGGCTGGGACATCGGCGGCGTCGTGCGCCAGGCGGCCGCCGACGGCAGCGGCCCGCAGGAGGGCACGCGCGTCGTCGGCCTCGCCGACGAGGGCGCGTGGGCCGAGCTGGCGGCCGTCCCCACCAGCCGCATCGCCCCGCTGCCC
Source organism: Solirubrobacteraceae bacterium (assembly GCA_036520135.1). Classification (GTDB taxonomy): domain Bacteria; phylum Actinomycetota; class Thermoleophilia; order Solirubrobacterales; family Solirubrobacteraceae; genus DASSUW01. The sequence continues at coordinate 5,354 of DATDKF010000430.1, forward strand.
GACAGCGTGAGCTTCGAGGCCGCCTCCACGCTCCCCGTGGCCGGCCTCACCGCGGTGCGCGCGCTCGAGGTCGGCGGCCCGCTGCTCGGGCGCCGCGTGCTGGTCACCGGCGCGGCCGGCGGCGTCGGCCGCTTCGCGGTCCAGCTCGCCCACCGCGCGGGCGCTCACGTGACCGGCGTCGTCCGCGACGCCGAGCGCGGCGCGGGCCTGAAGGAGCTCGGCGCCGACGAGCTGATCAGCGAGCTCACCCCCGAGGGCGAGCCGTTCGACCTGCTGCTCGACTCGGTCGGCGGTGCCAGCCTCGCCGCCGCCTTCACGCGCGTCGGACGGAAGGGGACGATCGTGACGTTCGGCGCCTCGTCGCCGGAGCCAACCACGTTCAAGACCGAGACCTTCTACAACCGCGGCGGCCCGCGCCTCTACGGCCTGCGCGTCTTCCACGAGCTCGAGTTCCACGGCTCCGGGCAGCGCGACCTCGCGCTGCTCGTGAGCGAGCTGGCCGCCGGCCGGCTCGACCCGGGGATCGGCTTCACCGGCAGCCTGTGGGAGCCGGACGACGCGCTGCAGGCACTGCTCGACCGGCAGGTGCCGGGCAAGGCCGTGCTCAGCGCCTGATCGCCCGCTCCATCTCGCGCTTCATCTCGCGCTCCTTGATCGCCTGGCGCTTATCGCCGACGTCCTTGCCGCGCGCCAGCGCGATCTCGACCTTCGCCCGCCCGCCGGAGAAGTACAGCCGCGTCGGCACCAGCGTGAGTCCCTTCTCGCGGGTCTTGCCGATCAGCCGCTCGATCTCGCGCTTGTGCATGAGCAGCTTGCGCGACCGCTCGGGCTCGTGGTTCTCGCGCGCCGCGGGCGCGTACGGCGGGATGTGGACGTTGTGCAGCCACACCTCGCCGTCGCGCAGCGAGGCATAGCCGTCCTTGATGTGCGCCTTGCCCTCGCGCAGCGACTTGACCTCGGTGCCGGTCAGCACGAGACCGGCCTCCCACTTCTCGAGCAGGTGGTACTTGTGGCTCGCTTGGCGGTTTCTCGCGATATCTGACATCTAACTAAGGCGCTCGCATGAGCTTGCGAATGCGAGTAAGCCGCATTCCTTATCCAGTTTCCTACAATTCACGCCGTGCTCTCGTTCCCGAACCCGGTCAACGAGAAGGCCGCACGCGTCGTAGCGGGGGTGGTGATGGTAGTGGCGCTGCTCACGCTGCTCACGTCCGCGTACTGGCTGCTCGTCCCGCTCGCCTACGGCTTCTGGGCCCGCGTGCTCACCGGCCCGACGCTGAGCCCGCTCGGCCAGTTCGCGACGCGCGTCGCCGCACCCCGGCTGGGCGCCCCGAAGTACGTCGCCGGCCCGCCCAAGCGCTTCGCGCAGGGTATGGGCGCGGTGATCACGACGACCGCGGCGATCCTCGCGCTCGCGGGCGCGACCACCGGCGCCGACGTGTTGCTGGCGATGCTGGTCGTCGCCGCCGGCCTCGAGTCGATCCTCGCGCTCTGCCTCGGCTGCCAGATCTTCGCGGTGCTGATGCGCGCCGGGATGATCCCCGAGTCGATCTGCCTCGAGTGTTACCCCCGCGGGTCGTCCGGACCCGCGTCCTGATCGGACCGGGGGCACCCGGCCCCCGATCAGACCTCGACCGGCGATAGATCCACGCGCCCGCGCGGCGCGTCGACGCGCTCGACCTGCACGGTGACCGCGTCGCCGAGGCGGATCGCCTTGCCGCTCTCGGCGCCCACGAGCATCGTCTCGAGCTCGTTGAGGTCCCACCAGTCGTGGCGCAGCCGGCGCACCGGCAGCAGTCCCTCGTGGCCGTCGCCGAACGCGACGAACGCGCCCGCGCCGATCACGCCGGTGACCTCGCCCGCCCATTCGCTCTGCCAGCCGCGCTGGAAGAGCTCGGCCTCGAGCAGGAAGCAGCGCGCCACCGCGTCGGCCGCGCGCTCGATCGACATCGCGTCGCGCTCGCGCTCGGACGACCACTCAGCCGCGGCCTCGAGGCCCGAAGCCGCCGGTGCCTCCTCCCCCGCCCCGATCGCGCTCAGCAGCGCCCGGTGGCACACGAGGTCCGGGTAGCGCCGGATCGGCGACGTGAAGTGGCAGTAGGCGGGCGAGCGCAGCCCGGCGTGGCCCACGTTGCGCGGGGAGTAGTGCGCCTGCTTGAGCGACCGCAGCACCAGCGAGGTGAAGGCGATCCGGCCGGCGCCGTCGCGCCGCCGCACCTCGGCGGCGACCATCCGCGCCATCGCGGCGACCGCGTCGGCCGCCTGCTGCGGCGTCATGTCCTCGTGCAGCGGCGGCGTCGGGACGTCGAGCGACGCGAGCTGGTCGGCCAGGTGCCGCACGCGCAGCGGCTCCGGCCGTTCGTGCACGCGGTACAGCGTCGGCAGCTTGCGCGACTCCAGCAGCGTCGCCACCGCCTCGTTGGCCGCGATCATCAGGTGCTCGATCAGCCGGTGCGACTCGGTCTGCTCGCTCGGCACCAGTGCAGTGACGTGGCCCTCGCGCGAGAACGCGAACTCGGGCTCCTCGGACTCGACCTCCAGCGCGCCCCGCGCCTCGCGCGCCTGCTGGAGCGCGTCGGCCGCCCGCCGCGCCGCTGCCAGCGGCGCCGCCCACGGCTCCTCGGCGCGCTCGCGGCCGGCGAAGATCGCGTCGACCTCTGGGTACGTCAGCCGCCGGTCGGAGCGGATGACCGTGCGGTGGAACGCCACCCGCCGCCGGCGGGCGCCGTCGAGCTCCATCTCGACGGTCACCGCCAGCCGATCCTGGTCCGGCACGAGCGAGCACGCCTGGTTCGACAGCGCCTCGGGCAGCATCGGCTCGACCAGCCCCGGCACGTACACCGATGTCCCGCGCCGGAACGCCTCGCGGTCGACGTGCGAGCCCGGCGGCACGTGCGCGGCGACGTCGGCGATGTGTACCCACACGCGTACCGCGCCGTCGCCGAGCTGCTCGGCCGAGATCGCGTCGTCGAAGTCGCGCGCCGTCGGCGGGTCGATCGTGAACGTCGGCAGCGCCCGCAGATCGAGCCGCGGCAGATCGCGCACGTGTGCGGGCGCCTCGCGTGCCTCGCGTTCTACCAGCGGGTCGAACCGCCGCCGCAGCCGGCGGTCGAGCATCAGGCCCTCGAGCACGTCGCGCGCGACGTCGGGCCGGCCGAGCCGGCGCACGACCTTGCCGTGCCCGCCGCCGCGTCCGTGCGGCTCGACCAGCACGAGGTCTCCGATCCGCGCCGCGCCGGTCCGCGGGCGGTCGACGGTGATCCGTCTCCCGCGCGCGAAGAACGGCGTCGCGGAGAGGAAGCGGCCGTGCTTGGAGAGCACGGCCACGACCGGCTGGGTCACGCGGCCTCGTGCAGCGCCGCGAGCAGCGCCTCGTCGCGCGGGGTCTTCGGGTTGTCCTTGGCCCGCACGTCCGGCGTTACGCCCGAGCCGCGCGACACGCCGCCGCCGCCGAGGTTGCGCCCGCTGGGCAGGAAGTACTCCCCGACGGTGATGTCGAGCGCCCCGCCGTTGGACAGCGGCTCGATCTCCTGGAAGACGCCCTTGCCGAACGTGCGCGTGCCGACCACGGTCGCCCGGTCGCGGTCCTGCAGCGCGCCGGTCACGATCTCTGACGCGGACGCGCTGCGGTCGTTGACGAGCACGGCGACCGGGATGTGGGTGTCGATCGCGCCGCCGGTGGCGTCGTAGACGCGCTCCCGCCGCGCGCGGCCCTTGGTGCTGACGATCTTGCCGTCCGGGATGAAGATCGAGGACACCTGCACGGCCTCGTTGAGCAGGCCGCCGCCGTTGTCGCGCAAGTCGAGCACGACGCCCTGCGCGCCCTCCTTGAGGAGCTTGCGGACCGCGTTGCCGACCGCGTCGTGCGCGCCGGCCGTGAACCCGGCGAGGTGCACGTAGGCGATCTTGCGCCCGTCCGCGCGCCGCATCTCGGACTTGACGACCGGGATCTCGACCGACGCGCGCTTGAGCGTCAGCTCCCGCGTCTTCTTGCCCGACTTCACGGTCAGCTTCACCGACGTGCCGGCCGGGCCCTTGATCCGCGTCGTCGACTCCTCCGAGCTCGAGCCGGCGATCGAGCGGCCGTCGACGGCGGTGATCACATCACCGGGCCTGAGCCCGCCGCGGTCGGCCGGCGACCCGTCGTACACAGTGATCACGCGCAGGCCCTCGTCGATCTCCTCGACCGACATTCCGACGCCCTCGAAGCGCCCTTCGGTGGCCTGCTGGAAGTCGGAGAAGTCGTGCGGGGCGAAGTAGTTGGAGAAGCGGTCGTCGAGCGAGCGGACCGCCTGCTCGAGCGACTGGTTGAGCAGCGCCTTGCGATCGACCTTGCGGTAGTAGTCGCGCTCGAGCGTGTCGATCGCCTCGTCGTAGACCTGCCCGTCGCTGTCCTGCACGAGCACGTCTCGGACCGGCTTCGGCAGCGTGCTCGGATGGCCGCCGAGATAGATGCCCACGACCAGCACGAGCACCCCGAAGAACAGGAACACGGGCAGGGAGGAGTGCTTGCGACCGAGCATGCGCCCGCACCACGGTAGCGATGGCGCGTCAGAAGGAGGTAAGCAGCTCTAGACCCGCAGGAAGCGCCGCAGCGAGATGCCCGATCCGGCGGCGGAGACCGCGATCGACGCGGCGAGCAGCACGCCGATCAGCAGCGGGAAGTTCATCGTGTCCGGCGCGGCGATCAGCGCGAACTGCGCGGCCAGCGGATCGACGACCGCGATCTTGAGCACCGCGAGCAGCAGGATCGCCAGCAGGCCGCCGAGCGCGCCGACCAGCACGCCCTCGATCATGAACGGCCAGCGGATGAACCAGTCGGTCGCGCCGACGAGCTTCATCACCTCCACCTCGCGGCGCCGCGCGTACAGCGACAGCCGGATCGTGTTAGCGATCAGCAGCACCGAGGCGATCACGAGCAGCGCGGCCAGCAGGGCGGTCGTGAGCTTCACGACGCGCGTGACCGAGAGGATCTTGTTGGTGTCCTCCTCGCGGTTGGACACCTCGTCGATCGCCGAGTCGACGACCGTGCGCTGCCCGCTCGGGCCGATCGGCGACAGCGCGTTGCGGACCTTGGTGATGTTGTCCGGCGAGTCGGGCGTGACGCGGAAGGTCGGCGGCAGCGGGTTCGCGGTGCCGAGCGCCTCGTAGGCGTCCTTGTGCTTCTTCTTCTCCTCGGCGTACGCCTGCTCCTTGGAGACGTAATCGATGCTCGCCACGTGCGGCGTGTCGTTCTCGAGCAGGTCGCGGACGCGCGAGATGTCCGCGGCGGTCGCGTCGGTCTTGAGGAACACGTCGGCGATCACGCGGCCGCGGACCTCGTTGGCCGCGCCGGTCGTGGCCTGGACGACCGGGATGAAGACGCCGAGCAGCATCACGGTGACGAGCACGGTCGCCATCGCGGCGAACGACGGGACCGCGTTGCGCTTGAGCGCCCGCAGCGCCTCGCGCAGGAAGAAGCCGAGCTTCACGGCAGGTCCTCGCGCAGCCGCAGCGCGAACTCGCGCGTGGACTCGCGCGCCGTGTAGGCGCCGGCCTTCTCGTCGCGCACCACGCGGCCGTGCGCGAGCTCGATCACGCGGCGGCGCATCTTGTTGACCATCTCGACGTCATGGGTCGCCACCACGACGGTCGTGCCGGTCTTGTTGATGCGGTAGAGCAGCTGCATGATCCCGATCGAGGTCTCGGGATCGAGGTTGCCGGTCGGCTCGTCCGCGAGCAGCAGCGGCGGGTGGTTGACGAACGCACGCGCCACCGAGACGCGCTGCTGCTCGCCGCCGGAGAGCTGGTCGGGGATGTTGTGCAGCTTCAGCGACAGGCCCGTGAGGCGCAGGATGTCCGGCACCTTGTCGCGGATGTCGCGCCGACTGCCGCCGGTGACCTGCAGCGCGTAGGCGACGTTCTCGTAGACCGTCCGGTTCGGCAGCAGCTTGTAGTCCTGGAACACCACGCCGATGTTGCGGCGGTAGTACGGCACGCGGCGGCGCGAGATCTGGTCGAGCTCGCGGCCGGCGACGCGGATCGTGCCGCTGGTCGCCTCGGTCTCCTTGATCAGCAGGCGGATCGTCGTCGACTTGCCCGAGCCGGACTGGCCGACCAGGAAGACGAACTCGCCTGGCTGGATCGCGAACGACACGTCGTTGAGGCCCGTGTCCCCGCTCGGATAGATCTTCGAGACGTTCTGGAAGTCGATCACGGCGCCGGGCACGGGCGACCGCGGCGCGGGGGCCTGAGGCGTGTGCGAGCGCTGCTGGCGCCGGCGGACATGACGTTCGGTAGCTGCCATCGCGACCAAAGAGGGTATTTGGTGCCGGCACGCCGAGCCCTTTCTTGAAACCGGACTTGCAGCCGCCCTTGGTTAGATAGGGGCATGGCGCGCATCGAATCGTCCTCCCTGCCCTCGGGCCTGCCCATCCACCGCATCGAGATCGAGGGCACGCGGGCGACCACCGTGCTGGTCGCGTTCGACGCCGGCGCCCGCACCGAGCGCGCCGAGGAGAACGGCATGGCGCACTTCCTCGAGCACCTGGTCTTCAAGGGCGGCCAGAAGTACGACGACTACCGCAAGGTCAACGAGACGGCCGAGCGGATGGGCGCCGTGCTCAACGCGTACACGTCGCACGACCTCGTCGCGTTCCACATCACCTGCCGGGCCGAGGTCGTCGGCGACGCGATCGACCTGCTGACCGACTTCGTGGGCCGCCCGCGGATCGACGCCGAGGAGCTCGACCGCGAGCGCGGCGTGGTGATCCAGGAGATCGCGCGCGCCAACGACCAGCCGTCGGTGGTGGCCGAGCACCTGATCGACCGCGCGGCGTTCGGTGACCACCCGCTCGGGCGCCCGGTGCTCGGGCCCGAGGAGCACCTGCGCACATTCACGCGCGAAGCGATCGTGGCGTTCCGCTCGCGCCAGTGGGCGGGCGCCCGCGGCGGCGCGTTCCTCGTCGGCAACATCGAGCACGTGCCTGAGGACCGCGAGCTTGTCGAGTCCTTCGGCCGTTTCCCGTCGATCTCGCCCGACGGCTCGACCGAGCGCGCCCCCGAGTTCGCCCCGCAGACGCTCGTCGAGGGGCGCGACTCCAACCAGTCGCACCTGCGGATCTCCTACCGCCCGGCGATCGACCCGCGCGACCCGGCGCAGCGCGCCGCGCTCAACGTGTACTCGACGCTGCTCGGCGGCTCGATGGGCTCGCGGCTGTTCGACGAGATCCGCGAGCAGCGCGGCCTGGCCTACTCGGTCTACTCGATCGACCACACGTTCGCCGACGTCCCGATCCTGCAGCTGTCGGCGGGCCTGGAGTCCGGCAAGTGCGTCGAGGCGTTCACGCGGATGCGCGAGATCGTCACCGAGCTGCGCACCGACGGCGCGCGCGAGGACGAGTTCGAGCGCGCCCGGGCGTATGCCGCCGGCCGGCGCGTGCTGGCGTTCGAGAACACCAACGCCGTCGCCCGCCACGCGGCCACGCAGTCGGTCGTGTTCGGCCAGGACATCGACCCGGACGAGGCGATCGCGGCGCTCGACCGCACCACGTTCGACCAGGTGAACGAGATCGCGCGCGGGATCTCCGAGGCGGCGTCGGTGGCCTGCGTTGGCCCGCACGAGGCCGCCGAGTTCACCGACTGACCGCAACGTCGCGCCTGCCCGTCTGTTTCCCTTCCGGATGGTGGAGAGCCGGATTCCGTATCCCGTGGCAGTGCTGGTCGCCGCGCTGGCGATGCTGCTCGCGGCTGCGCCCGCCTCCGCGCAGCACAAGAAGAAGAAGCCGCCGAAGCCCGTGGAGGTCCAGCTCCTCGGCATCAACGACTTCCACGGCCATCTCGACCCGTCGCTGCCCGGGTACGTCACACGGACCGGCGACCCCGAGGACCGCGTGCCGGCCGGCGGCGCCGCGTACCTGGCGACGCACGTCCGCATGCTGCGCCACCGCAACCCGCGCACGCTGGTCGTCGCGGCCGGTGACCTGATCGGCGGCAGCCCGCTGCTCTCGTCGCTGTTCCACGACGAGCCGGCCATCGAGGTCATGAACAAGATCGGGCTGTCCGTCGCCTCGGTCGGCAACCACGAGTTCGACGAGGGGCAGGCCGAGCTGCACCGGATGCAGCGCGGCGGCTGCCAGCCCACCGACGGCTGCCGCGACGGCAACGGCTTCTCCGGCGCCAGCTTCCGCTACCTGGCCGCCAACGTCGAGCGGCGGTCGACCGGCAAGACGTTCTTCCCGCCGTTCGCGGTCCGCCGGCGCGGCGGCGTGCGGGTGGGCTTCATCGGCGTGACCACCAAGACCACCCCGGCGTTCCTCTCGCCGACCAGCTCGGCCGGCCTGCGGTTCCGCGACGAGGCGAACATCCTCAACCACTACGCGCGGATCCTCCGCCGCCGCGGGGTGCGCGCGATCGTCGCGCTCGTGCACGAAGGCGGCTTCTCGGTGCGCGAGGGGGTGGGCGTGGACGGCTGCCCCGGCGTCAGCGGCCCGATCACGGACATCGTGCGGCGCACGACGCGCGACGTGGACCTCTTCCTGACCGGCCACACGCACCAGATCTACAACTGCCTGCTGGGCGGTCGGCGCGTGACGAGCGCGGGCTCGTACGGGCGGCTGATCACCAAGGTCGAGCTGGACATCAGGCGCAAGGACGACGAGGTCCAGGCTGTCCGGGCGCGCAACTGGGTCGTCGGCCAGGACGTCACGCCCGCGCCCGACATCTCCGCGCTGATCGCGCGCTACAGCCGCGTGGCCGCCCCGATCCGCGACCGCCTGGTGGGACGCATGGCGCGGCGGGCGGGCCGCAAGCGCGACCCGTCGGGCGAGAGCAAGGCCGGGAACCTCGTGGCCGACGCGCAGCGCGCCGCCAGCCGCGCCGACATCGCCTTCGTGAACCCGGGCACCGTGCGCGCCGGGCTCCCGGCCGGCGACATCACGTACGGCCGCGCCTTCACGACGCAGCCGTTCGGCACCAAGCTCGTGACCATGACCTACAGCGGCGGCCAGATCCACGAGCTGCTCAAGGAGCAGTGGTGCGGGCGCACGTCGCCGAACGTCCTGCAGACGTCGGCGGGCGTGACCTACTCGTGGAGCAAGGCGACGGCCCAGGCGATCGCCGGCAAGCCGTGCAACACCGCGGCCGATCCGGTGATCGACCTGCGCATCAACGGGCGGCCCGTCGAGCCGTGGCAGGCGTTCCGGGTCACGGTCAACTCGTCGCTGGCGGGCGGTGGCGACCGCTTCTACGTGCTGCACACCGGATCCGACCCGGTGGACGGGCTCGGCGACGCCGACGCCCTGGCGTCGCACCTGTCGCCCTCGCTGACCGGCGCGCCGATCGTGCCGCCGGCCCGCGATCGCATCACACTCATGCCGTGAGCCTTGACCGGCGCGCGCCCGGTTTGCCACGATCCGCTGGCCAGTGACTCAGCCTGAGCTCAACCACCGCGAGCTCGAGCGCTACGTCCAGCGGGTCGCAGATCGATGGCCGGTCCAGCGTGCGCTGCTCGGCGGCGCCCGCGTGGCGGACCTCCGCGGTGCCGGCCCGCAGCGCGAGCGCGGGCCCGAGTACGTCGTCGTGCTCGTGTCCGACTTCTTCGACGGCGTGCCGTGGCTCGAGCGCGTGTACGTGTGCGGCAGCCTGTGGGACGCCTACGAGATGGGCGCCCCGGCCGACATGCACTGCTACACGCCGCCGGAGTTCGAGCGCAAGCTCGACCAGCTCGCGGTCGTCCGCGAGGCAGCCGAGCATGGGCTCGAGCTCCTGCCTGAGCCCGCGTAACGCGCGGGGCTCTAACG